>NZ_VFTJ01000015.1:0-132138 GCF_006439595.1 Mesorhizobium sp. B3-1-9
CGCCAACTTCATGGGCTTCGTCAAACTCGCCGCTATCGCCATCTGGCTCAAATAGTTAAATCGTCACCACCGCCTAGTACGATATCGTCGCGAGTTCGTCCGCCGCGAGGGGCGTTGCCGATGTTCTGGCAGCGGTCTTCGATGCGCAGAACGAATTTCAACGCGACGTGAGGGTTTCCGCTAGCCTCGACTATGTGTCTGAAAATATTAGCGAGATCATCTCTCGCGCTTTGGCTGTATTCGACTTCAAGCCGCTGAATCATCGTCGGGGCTCGAATACTCGGCAAACAGCCCTTGAAGATGAGCGCGCACCTGTTCTCCTGAAAGGTTCGGCCTCTTGTCCTCGATCGAAGCCTTCACCCGCGCCCGGATCGATGCCATTCGCTCGGCATGCTCTTCCTCTTCGCGCTGGAAGGCGCGGAGCGCTGCGCGGACGACTTCGCTGGCGGAGCCGAAAGACCCGTCCTCGACTTTCTCGCGGATCATGCGAGCCATGGCAGGCGTGACGGTGATGGATAGTTTCTCGGCAGATTCCATTGACATCGCTCCATGCATATAAAGTGGGATGATATCCTACTTTATATGCATGGCCAATGGGACAGAAAAGCTTATTCGGCTGCCTCAGCTCTGCCCGGCAGCCCCAACCATGCCCTGCATTCAGCCAGGGCGCGGGAGGTGATGGCGTGCCTTTTGGCGACGGTCTTGTCCTTGCCGCGCAGACGCTTGCCTTCGGTCTTCGGTGCTTCCACGGGTGGGAACAGACCGAAATTGACGTTCATCGGCTGGAAGGAGCGCTTGCCGGGCTCGTCGTCGGAGACGATATGGCCGCCGGTGATGTGGTTGAGCAGCGCGCCGAAGGCGGTGGTCGGCGGCGGCAGGGCGGGCATCTGTCCGAGCCGCTCGGCGGCGGCGAAGCGGCCGGCGAGCAGGCCGATGGCGGCGCTTTCGACATAGCCTTCGCAGCCGGTGATCTGGCCGGCGAAACGCAGGCCCGGCCGCGATTTGAGCTGCAGCGACGGATCGAGCAGCGTCGGCGAGTTGATGTAGGTGTTGCGGTGCAGGCCGCCGAGACGCGCGAAGTCCGCGTTTTCAAGGCCGGGGATGGTGCGGAAGATGCGCACCTGCTCGGCATGCTTCAGCTTGGTCTGGAAGCCGACCATGTTGTAGAGCGTGCCCAGCGCATTGTCCTGGCGAAGCTGCACCACCGCATAGGCCTTGACCGTCGGGTTGTGGGCGTTGGTCAGCCCCATCGGCTTCATCGGCCCGTAACGCAGGGTCTCGACACCGCGCTCGGCCATCACCTCGATCGGCAGGCAGCCGTCGAAATAGGGCGTGCCTTCCCACTCTTTGAACTCGGTCTTTTGGCCGTCGAGCAGCGCCTTGACGAAGGCGAGATACTGGTCCTTGTCCATCGGGCAGTTGATGTAGTCCTTGCCGGTGCCGCCGGGCCCGACCTTGTCGTAGCGCGACTGGAACCAGGCCGTGTTCATGTCGATCGTGTCGAAATGCACGATCGGCGCGATGGCGTCGAAGAAAGCGAGCGCATCGGCGCCGGTCGCCTCGGCGATCGACTGTGCCAGCGAAGGCGCCGTCAGCGGGCCGGTGGCGATGATCGCCTGGTCCCAATCCTTGGGCGGCAGTCCCGGCACTTCCTCGCGCTGGATGGCGATCAGCGGATGCGCCTCTATCTTCGCGGTGACCGCATCGGAAAAGCCGTCGCGGTCGACCGCCAGCGCACCGCCGGCCGGAACCTGGTTGGCGTCGCCGGCGCTCATGATCAGCGAGCCGGCAAGCCGCATTTCGGCATGCAGCAGGCCGACCGCATTGTTTTCGGCGTCGTCGGAGCGGAAGGAGTTCGAACAGACGAGCTCGGCCAGACTGTCGGTCTTGTGGGCGTCGGTGCCGCGCACCGGGCGCATTTCATGCAGCACGACCGGAACGCCGGCCTCAGCGATCTGCCATGCGGCCTCGGAACCGGCGAGGCCGCCGCCGATGATATGGACGGGATTTTTGCTCATGAGCGCCGCAATAGTCGCTTGGCGGCACGATTGCAATTGCCGGCCAGCAACGGGCGAAGTGGGAAGCCTGCGCCAAAAACAACAACACCCGCCGGGGGAGGAGGTCCGGCGGGTGTCGTTTTGGGGGTCGATCCTCGGGAGGAGGTGAAGATCGACCTTATTCGCCATTGCCGGGGAGGAGGTCGGCTTTGACGAAATTCCTTATCGCCCTTGAGGACGAAAATTCTTTTCGCCTTTGAGAAGGGGCGAAACCTTCGAAGACGAACTACGTTCGCTTCTGGAACAACGCCCGCCGGGGGAGGAGGTCCGGCGGGCGCCGTTTCAGTGGTCAACCCTCGGGAGGAGGTGAAGGTTGACCGTATCCGTCAGGGTCGGGGAGGAGGTCGACCCTGGCGAAATTCCTTAGATCGCCTTGCGGGCGACCATCTTGATCTCGTCGCGAACGATGCCGAGATCATGGAGCTGGCGGTTCGAAAGCCGACCCAGCTCGGTAACGGTGTCGCGATAGACGCGCCAGTTACGATAGCTGCGGATCAGGTTCATTGTCGTTACTCTCTTCAAAAACTGGTTCGGACCATTTGCGGTCCGAAGCGGATTAGACCGCCTTGCGGGCGACGTAGTGGATGTCGCTGCGGCTGATGCCGAGGTCGGTCAGTTCACGGTTCGACAGGCGGCTCAGCTCGGAGACGGTGTCCCGGTAGCGGCGCCAGTTGCGGTAGTTGCGGATCAGGTTCATGGTAGTTCTCGTTTCGTCTTTGCTTCGGATCATTCCGTTTGCGTACGAACAGAAAATAGGTGGGATCATATCGGTTTAAAAGTGCCGTTGGCGCATGGCAGCAATGCAAATTGTGCAATGCAACATTAACGGCCATTCACGCCTGCGTCACAAAGAAGACCGAATCGGAAAATGCCGCCGCGTCAATGGCTTGGCTGTTCCCGGCTAAGGAAATGACCAGGCTTTGGGGGAAAGCATGGCGGGCTATGCAACACAGGTTAGGGCGGATATCGCGCGATGGCGGGAGGCCGGGCTGATCGATCCCGCCACGGCGGAGGCATTGACACGCGACGTCGCCGCCAACGAGCGGGCGTCACTGAGTTTCGGCTCCATCCTGGCGATGATGGCGGCGCTTTTGTTCGGCGCGGCGATCCTGATTTTCGTCGCCGCCAACTGGGAGGCCATCCCGCGCCTCGTTCGCGTGGCGGCCCTGTTTGCCGTCATCCTCGCAGGCTATGTCGGCGGTGCGGTGCTGAAGACGCGCGACCATGCCGCGGTCGGCGAGGCGCTGTGGATCGTCGCCGCCGCCGCCTTCGGCGGCTCGATCGCACTCATCGGCCAGATGTATCACCTCTCGGGCGACGAGGCCTCGGCGCTGTTGACATGGTGCGCCGGCACGGCGCTGGCGGCGGTGGCGCTGCGTTCCAACCCGCTGACCGTGGCGGCGGTCGGCATCGCCGACGCCTGGCTGGTCCTGAAGGGGTTCGGCTTCTACTGGCGCGCGGGGATCCCGCATCTCTTCATCGTCATGGCGGTCGTGCTGTTCGCCATTTCGTTCTGGACGCGCAGCCGGGCCGCGCGCCACCTCATCATTCTGTCTGTCATTTTCTATCTGGTTTTGCTGGCGACGGATCACGACACGCTGCCGGTGGCGGTTTCGCTCGCCGTCGTATCGGCGCTGCTGTTTGCCGCTTCGGTCTTTACGGGCGATCCGATCGACAGGATCCTTCAACTCGGCGGCCGGCTGCCCTTGCACGCCTTGTTCGGCTTCCTCACCGGCATGGCGATCGTCCAGGTCGAGCTGGCGGATGAAAGCACCTACAACAGCGGTTTCGCCGTCGCCTCGATCGTGGCGCTTGCCGGCATCGTGGCGGCGATCATGCTGGCCGGCCGCGAGAGCAGGGGGCTGCGCTGGCTGGCCTATGCCGGCTTCGCCTTCGAACTCGCCATCATCTATGGCGTCACCTTGCGGTCGATGCTCGATACGGCCGGATTCTTCCTGGCCGCCGCCGTGCTGCTCGGCATCCTGGCGCTGATCATCATCCGCGTCGAGAAACGCATGAGGGCGCCCGCCAAGGCAGGAGCAACGGTATGACCGGCAAGAAACTGATCATCGCGGCGCTGGTGCTGGCGCTTGTCCAGATCGGCTTTCTCAGCTGGATCATCGCCGGCCGCGCCGCAATCCTGCGCAACGGCAAGGAAGTGCTTCTGAAAGTCGAGCCCGTCGATCCGCGCGATCTCATGCGCGGCGACTATGTCTCGCTCAACAACAACATTTCGCGGATTCCGGTGAAGCTGATCGCCGACATTCCGCAAGGCGCTTTTTCCAGCGACGACGGTTCGATCGCGGTGCGATTGAAGAAGGGCGCGGATGGTTACTGGCAGCCGACAGCGGCCTGGTTCGGCAAAGCGCCGGCCCCGACGGGCGTGGACGAGGCGGACATCGTCGGACATGTCGCCGCGGGCTGGGATCTTCGCAGCCCCGACATGACGATCGCGCCGGACTACGGGATCGATCGCTTCTATGTGCCGGAAGGCGAAGGAATGGCGATCCAGAACGACATGCGCGTGCGGCCGTTCGGCATCAAGCTCGCGCTCGCACCCGACGGCACGGCACAGATCAAGGCGCTGATGGACGGTGACAAGACGCTGTTCGAGGAGCCGCTTTATTAGCGCCTTGGGTTGGCACTGACAGCGCCGGTCCTCCTTCGCCAAGGCTTCGGAGGACACCTTCGGCTCTTCGAGCCTCAGGTGGTGGCCTGCCATCCGAAGCTCGAAGAGCGAAGGATGGTGCGGATGAAGGGACTCGAACCCCCACGCCTTTCGGCACTGGAACCTAAATCCAGGGCGTCTACCAATTCCGCCACATCCGCTTTCCCCGGCAATCCCATGTAGCCATCATTCTGTCAATGTCGGCGCCCAAGTCATGCTATCCGTTAAAGCGCGTCGCGTCGAAATGGTTTCAGGTGACGCGCTTTTAAGTCTTTTGATGCATGCCATTCGCCAAAAACGCCGCGCACTTTTGGGCGGCATGCATTGAAGCGAAGATGGTTGAAAATTAGCCTAGCCTGTGACAAAAGGCGTGTCGAATGTGACGGAATGTGAATTTCCGCCTCTGCAAGGTGCGAAAAGTTATAGTAAAAACAAGAACTTATTCGCATTTGGCAAGGCGCAGTTCAGGAAGATGTGAACCGCATTAGCGGTCAAATCGCCAGGTTCCGTCCCAAAAGCCATTTCCGGCAAGATCATACCGGCAGGCTGTAAACGGCTAAGAACCGTTTGGCAGTCTCATTGTTGAAAACAAAGGTTCTAGGATGCAGGTCACCGAAACGCTCAACTCCGGTCTCAAGCGCGAGATCAAGATCACCGTGCCGGCCGGTGACATGGAAGCCAAGCTGATGGCGCGGCTGACCGACGCCCGCGACAAGGTGCGCATCAACGGCTTCCGCCCGGGCAAGGTGCCGGTGCAGCACCTGCGCAAGATGTACGGCAAGTCGTTCATGGCCGAGGTCGTCAACGAGATCCTCAACGACTCGACCCGTTCGATCATTTCGGGGCGCGGCGAAAAGGCCGCCATGCAGCCCGAAGTGATCATGACCGAGGACGAGAAGGAGGCCGAGAAGATCCTGGCCGGCGGCGCCGATTTCGAATTCAGCCTCAACTACGAAGTCATCCCGCCGATCGAGATCAAGGATTTCTCCGACATCAAGGTGACGCGTCAGGTCTATGACGTGCCGGAATCGGAAGTCGACGACCAGGTCAAGCGCGTTGCGGAATCGGCGCGCAGCTACGAGCCGAAGACCGGCAAGGCCGCCGAAGGCGACCGTGTGAGCATCGACTATGTCGGCAAGATCGACGGCGAGGCTTTCGCCGGCGGCGCCGGCACCGACCAGCCGCTGGTGCTCGGCTCAAAGGAGTTCATCCCCGGCTTCGAGGACCAGCTGATCGGCGCGAAGGCCGGCGATGAGAAGCAGGTCACCGTCACTTTCCCCGAAAACTACCAGGCGGCGCACCTGGCCGGCAAGGAAGCCACGTTCGACGTCACCGTCAAGGAGGTGTCGGCACCCGGCGCGCTCGAGGTCAATGACGAGACGGCCAAGAATCTCGGCCTGGAATCGCTGGAGCGCCTGCGCGAGATCGTGCGCGGCCAGATCGAGAACCAGTTCGGCTCGATGACCCGCCAGAAGGTGAAGCGCCAGCTGCTCGACCAGCTCGACGCGTCCTACTCGTTCGAAGCGCCCTCCAAGCTCGTCGAGGCCGAGTTCAACAACATCTGGGCCCAGGTCAACCGCGACCTCGAAGCCGCCGGCCGGACCTTCGCCGACGAGGAGACGACGGAAGAAGAGGCGCGCGCCGAATATATGCGTCTTGCCGAGCGCCGCGTGCGCCTTGGCCTCGTGCTCGCCGAGATCGGCGAGAAGGCCGGCGTCACCGTGTCGGACGAGGAACTGCAGCGCGGCCTGTTCGAGCAGGTGCGCCGTTTCCCGGCAAACCAGCAGCAGGAAGCCTTCGAGTATTATCGCAGCAACCCGGAAGCCATCAACGCGCTGCGCGCGCCGATGTTCGAGGAGAAGGTCGTCGACTACCTGCTCGGCCAGATCTCGGTCGACGACGTCAAGGTCGGCAAGGATGAGCTGATGGCCGACGACGAGGAGGCCGAGACCGCGACCAAGGCGAAGCCGGCCAAGAAGGCCTCTTCGAAGAAGGCCGAGGCAAAGGCGGGCGAAGCCGCCGACGAGGCGGAAGAGCCGAAGAAGAAGGCCGCGCCGAAAAAGAAAACCGCCAAGGAAGCCGAGTAATAGCTTCCAATCCATCGATTTCGAAAGGCCGCCTCCGGGCGGCCTTTTTCGTTGTGAGGTACTTCATTGTGGCGGCGCGGCAACACTGACAACTTGTCTTGATGGCCCACCGCTGGCGATACGGAGCGTTGAACATTATCTGCGCTTCATCGCATCCGCGGCTGTTTGGAGGCATTGGTGAGGCTGGGGTTCATGATGAGGGACGTGGTCGTCGCCGCGGCGCTCTTGTTTGCCGCGGCCGCAGGTGTCGCCCGGGCCGAGCCGGATCTCGGCAACTGGAGCGTTGGCGCCGGCGACGACGGCCAGATCACGGCATCGCTGCATGCCAGCAACAAGCTGATCACCGGCGGCGGGGCCTTGGGTTACAGCCCGGTGCTGACCCTTGCTTGCCGGCCAGGTGGCGAACCGCGCTGGAGCGAATGGCTGCAGCTCAACGATGCCGTTTCCGCCAGCCGCAAGATCACCATCTCCGTCGTGGTCGACGGCGGCGGCAAAACCGATGAAAGCTGGTCGGTCGGCCCGCGCGGCAGACAGCTGGTCAGGGACGGGAACGACGGCATCAAGCGTCTGGCTTCAGCGAACCGGCTGACGCTGTCGTGGCGCTTCGGCCTCCTGTCCGGACGCGGCGAGGCCGATTTCGAACTCGCGGGCCTCTCCGAAGCGATCGGACAGATCGCGGCAAGCTGCAAAACCGATCCGCCCTGATCCCACCGCTTAAAACAGGCTTTCCAGTTCTGCGGCCGTCATCACGCGCCCGAACACCTTGCCGATGATGGCGAGCGTCGCGTTGTGCGAGGCCTCGTCCAGCCCGCCATTGGCATCGCTGACGAAAGCCACCTTGTAGTCGCGCATGAAGGCGCTGCGGGCCGTCGATTCGCAGCAGATGCTCGTCACCGTGCCGATGATGATGATGGTGTCGACCTGGCCGGCGCCGCGGATGTTGCGCAGCACCGTTTCCAATTGGGTGTTGTGGAACGCATCGTAGCGGTGCTTCTTGATGATCACCTCGCCCGGCAAGGGAGCGAGTTCCGCCACGATCCTGGTGCCGGCGCTGCCTTCCCGCATGCCTTTGGCCTTCAGTCTTGGCTGGTAGGCGGTCTCGAGCGGCGAGATGTTGAAATGATCGCTGAGCACATGCTGCGTGTAGACCACCGGGACACCAGTCGCGCGGCACAATTCGACCACCTGCCGCATAACGGGAATGCGATGCCGCGCCATCGCGACTTCCATCACCGCGCCTTCATCGACGAAGTCGCCCTGCATGTCGATGACCAGCAGGGCGGCGCGTTCTTTGTCGAACGGCCATGGTTCGTTGCCGTGCTGAGGCATTGCTGTCTTCCTGTCGTTTGATGGCGGCCAGGTGCCCTTTATCATAAATCTGGTCGAAATGGCCGTGGGCCATCCGCCTGTCGCTCATGGCCCAGAACCTTCGCAAAGGCCGGCTTTTCTATCCATTGGGGTAATTCTGTGGTATGCAGGTGCCGCAATTCCACTGAAGAGACGCGAACAATCCGCTGTGCCGTCCAGGGCACAACAGCGCGAGGCCGGTGTGGAGCGGATCCGTCCGACGTAAATGACCATCAGGGAGGAAATGCGATGCGTGCAATTGCGCTTTTCATCGTGTTGTCCGCGACGACCTTCTTCGTGAGCCCATCGCAGGCGCAGGACGCCGCCGCGGGTGAGAAGGTCTTTACCAAGTGCAAGGTCTGCCACGTTGCGGACCAGGACCAGAACAAGATTGGCCCGTCCCTGCACGGTGTCATCGGGCGCGTCGCGGGCACACACCCCGATTTCACCTATTCCGCGGCCATGATCGCGGCCGGAAAATCCGGCATCAAATGGGACGAACCCACGCTCACCAAATATCTCCACGATCCCAAGGCGATGGTCAAAGGGACGAAGATGGCGTTCCCCGGTCTGAAGGATGACCAAGACATAGCCAACGTCGTCGCTTACCTGAAACAGTATTCCAAGTAGCGGCCGTCGCGAGCCCCATTAGGTGGTCGCCCGCTGAAGGAAGAGGGTCGGCAATTGCGCTGTTGAGATGTCGCGCGCCGTGCCTCTACGCCGGCAGCGCAAAGAACCCCAACAGCAGTAGGATGGCTATGCCAAGGCCGAGTATGAGAAGCGTCCGCGTATCCATGACGTTCACCTTCGCATCTTGAGAATACCGAAAAAGAACCTGTGGAGCCAGCACGCTGCCGCGGCTGGCCATTGGCCGGCGTCGGGTAGTGTGTCAGTTTGAAATCCGGCGGCCTTGACGCCGCTGTCGCGCCAGCCGGCGAACTCCTATATGCTTACCGGAAAGCAGGGAGGATAAGACCATGCCACTATACCTGACCCGGTTCAGCTACACGCCGGCCACATGGGCTAAGCTTATCAAGAACCCAGAGGACCGCCGAGAGGCGGCGAAGCAGTACATTGAATCGGTTGGCGGAAAGCTGCACGGATTCTGGTACGCCTTTGGTGAGCACGACGGCTATAACTTGTGGGAGGCTCCGGACAACGTGTCGATGGCGGCCACGGCGCTCGCGATCGGCTCGGGCGGAGCGCTGAGTTCCATACAGACGACCGTCCTCCTGACCGTGGAGGACACGCTTGCAGCACTGCAAAAGGCATCGTCGATTAAATATCGACCGCCTGGAGAACAAGCCTAGATGCCCACCGGACCTAAAGGCCAGAAGCGCCCGCCGATGTGATCGGCAATGCCGTCCGCGCCATGTGCAGGCGAGGAAGCCGACACTGTCAAGCGCGGGCCCTGCAAAAAGCAGCCGCCGAAATTTCAAACTGAGACACTACCCGGCGTCGACAGAGGGCGACAAATCGGGCGTAAAGGAGTATGTTGGCGCAGGTGCAGGTCGCGGTTTTGCGTGGCCAGTCACGCAGAGCGTTAGCACCGTGAAATCCGCGACCTTGCCGGACCTGATCTGGAGGAACGGTCATGGCAAGCTTTCACGTGATTGCAGGCGCCAGCGAAACGCTGGAGCATACCAAAGTGAGAAAGATCGGCGTTTCCGATCTTTTCGATGCGCTCAGGCGCGGTGTCGACGACTTCATGGTCAAACCCTCGCACATCGTGTTTTTGTGCATGATCTATCCGCTCGTTGGCGTGGTGCTTGCCACCTGGACATCGGGAGCAAACACGCTGCCGCTGTTATTTCCACTGGTGTCAGGCTTTGCGCTGATCGGGCCACTCGCGGCGATCGGCCTTTATGAGATCAGCCGCCGGCGGGAAGCCGGGCTGGATGCTTCCTGGAAACATGCTTTCGAGGTCAGGAATTCTCCGGCGCTGCCGGCCATCGCCGCCGTCGGCATCATGCTGTTTGCAATCTTCATCACATGGCTTTTGACCGCAAAGCTTTTCTACGAGTATCTGTTCGGGCCCGAGCCGCCGGCGTCACTGTCCAGTTTCATAACCGAGATATTCGCCACCGGGAGCGGCTGGACGCTGATCGTACTGGGTCATGCGATCGGGTTTGTATTCGCCGTGGTGGTTTTGTGCACCACCGTGGTCGCTTTCCCGCTGCTGCTCGATCGCGACGTCGGCGCCTACGAAGCTATCCACACTTCGGTGCGCGTGGTTCTGGCCAATCCGATCGTGATGGCCATCTGGGGACTTATCGTCGCCATTGGGCTGATCATCGGCTCGCTGCCTGTGTTCGCGGGGCTGGCGGTCGTGCTGCCAATCCTTGGCCACGCCACCTGGCACGTGTACCGCAAGGTGGTGGAACCGCAGGCCGCCCCAAGACCGGCGAACTGAGCCAGGCCTGTCATGAGCACCGGCGACAGTGCCGGCGCGCTCAGTAGGCCGGGTGGCTGAACCGCGCCTGACGCGCGCCCGCCGTCAGGTTACGGAAATCCTTGCCGCTGACATGCACGAGCGTCTTGTGGTCGCCGCCCTCGAAATAGATATCGGCGGCGTCGCGCAGGCTTTCGTCCAGGATGACCGGCACGTCATAGGCCGCGCCGATCGGCGGTACGGCGCCGATGTCGCAATCGTCGAAGAGCGACACCACCTCATCCTCGGAAGCGAGCCCGAGGCGCCTGTCCATGACGTCCTGCAGCTTGCCGAGTTCGATCCTGTGGGTGCTTGGGACCACGGCCAGCGCATAGCCGAGCTCGTGGTGAACGACCACGGACTTCGCCATGATGCCGCCGGGCACATGCGCGGCGATAGCGGCCTGCCTGCTGGTGGCAGTTCGATGGTGCTCGACGGTGTCGTACGGAATTTCCTTGCCGTCGATAAAATCCTTCAGTCTGTTTGCCATCGTCATTGTCCGCGTCCTTTGCTTGAGTTCACGGCGCATGCGCCAAACCAAATGGACCGGCGTCCTGCTGTTTCGAGGCACCCGCCACTGCAGTTCCGGTTGGCCTCGCTGCGGACGAGTTCGAAATGCGTATCAGGGGCCGGGCCCGAAAAACGCGATACGTGTCAGCAGCGTGTAATCGGCCTCAAAGACCATCATCGTCACGAAGACCAGCACCAGTATCGGCGGCAGGATTATCGCATACATCATCGCCAGCCGCTCCCAGGCCATGTGCATGAAGACGGCGACGATCAGTCCCGCCTTCAGCATCATGAAGATCAGGATCAGCGACCATCTGAGATAGCCGTGGATACCGAAATAGTCGACCAGGTAGGAGCAGGTGCTGAGGATGAACAGCCACGCCCAGACGACCAGGTAGAGCTTGATCGGGTGCTCCTGATGAACCTCGGCGTGAGCGACCGCTGTCGCGGCCGCATCCTGCGCATGGGCGGTGTGCAGCGCGTGTTGTCCGAGACCGTTTGCGGTTGCTTCAGCCATAGCTTCCTCTCAACAGGGACTGCCTCTCACCAAAGATAAAAGAAGGCGAAAATGAACACCCAAACCAGGTCGACGAAGTGCCAGTAGAGGCCCATGATCTCGACATTCTCGTAGCGGCCCTTGCGGCTGGTGAAGAAGCCGGGACGACCCGTGTCGAAGTCGCCACGCCAGACTTTTCGCGCCACGATGATGAGGAAGATCACGCCGATCGTCACGTGCGTGCCGTGGAAACCGGTGATCATGAAGAAGCATGAGCCGAACTGCGCGGCTCCCCAGGGATTGCCCCAGGGCCGTACCCCTTCGGTGATCAGCTTGGTCCATTCGAAGGCCTGCATGCCGACGAACGTTGCGCCAAGCGCAGCGGTCAACAGCATCAGGATCGCGGTCTTGCGGCGGTCGCGGCGGTAGCCGAAATTGACCGCCATGGCCATGGTGCCGCTGCTCGAGATCAGCACGAAGGTCATGATGGCGATAAGGATCAGCGGGATCTCTTGGCCGCCGATGCGCAAGGCAAAGACCTCGCTCGGATTCGGCCAGGGCACGCGTGTCGACATGCGGGCGGTCATATAGGAGAGCAGGAAGCAGCCGAAGATGAAGGTGTCGCTGAGCAGGAAGATCCACATCATGGCCTTGCCCCAGGACACGTTCTTGAACGCGCGCTGATCCGAGGCCCAGTCGGCGGTAATGCCGCGCCAACCGGCGGGCCGAGGCTCCATCTGGCTGGTATGTGTCATGGTCGTCTCGGCCATCGCCGGTCTCCTAGGTCAGCAATTGTCGGCAAATTTCGATGAACGTCGCCGCCCAACCTGCCAGAAGGGCGAAGATGCCGAGCCAGACGAAAAGCAGGAAATGCCAATACATGGCGCAGAGCTCGACGCTGAGACGAAGTCGCTCCGGCCGCGCTCCGCTCCAGGCACCGATGCTCGTCCTGCCAAGGCCGAACAGACCGCCCAGTATGTGTAGGCCATGCATGCCGGTGATCAGATAGAAGAAGCTGTTGGCCGGGTTGGATGCCAGCAGATAGCCGTCCCCGGTCAGTTGCCGCCATGCCATCAACTGCCCGACAAGGAAGGCAAGCGCGGTGAGCCCTGCCGTGGCAAGGCCTAACCGGACGTTGTCGATCTGGCCCTTGCGCGCGGCAACCACCGCGCATTGCAGCGCGACGCTGCTCAATACCAGCACGCCGGTGTTGAGCCAGAGCAGGCGGGGCAGCGGCAGCGGCTGCCAGTCCGGCAGGCCCATGCGCATGAAATAGGCGCTGGTGAACAGCGAGAACAGGCAGCCGACGACGGCGAGGAAGACGCCGAGACCGATCTTGGCGGTGGGCAGGGACGACCGGCTGGTGCCGACGAAATCCCCGGCCAGACCTTGCTCCAGCCATGGCTTGGATGTCAGCCGCTGGTGCGAAAGCCACCAGCCGGCAAAGCCGGCGATCACAGCCAAGAAGACCAGGATGACGCTCATGCCTGCTCCCTTGAGGGGGCGAAGGTGCCCGGCACGTTTTGCGGGATGAAATCCTCCTTGGCCCCTGGCACGCTGTAGTCATAGGCCCACCGATAGACGATCGGGAGTTCCTTGCCGAAATTGCCGTGCGCCGGCGGTGTCTGCGGCGTCTGCCATTCGAGTGTGGTCGCCCGCCACGGATTGCCGCCGGCCTCGCGGCCATGGCGGATGCTCCAGATCAGGTTGAACAGGAAAACCATCTGCGCGAAGCCGACGATGAAGGCCATGATGCTGATGAACGAGTTCAGATGACGGGCCGATTCCGTCATTATGGTCATGTCGGTCAGCTCGGCGTAGCGTCGCGGAACGCCCATCAGGCCGAGATAGTGCATGGGGAAGAAGATCAGGTAGGCGCCGAGGAAGGTTACCCAGAAGTGGAACTTGCCGAGTGTGTCGTCCAGCATCCGTCCAGTGACCTTCGGATACCAGTGATAGATTGCGCCGAAGATCACCAGGATCGGCGCGACGCCCATGACCATGTGGAAATGGGCGACGACGAACATCGTATCCGACAGCGGCACGTCGACAACGACATTACCGAGGAACAGTCCGGTCAAGCCGCCATTGACGAAGGTGACGATGAAGGCGAGCGCGAAAAGCATCGGCGGGGTGAGATGGATATCGCCGCGCCACAGCGTCAGCACCCAGTTATAGACCTTGATCGCCGTCGGCACGGCAATGATCAACGTCGTGGTCGCAAAGAAGAAGCCAAAATAGGGGTCCATGCCGCTCACATACATGTGGTGCGCCCAGACAACGAAGCTCAGGGCGCCGATGGCGATGATCGCCCAGACCATCATGCGGTAGCCGAAGATATTCTTGCGCGCATGGGTGCTGATCAGGTCGGAGACGATGCCGAAGGCCGGCAGAGCGACGATGTAGACTTCCGGGTGGCCGAAGAACCAGAACAAGTGCTGGAAAAGGATCGGGCTGCCGCCATTGTGCTGAAGTTGCTCGCCCATCTCGACAATCGCCGGCATGAAGAAGGAAGTGCCGAGCACGCGGTCAAGCAGCATCATCACGCACGCGACAAACAGCGCCGGGAAGGCGAGCAACGCCATGACGGTGGCGGTGAAGATGCCCCAGACGGTGAGCGGCAGGCGCATCAACGTCATGCCGCGCGTGCGGCCCTGCAGCACCGTCACAACATAGTTCAGGCCGCCCATGGTGAAGCCGACAATGAACAGGATGAGCGAAGTGAGCATCAGTATGATGCCCCAGTCCTGCCCGCCCGGCGTTCCGGACATGATGGCCTGCGGCGGGTAGAGGGTCCACCCGGCGCCTGTCGGCCCACCCGGCGCGAAGAAGCTCGACACCAGAACGAGTACTGCCAGCAGATAGATCCAGTAGCTCAGCATGTTGACATAGGGGAAGACCATGTCGCGGGCGCCGACCATCAGCGGGATAAGGTAGTTGCCGAAGCCGCCGAGGAAGAGCGCAGTGAGCAGGTAGATCACCATGATCATGCCGTGCATGGTGATGAACTGGTAGTAGGCCTCCGGAGTGATGAAGTCGAACGTGCCGGGAAAGCCGAGCTGCAGGCGCATCAGCCAGGAGAGAACCAGCGCCACAAGGCCGATCGCCGTTGCCGTTGCCGAGTACTGAACCGCGATGACCTTCGCGTCCTGCGAGAAGACATACTTGGTCCACCAGTTGTGCGGATGGTAGAGTTCCACTTCCCCAACTTCGGCGGGCGGAACGGCATCTGCGGGTGTGACGTCGACCATCGGAGCACCTCCGTGCCCTATTCTGCGGACCTCGAGAGTTTCGAGTTTGCCGCGACGTCCAAACCGGACGCCATCGTCTTTCCTGACGGTTGGCTCGCCCAGCCTGTTTGCTTGGGCGTCGACAATTGCGCAAAAGTCTGCTGCTGCCCGAGCCAGGACAGATAATCCTGCTCGGCGTCGACCATGACCACGCCATGCATCAGCGGATGTCCTTGGCCGCACAGTTCGGCGCACAAGACCTGGAAAGTGCCGGTCCTTGTCGGAGTGAACCAGAAATAGGTGACCGACCCCGGGATCATGTCCATCTTTGCGCGAAATTCCGGGATATAGAAATCATGCAGGACATCGATCGAACGCAGCAGCACCTTGACCGGCTTGCCGACCGGCAGATGCAGGTCGGTGGCCTCGACCACGATATCGTCCTGGCCGTTGGGATCTTTGGGGGCGATGCCTAACGGATTGTCGGCGGTGACGTCGCGGGTGTCCGAAGTACCGAGCTTGCCGTCCTTGCCGGGCAAGCGGAAGCTCCACTGCCACTGCTGGGCGACGACCTCGATCTCGGTCGCATCGCTTGGAACGGTGACGAAGCGGCTCCAGACGAACAGGCCGGGAACCAGCAAGGCAGTGACGCCTGCCGCGGTGACGACCATGAGCCACCATTCGAGCCGCTTGTTCTCCGGTTCGTATGCCGCGCGATTGCCTTCCCGATGCCGGAAGCGGAAGACGCAATAAGCCATAAAGAGGACGACAGCGGCAAAGACGATGCCGGTGATCCAGAAGCTGATGATGATGGTGTGGTCGATATAGTCCCAGTTCGAGGCAATCGGAGTCCACCACCATGGGCTCAGGAAGTGGAACAACACTGAGCCCACGACGATTAAAACGAGTACAAGCACAACGGCCATGTCCCGTTCCTCCGGTATTGCCGGGCGCACGAAGCGTCCGAATTACCAAAGTGCATCATGCTCGATTTCCGGTTGAAATTCCAGAGCCGACTATCTTGATCGGCAAAACGTTGCTTTTGCGCCCGGATCCTCGGGCGATCGGCGGGGGGCTTTAAAGCGCGTCGCGCTGAAGCGGATTCAGGCGACGCGCTTTAAGCCTTTGTTTTCATGCATGTCGTTATCGCAAAACCGCTGCAGACTTTTGCGCGACATGCATTAGATCAAAAGCAGGCCCTTCATCGAGGCGTTGCCCTTGCGGCCGATGATGATGTGATCGTGCACGGCGATGCCGAGCGGCTTGGCCGTATCGATGATCTGCTTGGTCATCTCGATGTCCGCGCGGGAAGGTGTGGGATCTCCCGAAGGATGGTTGTGCACCAGGATGACGGCGCTGGCGGAGAGTTCGAGCGCCCGCTTCACCACCTCGCGCGGATAGACCGGCGTATGGTCGACGGTGCCGGTCTGCTGCACCTCGTCGGCGATCAGCCCGTTCTTCTTGTCGAGGAACAGGATGCGGAAATGTTCGCGGGCCTCGAAGGCCATGGCCGAACGGCAATAGTCGAGCAATTGCGTCCAGTTGGACAGGACTTCGCGGCCGCGCACCTCGCCGCGCGCCATGCGCTGGGCGGTGGCGGCGATGACTTTTAGATCGGTCGCGACGGTCGGCCCGATGCCTTTGACTTCTTCAAGCAAGGGTGCCGGCGCGCCGAGCACTTCGGCCAGCGAGCCGAAGCGGGCGATCAGCGCCTTGGCGATGGGCTTGGTGTCGACGCGCGGGATCAGCCGGAAGAGCAGCAGTTCGAGCAGTTCATAGTCGGGCAGGGCGTCCGGTCCGCCGGCGACGAAGCGTTCGCGCAGACGGTCGCGATGGCCGTGATAATGGGGCTTTTCTGCTGCCGTGGCCTTTTTCGGCGCCGTCTTGGGCGGCTCGATCCAGCCTTCGGAAAAGAACGCCCGCTCGTCCTCGACTTTCCCCATCCTCGCCCGCTCCCCTCAGGCCTCGGCTGAAACCTAAAGCAATTCCAGGAAAAGTGTGAAGCGGTTTTCCGTTCGGAATTGCGTGAAACAAGAGGATAGAGCGGTTCCATCGTTTCCATGAAACGATGGAACCGCTCTAACCCGGCAGGCCGGGGCGGTCGAGCTTTTTCGGCGACAGCGTGAAGATCTCGCAGCCGGTGTCGGTGACGCCGATCGTGTGCTCGTATTGCGCCGACAGCGAGCGGTCGCGCGTGACCGCCGTCCAGCCGTCGGACAGCACCTTCACATGCGGGCGGCCGAGATTGATCATCGGCTCGACCGTGAAAATCATGCCCGGCCGCATCTCGACGCCTTCATTGACGGTGCCGTAATGCAGGATGTTCGGCGCGTCGTGGAAAAGCTGGCCGACGCCGTGGCCGCAGAAATCGCGGACCACCGAGCAGCGCTCGGCCTCGGCATAGGTCTGGATCGCGGCGCCGATGGCGCCGGTGCGGGCGCCAGGCTTGATCGCGGTTATGCCGCGCATCAGGCACTCATAGGTCACCTCGAGCAGGCGCTCGGCGGCGCGCTTGATCGTGCCCACTGGATACATGCGCGAAGAATCGCCGTGCCAGCCGTCGAGGATATAGGTGACGTCGATGTTGACGATGTCGCCTTCCTTCAGTGGCTTGTTGTCGGGAATGCCATGGCAGACGACATGGTTGATCGAGGTGCAGGACGACTTGGTGTAGCCGCGATAATTGAGCGTCGCCGGCAGCGCGCCGTGGTCCATGCCGAATTCGAAGACGAAGCGGTCGATCGTTTCCGTCGTCACGCCGGGCTTCACCATCGGCACCAGTTCGTCAAGGCAGCGCGCCGTGAGGTCGCAGGCCTTGCGCATGCCGGCAAAACCTTCCTCGCCATAAAGGCGGATCTGGCCGGTGTTTCGAAGGGGGGCCGTGGAGGCGTCGAGATAGGTAACCATTTTTGTCCGTTTGCCGGCGTTGGCTCCAAAGGAGCCGAATGCGAAAATCTGCTCCAGATTTGGCACCGGAAGCCGCAAGGTTCAAGGACGAAGTGCGATTGCGGCGTCCATTGCGGCTTTCCTTCGGCCATTCCATCGGTTAGGTCCGTCCTGATGTCCGGAGATTGCCTTGACGGCACCTGAACGCGAAAGACCGATGCCGTTGCCGGTCAGGACCGCCTGCGCGGGCCTGATGGCGCTGCTGATGCTCGCGCTGCTGGGCTTCGCGCAGGCCGAAATCTCCGCGTCGGCCGTTTCGCTCCCGGGCGGTTCCAGCGTCAGCGCCGCTCGCCAGGGCGACACGATCGCGCTGCTCAGAACGACCGGCAAGGCGCAGGCGCTTGAAATCCGGGCCGGCCGGCCACTGCCGATAAAGCTCGTCAGCGGCAATCCCGGCGTGCTCGCGCCCGCATCCGATTTCCTGCTTATCGGCCATGTATTGCCGGCCGAAATGGGCGTCGCTCCGGTATCGGCAAGCGCAGCAGCTTCGCGCACCAACCAGCCACGCGCGCCGCCCGCCGCGTAAGGCCTTGGCCGCCGAGCGCGGCATTCAAATCAAAGACATTCCTTCGCGTCGCGATCCGGCGACGGCCGCCGGCCGTCCGCCGGTTGCGTGCGCGTCAGTTCGGATTCCGTTCAATGCAACGCATCAAGACGTTCAAGACGCTTACCCGCGCGGCTGCCGCGGCCTCTTTTCTGGCAGTCCAGGCGGTAATCTGCATCGGCACCGTCTACTGGGCCGTTGCCGCCACCCTTCGCATGGAAGGAACGGCGGCGATCATGCTCGGCGCCATCTTCGCGCTGCCGTCGGCCTATGTGCTGATGGTGGTTACCCGCATGGCCTATGATGCCGAGACTGACCCGGCAAACCAGTAGCACCTGTGATACGGAGCAGGGGCAAGGCAGGGCGATGCGAGTTGCGTTGCCCTGTCACACAATGGTTATCCTGCGGCCTTACTCAGGTTTTCCAGCCCCGGCGCCTGCCGGACCTCGCCCAGCCTTGATCAACAACAGGTATTTCCATGCGCCAGATCGTTTTCGCCGCCATGTTGCTGGCATCCACCGTAGCGGGAGCCGCCGCCGCCGACAGCACGCTGGTGCTCTACACCAGCCAGCCGAACACCGACGCCCAGCAGACCGTCGACGCCTTCATGGCGAAGAATCCGGGGATCAAGGTCGACTGGGTGCGCGACGGGACGCCGAAGATCCTGGCCAAGCTGCATGCCGAGATCGAGGCCGGCCAGCCGCAGGCCGACGTGCTGCTGATCGCCGATGTCGTGACCATGGAGGGCCTGAAGAAGGAAGGCCGGCTGCTCGCCTATCCGGAGGCCAAGGTCGACGGCCTCGACGCGGCGCTCTACGACAAGGACAAGACCTATTTCTCGACCAAGCTGATCACCACCGGCATCGTCTACAACACCAAGGCGCCTTTCGTGCCGACAAGCTGGGAAGACCTGAAGAAGCCGGAAGCCAAGGGCCTGATCGCGATGCCCAGTCCGCTGACCTCGGGCGCGGCGATGATCCACACGGTGACGCTGACCGGCAAGCTGCCGGAGGGCTGGGATTATTATGGCGCGCTCGCCAAGAACGGCGCGCAGGCCAGCGGCGGCAATGGCGACGTGCTGAAGGCCGTCAGCGGCGGCGACAAGCTGTTCGGCATGATCGTCGACTACATGCCGATCCGCGAGAAGGCCAAGGGCGCGCCGGTAGAGTTCGTCTTCCCGAAGGAAGGCGTGTCCGCCGTCACCGAACCGGTCGCTATCCTATCCACCGCCAAGAACAAGGAAGCCGCCAAGGCCTTCGTCGATTTCCTCTTGTCGAAGGACGGGCAGGAAGTGGCGGCCAAGATGGGCTACATCCCGGCGCGCGCCGACGTCGCGCTGCCGGCCGGCTATCCGGACCGCGCCTCGATCAAGGTGCTCGACTATGATGCGGCGGCCGCGCTCGCCAACGATGCCCAGAACAAGGAAAAGTTCAGCGCGGTGATGAGCCAGTAAGCGGCCCGGAAGGGAAACTTTGGCCTCCGCGGAACATCACATCGCCAGGCGGGGCGTGGCGCCGCCGCGGGCCGGCGGCTTCACGGTGTCAGGCCCGATATTCGGCCAGCGTCTGTCGGCGCTGGCCGTCCTGCTGGTCATCGCCGTGCTCTGCCTGTTGCCGATGGCGCGTCTCGTGCTTGCGGCGATCGCGCCGGGCGGCGAGGCCGATTTCGCCGCCTTCGCTGGGCGGCTTGCCAGCTCTGCCGCGCTCAAGGCGATGTGGCACACGCTGGACACGGCTTTTTTCGGCGCGCTGCTGGCGCTTTGCCTCGGCATTCCGTTCGCCGTCGCGGTGACGATGACCGATCTGCCGGGACGAAAGATCCTCGGGTTTCTTCTGCTTTTGCCGCTGATGATCGCGCCGCAGGTCACCGCGCTCGCCTGGCTGCATCTCTTCGGCCCGTCGAGCACGCTGCTCGGTATGCTTGGGCTGGCGCCTGCGCCCGGCACCGGCAATCCCATGCTTGGCCGTGGCGGCATCATCCTTCTCTATGGCGTCCAGCATGCGCCGATCGTCTTCATCACTATGCGGGCAGGGCTGTCGCGGATGCCGCGCGATCTGGTCGAGGCGGCGCGATCCTGCGGCGCCAGGCCTGTCGCCGTGTTGCGGACCATCGTGCTGCCCGTCGTGCGGCCGTATGTGGTGGCCGCCGCGGCGCTTGCCTTCGTCTCGGGCGTCGGCAATTTCGGCATACCGGCACTGCTTGGCATGCCCGTCAACTATCTGACGCTGCCAACTTTGATCTATCAGGACCTGTCGAGTTTTGGCCCGAGCGTGTTGCCGCAGATCGCGACGCTGTCGGTGCTGGTCGGCGCCCTGGCGCTGGCCGGCATGGTCTTCCAGTCGCTGGCGCTGCGCGGCGCCGGGCACCGCATCGTTGCCGGCACGCCGGCGCAATTCGAACTTGGAGGCTTGCGCATGCCGCTCGCCGGCGCGGGCTGGCTGGTCATCGGCCTGATCCTCATTCTGCCGGCCTGCGCGTTGCTGGCGACGTCGCTGGTGCCGTCCTTCGGCGTGCCGCTCAGTCCGCGGACGGCAACGATCGCCAACTATGTGGAAGTGCTTGTCCGGCAGGCGTCCACGGCGCGGGCCTTCCGCAATTCACTGCTCTTTGCCGGCGGCGCGGCGCTTATCCTCGCCCTTGGCGTCATTCCGATGGCCGCGCGGCTCGAACGTTTCGACAAGCGCTGGCGGCGTGTGCTCGGCGGCATCGTCGACCTGCCTTACACGATCCCCGGCGTGGTGCTGGCGATCGCCTGCATCCTTTTGTTCTTGCGGCCGCTGCCGCTGATCGGCAGCCTCTATGCGACCGCGTCGATCATCCTGGTAGCCTATGCGATGCGCTTCCTGACGCTGGCAATGAAACCGGTGACGACGGCCGTCGGGCAGATTCCGCGCGATCTCGAAGAGGCGGCGGCGGTGTCCGGCGCCGGTCCGTTCCGGCGGCTCGCAACGATCACCGCGCCGCTCGCGGCGCCCGCGGCCGTGGCGGGCGGACTGCTGGTGTTCATGAGTGCCTTCAACGAGTTGACGGTCTCGGCGCTGCTGTGGTCGAGCGGCAAGGAAACGCTCGGCGTCGTGCTGTTCAGCCTGGAGGAGGCGGGGCTCGGCACGCAGGCAGCGGCAATCGCGGTATCCACGATCGTCGTGGTGATCGCGCTGCTTCTGGCGCTTGATCGGTTCGGGCGCCGCTTGCCGGCCGGCGTGTTGCCCTGGCGCTAAATCAGGCCCTCGGCACCACCCAAGCGTCCGACACGGCGACATGCACGCGCTGTCCCGCCGCCAGTGCCTCCGCGCTGTCGACGAGCAGGTGCTGGCCGGGCTCGGCGAGCGCCAGCCGCACTTCATGCACCGGCCCGCGGTAGACGCTGTCCAGCACCGTCGCGGGCAGTCCCTCGGCCGCGATGCGCAAGGCTTCCGGGCGTAGCAGGACCTTGACCGCACCGGCCGGTTTGTCGTGGCTGCGCGCCGTGA
Source organism: Mesorhizobium sp. B3-1-9 (assembly GCF_006439595.1). Classification (NCBI taxonomy): domain Bacteria; kingdom Pseudomonadati; phylum Pseudomonadota; class Alphaproteobacteria; order Hyphomicrobiales; family Phyllobacteriaceae; genus Mesorhizobium; species Mesorhizobium sp. B3-1-9. The sequence goes on from NZ_VFTJ01000015.1 coordinate 21,787, forward strand.
GCCGGTGGCCGGCGATATCGATGATCGAGGCTTTGTCCGAATGGCCGACGGTGTTGCCTGAGACCAGGCTGCCGCGACCGACGAAACCGGCGACAGCGGCGTCGGCGGGAGAGCGATAGATTTCCCGCGGGGGTGCTGCCTGCAGCAGTCGGCCTTTGCTCATCACGGCGACGCGGTCGGCAAGCGCCAGGGCCTCGGCCTGGTCATGCGTGACATAGACGATGGTCGCGCCGGTGCGGCGATGGATATCGCGGAAGGCGTCGACCATGGCCGCGCGCAGATGCATGTCGAGATTGGCGAGCGGCTCGTCGAACAGGATGATGCCTGACTCGGCGACCAGGCAGCGGGCCAGCGCGACGCGCTGCCGCTGACCGCCCGACAACTCGTCGATGCGGCGCTTGGCGAAACCGCCGAGGCCGACGATATCGAGGACCGAAGCGACGCGGGCAGGGATGGCGGCGGAGGGAACATGCCTGGCCTTCAGCGGATAGGCGACGTTTTCGGCGACATCCATATGCGGCCACAGCGCGTAGGATTGGAAAACGACGCCGACATTGCGCGCCTCCGGCGGCAGCTGCCGCTTCGGGTCGGCGACAAGCGCATCGCCAAGGAAAACGCGGCCTTCGCTCGGCGCCTCGAGGCCGGCGATCAACCGCAGCATCGTCGTCTTGCCGCAGCCGGAAGGGCCGAGCAGCGCCGTGAAAGATCCCTGCGGAAAGGCCAGCGAAACGCCGTCCAGCGCGGTGGTGCCGCTATAGCGCTTGACCAGAGACTCGACCCGGATTTCGCTCATTTTTTCGCCCGCGGCAGCTGTGATGGCAGGCAATACGGTGGAAATCCGGCATTGGCAATGCAGCCGGTATCGATCCGGACTGACGCCGATCCGCCGCACCGACTCTTCATCGCACTGAGGTCACATTTGCGAGTCAGAAGGCCGCAAAAGCAACTTTTCACATCGAGCGGCGTTGCTCCGGCTACGCCAGTTCGGGAGACAGGGAATGGACAGATTGCAATTCGAGGTGCCGGTGCGCATCACGCCCGCGCCCGGCCTGCCGGTCGAGGAAGTCTACAGCGTCGAGCAGGCGCTCGATTTCCTGCAGGATTGGCCGAAGCGCCGGCAGGGCAAGGTCTTCGAAGCCGCGTTCAACGCCTGTTTCGGCGCGACGGTCGACGTGGCCAGCGCCGAGGAAGCCTGCCGCGCGTTCGCTGCGTTCTGCCGCGTCAGCGGATTGCTGGCGAGGGACGCGATGTTCCCCGGCAAGCGTGGCAGCGCGACAGGGACGTATCGCGAGGCGCGCGCTTAAAGCGCGGCGTGCTTTGAGCCTTTGCAACTGGTTCAGCCGCCGAACGACACGCCACGATAGCGCATCCCCACCTGCACGCCGCGCACGATCACGCGCGACAGGATTTCCATGTCCAGCGGCATTTGCGGACGCCACACGTCGAGGAGGAGAGCGACGCGGGGCTGATCCGAGTTATTCATAACCTCGTGCTCGAACGTGTCGTCCCATAGCATGCACTCGCCGTCGGCGATGCGCCGTTCCTCGTGATCGATCATCATGATCGTTGCCGGACGGCCGTCCGGCTGTTTCGGGATGACCAAGCCAAGATGGAACCGCATGATGCCGCGAAAAGGTCCGCGGTGCGCGGGGATGTGCTTGCGCGGGGCCAGGAATGAGACAGCTGCCGATTTGACCTCCGGGCACTCCGCAAGCAGCCGGCTCAGGACCGGCATGCGCGCGAGGTTTTCCGGGACCGTCATGTCATAGGCCTTGAGCACGAACATGCGCCAGTCGAGACCGTCGTTGGCCGAGATATCGGCCTGCTCCGGCATGATGTCGTGGAAGCGCGGCGCGTTGTTCAGCTTCGCCGCCAGCGCCTCGTCGCGGATATCCCGCCAGGCGGCGGTGAACTTCGCGGCATTGGAAAAATGCGTGCCGGCATCAAGAATGGCCGGTGCATCTATGCGCTTCTCATAGATGCGGCGGACCAGATTGGTTCCCAGATCGTAGGCGCCTGACATCTCATTACCTCAACGACGCTGTTATGTAGTGGGTATATAGTGGGATATTGCTTGCGGGCATGGCTCACGGGAATTTGTTCGGGCCGTTCGTGACGGATGGACAGCGCGGCTCACCGGTCATTGCGTCTTCGATGCCAGCCGCGGACCGGTGCGGACATCGATGATTTCGGGTCTGGCGGTGTCGATCGCGCCGTTCCAGCCGCCGCCGAGCGCCTTGTTGAGGGCTATATAATCGGTGGCGATCGAGACGCGGCTTTGCAGGACGGAGTCGTCGGCGGAATAGGCCGACCGCTGGGCATCGAGCACATCGAGAAGGCTGGTCTCTCCAGCCTTGTAGAGCGTTCCTTCAAGCCGCGCGGCATCGCCATAGGACTTCGCGGAGGAGGCGAGCTTGCCGTTTCTGATGCGCTCCTGCGACAGCGAAACCGTGGCGTTTTCCACGTCTTCCAGAGCCGTCAGCACGGCGGACTTGTAGGCGACGAAATACTGATCGCGTTGGGCTTTGGCGACGTCCACGGCCGCCTGCAGCTGGCCGGCGTTGAACAATGGCATGCTGAGCGTGGGGCCAAAGGACCAGCCGATGGTGGAGTTCTTGCCGAGATCGCCGAGCTTGAGGGCCGTGGTGCTGATGTCGCCGGTCAGGCTGACGCTCGGATAACGCGCCGCCTCGGCCTGGCCGATCTTGGCGGTGGACTGCGCATATTGCCGCTCGGCCAAGCGCACGTCCGGACGGGTGAGCAGGATGTCGGCCGGGATGCCGGTCGGAATCGGCAGGCGCGGCGCCGGGATCGGTCCGGCGCGCTTCAAGCGCTCGGTGAGCGCCGCCGGCGGCCGCCCGGTCAGCACGGAAAGGCGATGCACAGCCTCGGCATAGCTCGCTTCCAGGCTCGGAACGCCGGCTTCCGTGCCGCTGGCCTGTCCATCCGCCTTGGCGACGTCCGCCGCGGTCGCCGAGCCGGCCAGAGCCATCGTGCGGGTGAGCTGGGCGGTTTGCCGCTGCGACGCCGCAGAGCGCCGGGCAAGCGCTATGCGGGCCTGATAGCCGCGTGCCTGGACGTAGTTCGAGGTCACGTCGCCAACCAGCGTGAGAAGGGTTGAACGCAGTTCTTCTTCGGAGGCGTCCAGTCCGTAACTCGCCGCCTCGACGCCCCTGCGGTTGGCGCCGAAGAGGTCGAGTTCCCAGCTGGAATCGAAGCCTGCCTGATACTGGCTGTAGGTCTCGCTGGCCGTCGTTCCCGCGCTGGCGGCCGAGACCCGGTTGCGGGTGGCCGAGGCCGAACCGTCGGCGGATGGAAGCAATGTGCCTACCGACTGGCGGTAGCTCGCCCGCGCCTCGCGGATCTTGGCCTTGGCGGTGGCGACATCGAGATTGCCGGCAACCGCTTCGTCGACAAGCGCGTTCAGCTCGGGGTCGCGCAGGCGCTGCCACCATTTCGACAATTGCGCCGGCTTGGCCGGGTTCGCCGCTTTCTGCCCGCTCCAGTTCGCCGGCATTGCCAGCAGAGGCTTCTGGTAATCCGGACCGACGACGCATCCCGAGAGCAGGGCAGTGGCAAACGCGGGCAAAAAAAGCCCCTTCGCGGTCGCGAGACCGCGTTCAAAATCAAACATTTGAGAGAAACCTTTATTCCGGAGTGGCTGTGGCTTGTGTCCCGCCCATATCCTGCTTGGCCGCCTTGCCCCTGAAGATGCGGCGCACCGTGACGAACAACAGCGGCACGAGGAAGACGCCGATCGCGGTCGCCGCGATCATGCCGCCCATGACGCCGATGCCGACCGAGTTCTGCGCGCCGGAGCCGGCGCCGCTGGCGATCGCAAGCGGCGTGACGCCGAGGATGAAGGCCAGCGACGTCATCAGGATCGGCCGCAGGCGTTGTCGCGCCGCCTCGAGCGTCGCCTCGACCAATCCCATTCCGGCCGACTGCCGCTCAATGGCGAACTCGACGATGAGGATGGCGTTCTTGGCGGCAAGACCGATCGTGGTCAGCAGCCCGACCTTGAAATAGACGTCGTTGGTCTGCCCGAACAGGCTTGCCGCCGCCAGCGCGCCGAAGATACCGATCGGCACCGACAGCATGACGGCGAACGGGATCGACCAGCTCTCGTAAAGCGCGGCAAGGCAGAGGAAGACGACCAGCGCCGAAATCGCGTAGAGCGACATCGCCTGGTTGCCGGAAAGCCTCTCCTGGTGCGATAGCCCGGTCCATTCATGCGAATATCCGGCCGGCAGTTGCGCGACCAGCCTGTCGATCTCGTCCATCGCCGCGCCGGAGCTTTGGCCCGCCGCCGCCGCGCCCTGGATCTCCACCGCGGCCGAGCCGTTGTAGCGTTCGAGCCGGGGCGATCCGTAGGTCCAGTGGCTGGAGGCGAAGGCCGAGAACGGCACCATGGCGCCGCCGGAGTTGCGGACCTGCCATTTGTCGAGGTCTTCCGGCTGCATGCGGAAGTCCGGGTCCGATTGCAGATAGACCGGCTTCACCCGGCCGCGATCGATGAAGTCGTTGACGTAGTCGCTGCCCCAGGCGGTCGACAGCGTGTTGTTGATGTCGGCAAGGCTGATGCCCAGCGCGCTCGCTTTTTCCTGGTCGATATCGACCGAGAATTGCGGCTGATCCTCCTGGCCGTTGGGACGGGTGTTGGCGAGCAGCGTGCTCTTCGCGGCCAGGCCCAGCAGCTGGTTGCGTGTCTGGATCAGCGCTTCATGGCCGGTGCCATTGACGTCCTGCAGGTAGAAATCGAAGCCGTTGGTGTTGCCGAAACCCTGGATGGCGGGCGGGGCGAGCGCGAAGACCTGTGCATCCCTGATCTTGGAGAAGGCGCCCATGGCGCGGCCGGCCACCGCCGAGGCGGCGAGAGCCGGCGTCTTGCGCTGGTCGAAATCCTTCAGCCGCACGAAGGCGATGCCGACATTCTGTCCGGCACCGCCGAAGCCGAAGCCGGAAGCGGTGAACACACCTTCGACCGCGTCCTTCTCCTCGTTCAGATAGTGGTTCGTCACCTCGGCCAGCACGCGCTCGGTGCGATCCTGCGTCGCGCCGACCGGCAGCGATGCGCTGGTGATCAGAATGCCCTGATCCTCGTCCGGCAGGAACGAGCTCGGCAGCCGGGCGAACATCCAGCCCATGGCGATGACGATGGCCAGGAACACGGCAAGGAAGCGCCACGACCGGTTGATGATGCCGTGCGAGCCGTCGCGATAGGCGATCGTGCTGCGATCGAAGACGCGGTTGAACCAGCCGAACGGACCTTTCTGCGTCGCATGGTTCTTGGCCGGGCGCAGGATCGTGGCGCATAGCGCCGGCGTCAGCACCAGCGCGACCAGCACCGAGAGCACCATCGCCGAGACGATGGTGACGGAGAATTGCCGGTAGATGATGCCGGTGGAGCCGCCGAAGAAGGCCATCGGCACGAACACGGCCGACAGCACGGTTGCGATGCCGATCAGCGCGCCGGTGATCTCGTGCATCGATTTGCGCGTCGCCTCTTTCGGCGGCAGGCCTTCCTCCTGCATCACGCGCTCGACATTCTCGACCACGACGATGGCGTCGTCGACGAGCAGGCCGATGGCCAAAACCATGGCGAACATGGTGAGCGTGTTGATCGAATAGCCGAAGAAGGAAAGCACGCCGAATGTGCCGAGCAGCACCACCGGCACGGCGATCGTCGGGATGATGGTGGCGCGCAGGTTCTGCAGGAAAAGCAGCATCACCAGGAAAACCAGCACGATCGCTTCGGCGAGCGTCTTCACCACTTCCTCGATCGACAGGCGCACGAAGGGCGAGGTGTCGTATGGGTAGACGACCTCGACGCCTTGCGGGAAGGTCGAGCTCAGGCGATTGATCGTCGCGCGTACCGCCTCCGCGGTGCTGATGGCGTTGGCACCGGTCGCCAGGTTGATGGCGACGCCGGCGGCGGGCTTGCCGTTGTAATGGGCCTGCGTGGTGTAGCTTTCGGCGCCGATCTCGACCTTGGCGACGTCGTTCAGCCGAACCAGCGAGCCGTCGGTATTGCTCTTGAGGATGATGTTGCGGAACTGTTCGGCGGTTTGCAGCCGGCTCTTGGCCGTCACCGTGGCGTTGAGCTGCTGGCCCTTGCGCGCCGGCAAGCCGCCGAGCTGGCCCGCCGAAACCTGCGTGTTCTGCGCCTCGATGGCGGTGGCGACATCGCTCGGCATCAGCGCATATTGCGCCAATTTGTCGGGGTCGAGCCAGATGCGCATGGCATAGCCGGAGCCGAAGAGCTGCGTCGAGCCGACGCCTTCGACGCGCTTCAGGGTGTCGTTGACGGTGCTGTCGACATAATCGGCAAGATCGGTCGAGTTCATCTTGCCGTCGCTGGAGACGAAGCCGATGACCATCAGGAAGCCGGTCGAGGATTTTGAGACGGTGATGCCGTTGCTCTGGACGACCTGGGGCAGCTGCGACTGCACCAGCTGCAGCTTGTTCTGCGTCTGAACCTGGGCCGTGTCCGCGTTGGCGGCGCTGGTGAAGGTCAGCGTGATCGAAGCCTGACCGGTCGAGGTCGACGTCGCCGTCATGTAATCGAGATTATCGATGCCGGTCATGCCCTGCTCGATGACCTTGGTCACCGAGTTCTCGACGGTCTGGGCATCGGCGCCGGGATAGGTGGCGCTGATGTTGACGGTGGTCGGCGCGATCTGCGGATATTGCGAGATCGGCAGCGATTGCAGCGCGAGCAGGCCGCCCAGCATGATCACGATGGCGATCACCCAGGCGAAGATCGGCCGGTTGATGAAGAAACCCGACATCGCTTTAGTTCCCGGTTGCGCCGGAGGCCGGCTGCTTTGCGGCACCGGCGGCATTGCCGCTGGCGGGGGCGGCTGAGGCGGAGTTCTGCTCGCGGTCCTTGATCTCGCCGGTCGTTTCGTCGATCGTCACTTCGACCGCCGTCGCGTCGCCGCCGGCGCGCACCAGCTGCAGGCCCTCGACGATGACGCGGTCGCCGTCGCCGACGCCGGAATCCACCAGCCAGTTGTTGCCGACGCTGTTGCGCACGCTCAGCGTACGCTGCTCGACCTTGCCCTGGGCATTGACCACCATGGCCGTCGCCTGGCCCTTGGGATCACGGGTGACGCCGCGCTGCGGCACCAGGAAGCTGTTTTGGGCTACGCCTTCCTCGACGATGGCGCGCACGTACATGCCCGGTAAGAGCAGGCGGTCGGGATTGGGAAACTGGGCTCTGAGCGCGAAGGTGCCGGTGGACTGGTCGACATTGGCGCCGGCGAATTCCATCTTGCCGTCCTCTGCGTAGATGGTGCCGTTGTCGAGCTTCAGCTTGACGCTGACATTGGCCCCGCTGAACTTCAGCCGGCCTTCGTTGATCGCCTGGCGCAGATTGAGCAGGTTGGTGCTCGATTGCGTGACGTCGACATTGATCGGGTCGAGCGAGCGAATGGTGGTCAGCACCGTCTCCTGGTTGGCCGTGACCAGCGCGCCCGGCGTCAATGACGATTTGTCGATCCGGCCGGCGATCGGCGCGGTGATCGAGGTGCGGTTGAGGCTGATCTTCGCGGTCTCGACGCTGGCCTTGGCCGACGCGACATCGGCCTGGGCCTGCGCCAGCGTCGCGGCGGCATCGTCGTAATCCTGCTTCGAGACCACGTTCTGCTTCAGCAGCCCGGAATAACGATCGAATTTGGCCTGCGCGGTGGGCACCGCGGCTTCCGCCTTCTGCTGGGTGGCGACGGCGCTGTCATAGGCCGCCTGATAGCTCGCCGGGTCAATAAGGTAGAGCGGCTGTCCCGCCACCACCTCGGCGCCTTCCTGGAACAGGCGCTGCTGGATGATGCCGTCGACCTGCGGGCGCACCTCGGCAATGAGAGAGGCAGCCGTGCGGCCCGGCAATTCGGCGGTGATCGCAACCGATTGCGGATGCAGCGTGACGACGCCGACCTGGGGCCTGCCGACGCCACCCATGCCGGCCGGCACCTGGCTCTTTTCCTGCGAGCAGGCCGCCAGGAGAAGCGCGGCGCACAGAATTCCCGCCCAGGGAGACAGGCGGCGAGGCCTCGCCAGCAACAGAGAGCGATCAGGCTTGATATGCATTGGCTGGATCTTTCGCTGGAGTTGCGGTTCCCGCTTGGCCGGTAGCGCCGGGCGCTTCGACCAACAGCTTGCCGAGATGGCGGGCGAGGAAGCCCTGGATGTCGTCCATGAAAGTGTAGACCACCGGCACGTAGACGAGGCTGAGCACGGTCGAGGAGATGAGACCGCCGATCACGGCGATCGCCATCGGCGCCCGGGTCTCGGCGTCGGCGCCGATGCCAAGCGCGATCGGCAACATGCCGGCGCCCATGGCGATCGATGTCATGACGATGGGCCGGGCTCGCTTGCGGGCGGCGTCGAGCAGTGCCTCGAAGCGGCTCATGCCATGCTCCTTCTCGGCGACCAGGGCATATTCGACGAGCAGGATCGAGTTCTTGGCCGCGATGCCCATCAGCATCAGTATGCCGATCAACGGCGAGATGCCAAGTGCCTTGCCCGTGACGAGCAGGAAGCCAAGCGCGCCGCCGACCGACAGCGGCAGCGCCACTAGGATGGTCACCGGCTGCACGAAGCTGCGGAACAGCAAAACCAGCGTCAGATACATCAGGATGATGCCGGCGGCGATCGCGGTGGCAAAGCCCGTGAACAACTCCTGCATGCGCTGGGCATCGCCGCGCGCCAGCTCGTGCACGCCCTGGGGCAGGCTTTTCATGATCGGCAGCGCGCGAATGGCTGTGGTCGCCTGGCCAAGCGTCAGGCCGGAGAGGTCGGCCTCTATCGTCGCGCTGCGGCTGCGGTCGACGCGCGTGATGCTGTTCGGTCCGGCGCTGAAGCCGATGGCGGCGACGGCGCCGAGCGGCACCGTGCCCTTGCTGCCGGCCAGCGGCAACACCGCAAGCTTCGCCGGATGGTCGATGGCGCCGTCGGGCAGAGTGACGACGATCGACACCTGTCGATCGCCGAGATTGAATTTCGCCAGGCTGGTGTCGGTGTCGCCGATGGTGGCGATCTTCACCGTCGCGGCGATCTCTGTCGGCGTGACGCCAAGCTCGGCAGCCCTGGCGCTGTCGGGTCGCACGATCAGCTCGGGCTTGGTGGTGGCGGCCGTCGAGGTCGGGTTGATCAGGCCCGGCACGGATTTCATCTGCTCGATCAGCGCGTTGCTCGCTTTTTCGAGAGCCGCGCCGTCGTCGCCGACCAGTGTGATCGACACCTTGGCGCCGGCGAAGCCGTCGGCGCCGAACTGGATGCGGGCGCCTGGAATGCCGTTGAGCTTCGGCGAAGCCTCGGCCTCGAATTGCTGCTGGCTCATGGTGCGCTCGGCGCGCGGCTTCAGGTTGACCGTGACGGTCGCGGTCCGCACCTCGGCCGAGCTCGAGCTTTGGTTCGGCCCGCCGCCTGACGAGACGGCCGTGCCGATGTTGGCAAACACGCTGTCGACGGCCGGCTCCTTCTGAAGCCGTTTGTTGATCTCCTGCACCACAGCCGTGGTCTGCTCGATGGTCGAGCCGGGCTGCAGCTCGACCGAGATCATCGAGCGGCCGCGATCCGCCGCCGCCATGAATTCGGTCGGCAGTTTCGTTGCCAGCGCCATCGAGCCGGCAAAGAAGGCAATGCCTGCCAACAGCGTGATCCAGCGGTGGTCGAGCGCCTTGCGCAGCAGCCACAGATAGGTCGGCACCCAGGCAGGCAGATCGTCCTCGTCGTGGCCGCCGGCGCGCACCAGATAGGCGCCCATCAACGGGGTGAGCATGCGCGCCACCAGCAGCGAAAACAGCACGGATACGCAGACAGCGACGGCAAAGGAGAAGAAGAACTTGCCGGGAATGCCGGGCATGAAGGCGACCGGCAGGAAAACGGCGACGATGGTGGCTGTGGTCGCAACCACGGCGAGGCCGATCTCGTCCGCCGCCTCGATCGCTGCCTGGTAGGCGCTGACACCGGTCTGGCGCATGTGGCGCACGATGTTCTCGATCTCGACGATGGCGTCGTCGACAAGGATGCCGACGACCAGCGACAGCGCGAGCAAAGTGATGTTGTTGAGCGAGATGTCGAAGGCCGCCATCACCGCGAAGGTCGGGATCAGCGACAGCGGCATGGCTACCGCCGACACCAGCGTTGCCCTGATGTCGCGCAGGAACAGCCAGACCACGCCGACGGCGAGCAGAGCGCCGAGCCAGAGCGCCTCGAGGGCGGCATCATAGCTTTCCTGGACGAAGCCGGACGAGGAGGTGACTTCGGTGAATTTCGCCGTCGTGGTCCTGGCCCCCAAGTCGGCGATCGCGGCGCGGGCGGCCTTGACCACGTCGATCTCGCTCGAACCGACCGATCTGTAGACATTGAAGGCGACGACCTGCCTGCCGTCGAGATAGGCGGCCTGGCGCGGCTTTTCCCAGCTGTCGACGACGGTGCCTAGATCGGACAGCTTGACGTCACCGGCGCCATTGAGCGCGATGCGGGTGTCGGCCAGCGCCTCGACCGTCGTGGCGCTGGCGAGCGTGCGCACTGACTGCTCCTGGCCACCGATATTGGCGCGGCCGCCCGGCTGGTTGACGTTGTTGGAAGCCAGCGTCTGGCTGACATCGCCGGCGCTGATGCCCAGCGCCGCCAGGCGGTCGGGATCGAGCTCGACGCGGATGACCCGGTCGACGCCGCCGGAACGGGTGATCTTGGAGACGCCATCGACACCGAGCAGCACCTTGGCGACGTCGTTGTCGATGTACCAGCTCAGCTGATCCGGCGACATAGCGGGCGCCTCGACGACAAAGGTCAGCACCGAATTGCCGGTCGCGTTGACCTTCGCCACGACTGGCGTCTGGGCTGCGGCCGGCAGGCTGGACTGCACACCCGAGACCGCGTTGCGGACATCGTTGGTGGCGGTCTCGGGATCGGTGCCGAGGGTGAATTCGACCGTGGTGACGGATGAGCCCTCGCTGATCGAGGTCGAGACGTCGTCGACGCCTTCGAGGGTTGCCACGGCATTTTCGATCACCCGCGCGACCTGGACTTCCATTTCGCTCGGCGCCGCGCCCGGCTGCGCCACCGTGACGGTGACGGTCGGCAGGTCGATGTCGGGCATGTTGTTCGTGCGCAGCTGCATGAAGCCATAGGCGCCGGCGATGGCCAGCGACAGGAACAGCACGATGGTCGGCACCGGATTGCGGATCGACCAGGAGGAGATGGCGTTCATTGCGTCTGCTCCGCCGCGCTTGCGGCATCGGCGGCCGTCGCTTCGCCGGCGGCGACGCGCACGAGATTGCCGTCATTGAGGAAGCCGGCGCCGGCGACGACGACCTGGTCGCCTTCCGACAGGCCGCTTTCGATGGCGACCCGACCGTTCTGGCGCGTGCCGGTCGCGACGGGACGCGCGCTGACCTTGCTTTCACCGTCAATGACGAACACGGCCGGCTTGCTGTCATGCCAGACCAGGGCCGTCTCGGCGACGGCAAGCCGCCGGGACGACGCCGTCTCGATCGTGACGCGGGCAAACATGCCGGGCTTCAGCCCGGAACCTTCGCCGACCGCGACATAGACGGTGGCGAGCCGGGTGGTCGCATTAACCGTCTCCGCTATCGAGGAAACGCTGCCGGAGAAAGCGCGGCCCGAGGCGTCGACGATGTTCGCCGCCTGGCCAACCGAGATGGCCGCCAGATCCTTTTCCGGGACGAGGACGCCGATCTCCAGCCTGCCGTCGCGGATGATCTTCATCAACTCAGTGCCGGCCTGGACGATGGAGCCCGTCACGGCCGGCTTGCTGGACACGATGCCGTCGAACGGTGCGCGGATAGTCGTCCTGTCGAGCTCGGCCTGCAACCTGTCTGCGGCGGCCTCGGCCTGCTCGACACCTGCCTTGCCGGTTTTCACCGCGGTCGCCTTTTCCTCGGCGGTCTCCGCGCTGACGGCATTGCTGGCGAGCAGCTTGTCGGCACGCGCGGCGGCTGACAGCGCGGAGTCGAGCGTCGCCTGCGCCTGGGCGACAGCCGCCTTCTGCTCGGCAAGCTGGGCTTTGAGAAGCGAGTCGTCCAACCGGGCGATGACATCGCCGGCCCTCACACGGTCGCCCTCGGCTGCCAGGACCTCGGTCAGGCGCAGGCCGCTCTCTTCCGCGCCGATCGTCGCTTCCTGCCAGGCTGCCACCGTGCCGGTGGCGCTGACGGAAGACGTGACCGCCTCGGGATGGACCCGCTCCACCGAAACGGTGAGCGTGGCAGCCTGAGCAGGCGCGGCTTTCCCGACGTCCGGCTCCGGCGCGCCGCGGCCATAGGCCTTCAGCATCGCGGCGACAGCGGCCGCGACCAGTATGGCGACGAGGAGAAGATGGCTTTTACGCAATTTTCTGGTCATGATTTTCGGTGTTCGAAGGCGAGATCGGAAGCGACAGGCGGTAGGCGGCGAAGCTCAGCCGGATCGCCCCCTGCAATGCCTGCTTCGACAGGATCCGCTGCCTGGCGCTGGCGCCAGGGCGGGTCGTCAAGGGCGAGCCCAGGGAGGCAAGCAGCCGCAGCATCATCAGGGCTTCCCACATCATAATGCGCTCCATGCGAGTTGGCGGTCGCGCGGACGCGTCCGGCAACTCACAGAAAGTACCGGCCGGCCCTTGAACGGGTGGGTCAGGGGGCCGGCCGGCGCAGCCGGTCAGAGTTGCTCGCCAGCTGTCCGCCGTGATCGGGCAGACCTCCGGGGCCGGCTGCATCCGGCGGATCACCCCACAGGCCGGGGGGCGGGCCATGCGGCCGATCCGCCGAAGCGAGGATTTCAAGCTGTTCGGGTGTCAGCTTGGAGCGGAGCGCGGCGATCGCGTCCTTCAGCTTGGCCGCCGAGTTGGCGCGCGTCGTGACATCGTCGGCCAGCTTTTCCTGGAACGCGAAGGGATCGCGGCCAGCACCTGGCGCGGGTCTGTCGGGATCCGGACCGCCGGTGCCGCCCAGGCCGAAGTCCGGTCGTGCCGGCGGCGCCAGCACCGCCTGCAGCGCGCTGGTGTAATCGCGCCAGGCGTCGAGCTGTTCGGAGCGGATGCCGATGCGGGTCTCGAGCAACGAAAGGTGCGCCGCGAGCATTTCGGGCGGCGGTCCCATGCGACGAGGTCCGAAATCCTCCGGTCCATGCCGCATCGCCCAGTGCTGTGCGTGCCAGCGCATCGGGCCTGGGCCCGCATCGTCCTGCCGATCGAAGGCCGGCGGCTGGTCGGCCGGTGCGCCGGGCTCGGGCTGGGCGGCCAGCACCGGGTGGATCGCCGCGACCGAGAACAGGCCGAGCGCCAAAAGTCTGCTTCGCATGACGTTATCCTTTCCTGCATGCTTCGGATGCAGGGAGGATAGGAAGCGACTTTTGCCGCTTCGCGTCGGCGTGTTGCCGAAGGTTTCCGCAAAAAGGAGATTTGTTTCCGAACGTTTCCGGCGCCTTGCGGGAAACGTTCGGTTGCAATTTTTCGTGCCGTTGGCGCGCGGCACTTCCTATAATCAGGGACAAGCAGTGACAGACGGGCAACGATAACGGGCAAGGTGAAACGGGCCGGATATGCAGGCACAACCCCACATCCTCGTCGTCGACGACGACCGCGAGATCCGCACGCTGCTCGGGCGCTATCTGGACGGCCAGGGCTTTCGCGTCTCGGTGGCGGCGGACAGGCGCGAGTGCGAGCAGAAGCTGGGCGCCGGCCAGTTCGATCTTGTCGTGCTCGACGTCATGCTGCCCGATGGCTCGGGTCTCGACATCTGCAGGAGCCTGCGTGACCGCAAGCCGCACATCCCGGTCATCCTGCTGACGGCGCTGAAAGAGGATGTCGACCGCATCATCGGGCTGGAGTTCGGCGCCGACGACTATCTCGGCAAGCCGTTCAACCCGCGCGAGCTGTCGGCCCGCATCCGCGCCGTGCTCAGGCGCTCGGCGCCCGAGGAGGCCGCTCCGCCCAAGGTGCGCGTCTACCAGTTCGCCGGCTACCGGCTGGAGCCGGACACACGCAAGGTAATGGATGCCGATGGCGCCTTGATCGATCTTACCGGCGCCGAGTTCGACCTGCTGCAGGTTTTCCTCGACCGTCCCGGCCGGCTTTTGTCGCGCGACCAACTGCTCGACCTGACGCAGGGCCGCGAGCGCGATCCGCTGGAGCGCTCCGTCGACGTGCTGGTGAGCCGGCTGCGCAAGAAGTTTGCCGAAGCGGGCGAGGCGGCGCTGTTCAAGACGGTGCGCAATGGCGGCTATCAGCTGACCGCGCGCGTCGAGACGATGGAGTACCGCGCCCCGACGACGGAGGCGGGCACATGACCTCGCTGCGCCGGCGGCTGATCATCCTTCTCGTCGTTTCGATCCTCGGTGTCGTGGGCCTCGCGACATTCGTTGCCGTCAAGGTGCTCGGCGGTCCGTCGCCCGAACTGATCATGGGGCCGCTGGCCCACCAGATCCAGTATATGGTGCAATTGGCTCCCGGCCACGCGCAGACCGCGCGCGACGCGCCGATCACCGTCGGCGGCAGTCCGGCCCCCGGTATCGAGGACCGCAAGCACACGCGCGTGCTGAACGATATCCTGCAGCATGACGGCGTCGATGTTTCGGCTGTCGTCACCCGTAACGTCGGCGGGCCGGGCATGGTCGCCTCGGTCGCTCTGCCTGGCAATCGCTGGATGATCGTCGACGTTCCCGATTTCGGTCCGCCGCGCGATGTCTGGTATGGGCTGGCGGGCTGGATGGCGCTGATCGTGCTCGGCGCCACGCCGGTCTCGATCTACTTTACCGGTGTGCTGGTGCGGCCGCTGGAGATGCTGGAAGCCGCCGTCAGCAAGATCGGATCGGATGGGGTGCTGGCGGCTGTGCCGGAGAAAGGACCCGCCGAAGTCAGGGCGACGGCGCGTGCGCTCAACGAGCTGTCGGAAAGGCTCAAGACCGCGATGGAAAGCCGCATGCGCCTTGTCGCGGCCGCGGGTCATGACCTGCGCACGCCGATGACCAGGATGCGGCTCAGGGCCGAGTTCCTCGACGAAGACCGCGAAAAATGGCTGAGCGATCTCGACGAGCTCGATCGCATCGCCGACAGCGCCATCCGCCTGGTGCGCGAGGAGGTGAATCAGGACGCGGTCGAGCCGGTGGAACTGGACAGGCTGGTCCGCGATATCGAGGTCGAGATGGTCTCGCTTGGCCACGCGGTGACGATCGACCACCTTGATCACGTATCGGTCAAAGCCGGCGCGCTTGGCTTGCGCCGCGCGCTGCGCAACCTGATCGTCAACGCCGCCACGCACGGCAAGAGCTGCAGCATCGCGCTCGCGGGGCGGGGCGGCCAAGCGGCTCTCACCATCGCCGACCGCGGCCCCGGCATTCCGCCGGACCTGTTGAACAAGGCCTTCGAGCCGTTCTTCCGAGTCGATCCGGCGCGCACGCAATTCATTCCGGGCGCTGGGCTGGGGCTCGCGATCGCGAAGGAGATCATCGAGCGCTACGGCGGCACGATCACGCTGGAGAACAGGCAGGGAGGAGGGTTGCTGCAGACGGTGGTTTTCGCGGCGGTCTAGCGTTTCGGCAGCCCCGTTCGTCCCTGCGCTGTCCGACGCGATGTCGGCTTTGCTCGCCGCATCGTGATAGCGCGACCGTTGCGGAACGGCGTCGCCGGATGCGAATTTGGCGATACGATGTTTTGCGAGGATGCCACCATGCCCATACGCAAGATTGCGTTTTGCGCGGCAGCGATGATCGTTGCCGCCACAAATTTCGCCGATGCGAGGCCCGACACACGCAAGATGACCTGCGCGCAGACCCAGGCGCTGATCCAGAGCCACCACGCAGCGGTGCTGAGCACCGGAGCGAACACCTATGATCGCTACGTCCGCCAATTCGGCAATGAGTGCGATGCTCCTTACGTGCCGATGGTCGACTATGTCCCGGCGAGCGACGGTCGGTGCATGGTTTATCGGTGCGAAGAGCCGGCGCCCATGGTTCCGGATTGATCGGCGGCCAGCGCCGCTTTCCCGGCTTGCACGTAATCCCAGACGCCGGCTGATGCCATTTACTTGACCTTTTGCATCTCCGGGGCCGGCGTCTGGTCAGTCGCCGGAGCCGGCGTGCAATCCGGGCCCTTGCAGTCGAGGACCGGATCCTCGGCCGGGGGCAGGCAATTTTGCCCCTCGCAATGAATTGCCGGCGATGGTTCCGTCGCTGGCTGGCTATTCGGCTGGACAGGTTGATCGTCGGCGCGAACAGGCGAAGCGCCTGCCAGGCCAATCATCGCCGCGCACGGCAGCGCTATCCGAAGCAAGTTCATTCTTGCCTCCACGGTTGGGAACGAGGAGAAGCTACACCTTCGGTTGGGAGTCTACACCCTGTCAGCCGTGAATGGCGTTAATGGCGGGTTTCTGCCCCCGAGAGCCCATTGTCGCGCCGACTGCCGCAATGAACCAGACCCGGCCGCGCTCCATGACGCCTCCTCTCGGTTGCCAATCCGAAGCGAACAAGACGTCCGAGGCCTGTTCCGCCGAGAGGGAGTACAATGGGCATTTCTCGGCCATCCGTACGTGCAATTTCACTCCGCAAGCGGAACGAGAGTGCGGGTTAACCAGTTACGTCGATATGCCTACCAAGGTCAAAGAACCGCAGCCGAAGTCCGACCAGAAAAAGGGACCTGTTCCCGATCAGGAAGGATCGCCAGAGCCTGAACATGTCGACAAGCCACCGCGAGACGTACGAGAGGCACCGGCACCAAATCCCGACGGCGACAAGAAGTCCTGATGAATTGCGCAAGTGAAACGATGGCCCGGCTGCCATGTGGCCAGGCCTTTGCCAACCTAACCACGGATGTAACCAGGAGGGTTTCTCGCTGCTTCATCAATTGGAATGGGGTGAAGTTCCAGCGCGCCGCCCCGGGGAGGCTATCCAAAGGCTCATCGAAGCGATCGCACACAGGAAATGAAACTGCCGATTTGGCTGGTGAGCGGATCGGTCGGTAGCTTCTGCCTCAGATAATCCTCAAGCGTTAGGCCCCTGATCGCCGCTCGACGGTCCTCACATGTCTTTGAAAAGACTGGTACGCCCAAGGGGAATCGAACCCCTGTTACCGCCGTGAAAGGGCGGTGTCCTAACCGCTAGACGATGGGCGCGCTCAGACGAAGCGGCTTATAATTGCGTTGTTGCCAACCGGCAACCCATCCGCAGCCATATGCGACAATTTTTCACGGCGCCGTGAAACGCGTGGCTTTAGACGAAAAAAGCGCCGGACGTGCACGAACGGCGGGCAGGCTCAGCCGTCCTCGCCACCGCCGCTGCGGCGGCGGCAGCGCCAGTTCCAGTCGCGCTCGGGGCCGACGTCGACATGGACGGATTCGGTGTGGCAGTAGGTGCCGACGCCGCCGCGGCCCGGCATCGTGCGGACGTAGTTCGCCAACTCCCACTTCGAGACGCCCGGCACCTGGATGTCGGCGGCGGCGCAGTACATGTGCAGCGAGTTCTTGGCGCCGTTGGCGCGGCGGTTGCGCGAGGGATCGCGATAGCCGGAGGTGACGATCATCTTGCGGCCGAAATGGCCCTCGATCGTCTTCAGCACCCGCACCAGCGAAGGCTTGAGGCAGGCGACGTCGACGCTTTCATTCTGCTTCAAAAGACCATTTGGCGCGAGTCTCGCCATGCCGGCGGCCGACGCCACCTGGTAGGAACCGCCGCCCTCGTCCTCATTGAGGTCGACGTCGCTCTCGTCGTCGATGCCGGACTTGCGCTTGATCTCGAACAGCGCCGTCTGGCGCACGCCGGGGAGAGCGTCGGCGCCGGTGATGTGATTGGCCGGGTCGTCGAGCGAGGCCAGTTGCACCGGCTTCTCGGCCGGGGTCGCCGAGGCCAGCGTCACGATCGGCTTGGCCGGCGGCGGCGTGGTCTTGGCCTGCGCCGCCGGCTGGTCGCCGGAGCGCGCGTTGTTGATCAGGGGGGCGGGCGCGGCCGCAGCCGGCGTGGTGCTGAAAAGCGAGGCGAACAGGCTCTTCTTCGGCGCGGCGATCTGCGGCTGCGCAGGCTCGCCGGCGGTCACATAGACGCCGTTGCTCATGGCTTGCGTGGTCGCCTGCGCCTTCGACGCGACGGCGGCGGCATCCCCGGCGGCGACCTGCTGGGCGACGGCTTGCGTCTGTTGCGCCGTTTGCGCCTGCTGAACCAGCGGTTGCGGCGTGCTTCCGGCAATGGCCTGGGCGCCGGCAGGGATGGCGATGGGGAAGGTGCCGTCCGGCCGCGTCTCCGGCACATAGGCGACCTTCTCGGGCAGGGGCGTATCGCTCTCGCTCATCACGGTCGCTGCCGGATCAGTGGGCGCCGATGCCTGCAACGACGAATCGGCCGAAGCCGCGGTCTTGGCGCTGGATGACGCGCTCATTTCGGTCGCGGTCGAATTGTAGGCGGGCGAAACGACCGACATCGTCGGGTCGCCGGTCGATGTGCAGGAGGCCAGAAGCACGGAGAAAAGCGCCGCCGCAATGCTGCGGCTTTCCCCTCGTGCAAGACGCCAACCTACTGATTTCAAAATAAATTCCCCCTCGGTATCCGGTCGGTTCGTTATCGCCGCGCCACTCCAGAACGGCGCCGCGATAACCCTCCTGTTCCCAACCGGAACGGGACGTGTGTCGAATCTGCAAGCCTCGGAATTATTCTGCGTCGAACGCCGATTTGAGGCCGCCGAACGATTGACGCCACCATTTCGCCCTGTTTGGGCGGGGCGTCAACTCACCAGACATTACAGTCTGTTACACGCGCACCTTGACATAGGTGCCCGGCGCATCCCCCAAGGTTTTCATACGCTTGCCCGGTTTTCGGGCGGGTACGCGGATGTCGTCCTGGTTCTCAATCCAGTGTTGCCAGTGCGTCCACCAGGACCCGGGATGCTCGTGCGCCGCGGCGAGCCACGCGTTGAAGTCACCCACCGGCTTGCCGCCGGTCCAGTACTGATATTTCCTGGCGGCGGGCGGGTTGACGACGCCGGCGATGTGGCCGGAACCCGCCATCACATATTCGACGTCGCCGCCAAAAAACTGCGATCCCAGAAACACCGAAAGCGCCGGCGCGATGTGGTCTTCCTTCGTGGCCAGGTTGTAGACCGGAATCGTGATGTCGGCCAGCGAGACCATGCGCCCGGCAAGCTCCATCACGCCGCGCGAGAGATTGTTCTCGAGATAGCAATTGCGCAGATAAAACGAGTGGTTGGCCGCCGCCATGCGCGTGGAATCGGAATTCCAGTAGAGCAGGTCGAAGGGCAGGGGCTCCTTGCCGCGCATGTAGTTGTTGACGACGTAGGGCCAGATCAGGTCGCCCGAGCGCAGCATGTTGAAGGCGGTCGCCATCTTGGTGCCTTCCAGATAGCCCTTTTCGCTCATCGAGCGCTCGACGGCTGCGACCTGGTCCTCGTCGACGAACACCTTGAGGTCGCCGGCATGGGTGAAGTCGACCTGCGTGGTGAAGAAGGTGGCCGATTTGATGCGGTGATCGCCCTCCTGCGCCAACAGGGCAAGCGCGGCGCCAAGCAGCGTGCCGCCGACGCAGTAGCCGATGGCGTTGACCTCTTTTTCGCCGGTCGCCTTCTCCACCATGTCGAGGCCGAATTGCAGGCCTTCGCGGATATAGGCCTCCCAGCCCTTGGTCCCGTGGCGTTCGTCGGGATTGATCCAGGAGATGACGAAGACGGTGTGACCCTGCTCGATCGCCCAGCGGATGAAGGATTTCTGCGGGTTGAGGTCGAGGATATAGAATTTGTTGATCCATGGCGGGCAGATCAGCAGCGGCCGTTTCAGCACGGTCTCCGTCACCGGGTCGTATTGGATGATCTCGGCGACGTCGCTGCGGCCGATGACCTTGCCGGGCGTCGTGGCGATGTTCTTGCCGATTTCGAAGGGCGTGTAATCCGCCTGGCGCAGCCTCAGGTCGCCCCGGCCGGCGGCGATGTCCTCGGCCAGCATCTTCATGCCGCGCACGAGGTTCTCGCCGTTCGAGGCGACGGTCTCGCGGAACAGCTCCGGATTGGTCAAGATGAAGTTCGACGGCGCGATCGCGTTCGACACCTGCTTGACGTAGAAGCTCGCCTTGTGACGGGTGTGCTCGTCCAGGCCCTCGGCATGCTCGACAAGCTCGTTCGCCCAGTGCGAGGTGACGAGATAGGCCTGCTTGAGGAAATCGAAGAAGGCGTTGCGGCCCCATTCCGGGTCCTGGAAGCGCTTGTCGCCGCGTTCGGGCTGAACCGCGTCCCGCGGCGCCTCGGCGTTGGGGTTGACTTTCTGGATGGCGTTCGCCCAGACGGTCATATAGCCGGCGAAGAGTCGCGTCTGCGCTTCGAGCGCGCGTTGCGGATCGCCCAGCCAGTATTCCGAGAGCTTGGAGAAGGTCTTGACCATGTCGACGACCGGTTCGGCGACATGGTCGCGCACTTCACCCTTCTCGCGCGGTTCGGCCCAGGCGGAAGCCGCCTTGCCGGCCTGCTCGATCATGCGCGCCATGTTCAGGGCGAAGCGCTCGGGATCCTTCACCAGATATTGCTCGATGGCCGAAGGTCCGCCATTTTCCGCTTTGTCCGAATCGTCAGGTTTGGACATGGTTCGCGGGGTTCCTCCCGGAGCGTTTTCTTGACATATTACCATGGGACATCTGACCGGGTCCAATTTGCTGTAACCCGGCTGCCAGGAAAACAATATGACGATTGATGTTGGCCGGACTTTTTTTCTCGACGCGGGTTCGATTTGCCGCATGGCGGTCGTGGCGGGGCTGGTCGGCGTGCTGCTGCCCGCCGGCGGCTGCACGAGCACTAGCACGAACAATGCGCCGACGGCCTTGACCGAAGGCCCGAAGGACACCGGCTCCTATCCGAACCTCAATGTCCCGCCGCCGGTCGCCGCCAAGCAACTCACCAAGGAAGAGACCGCCGCGAACCTCGCCCAGCTCAAGGCCAAGGAGCAGGCACAGATCGCCAAGGGCAGCGGCGTCAAGGCACCGGCGAATGCGGCGGCACTCAGCACCTTGGCCAAGACGCATGGCGACGACACGCTGAAGCAGATCGAGGGCAAATGCGACCCTGCTCTCGACCCTAGTTGCAATTAGGTTTATATCGCGCGCCGAAAGCGCCCCCTTTTGATCGTCTGGAACTGAAATGGAAGAATTTCACAAGGTACGCCGGCTTCCGCCCTACGTGTTCGAGCAGGTCAATCGGCTGAAGGCCAGCGCCCGTTCGCGCGGCGCCGACATCATCGACCTTGGCATGGGCAATCCGGATCTGCCGACGCCGAAAGCCATCGTCGACAAATTGTGCGAAGTGGTGCGCGACCCGCGCACGCATCGCTATTCGTCGTCGCGCGGCATTCCCGGCCTGCGCCGCGCCCAGGCGAGTTATTATCAGCGCCGCTTCGGCGTGAAGCTCAACCCCGACACGCAGGTGGTGGCGACGCTCGGCTCGAAAGAGGGCTTCGCCAACATGGCACAGGCGATCACCGCGCCCGGCGACGTCATCCTGTGCCCCAATCCGACCTATCCGATCCATGCCTTCGGCTTCATCATGTCGGGCGGGGTGATCCGCTCGCTGCAGGTCGAGCCCGATGACGGCTTCATCCCGGCGGTCGAGCGCGGCATCCGCCATTCGATCCCGAAGCCGCTGGCGCTGATCCTCAACTATCCGTCGAACCCGACGGCGCTTGTCGCCTCGCTCGACTTCTACAAGGACGTGGTCGCCTTCGCGAAGAAGAACGACATCATCATCTTGTCGGATCTCGCCTATTCGGAAATCTATTTCGACGGTAATCCGCCGCCGTCGGTGCTGCAGGTGCCGGGCGCGATGGATGTCTGCGTCGAGTTCACCTCGATGTCGAAGACCTTTTCCATGCCTGGGTGGCGCATGGGTTTCGCGGTCGGCAACGAGCGGCTGATTTCGGCGCTGACACGGGTGAAGTCCTATCTCGACTATGGCGCGTTCACACCGATCCAGGTTGCGGCGGCGCATGCGCTGAACGGCGACGGCGCCGACATCGAGGAGGTGCGCGAGGTCTACCACAAGCGGCGCGACGTGATGGTCGATTCCTTCGGCCGCGCCGGCTGGACCATTCCCGCGCCCGCGGCCTCGATGTTCGCCTGGGCGCCGATCCCGGAGCCGTTCCGCCATCTCGGCTCGCTCGAATTCTCCAAGCTGCTCATCGAGCATGCGGATGTCGCGGTGGCGCCGGGTGTCGGCTTCGGCGAGCATGGCGACGACTATGTGCGCGTGGCGCTGGTCGAGAACGAGCACCGGATCCGCCAGGCCGCTCGCAACATCAAGAAGTTCCTCGCGACCACCGCCAAGCAGCCCAACAATGTGGTGCCTTTAGCCGCTCATCGTTGAGTCGCCTGACATTTTTTGCACCTGACATTTTTTGCAAGTTTGAGGGGCGTCGCCGGACATGGCTGAAGCGTTGCGCGTTGGAATTGCCGGCCTCGGCACGGTAGGCGCCTCGGTGGCACGCGTGCTGCGCGACAAGGCGGCCGAGCTTGCCCGGCAGTGCGGTCGCGACATCGTCGTGACCGCCGTTTCGGCCCGCGATCCGAAACGCGACCGCGGCATCGATCTGAGCGCCGCGAAATGGTTCGACGATCCGGTCAAGATGGCCGAGCGGGCCGATATCGACGTCTTCGTCGAACTGATCGGCGGCGACGAGGGGCCGGCGCGGCTGTCGGTGAAGGCGGGGCTCGAGGCCGGGCGCCATGTCGTGACCGCCAACAAGGCGCTGCTTGCCAAGCATGGCGTGGCGCTTGCCGAGGTCGCCGAGAAGAAGGGCGTGCTGCTCAACTACGAGGCGGCGGTGGCCGGCGGCATCCCGGTCATCAAGACGATGCGAGAGGCGATGGCGGGCAACGCGGTGACCCGTGTCTTCGGCATCCTCAACGGCACCTGCAACTACATCCTGACCCGCATGGAAGCCGAAGGCATCGCCTTCGACGCCTGCCTGAAGGACGCGCAGCGGCTCGGCTATGCCGAAGCCGATCCGACCTTCGATATCGAAGGCCATGACACGGCGCACAAATTGTCGATCCTGACCAGCCTTGCCTTCGGCACCAGGATCGCCGCCGGCGACATCTATATGGAAGGCATCTCCAACATCACCCAGGCCGACATCCGCGCGGCGGGCGATCTCGGCTACCGCATCAAGCTGCTCGGCGTCGCGCAGCGCACCGACAGCGGCATCGAACAGCGCGTGCACCCGACCATGGTGCCGACGGCTTCGGTCATCGCGCAGGTGCATGGCGTCACCAACGCGGTGGCGATCGAGACCGACATCCTGGGCGAGCTCCTGCTCTCGGGTCCGGGCGCGGGCGGCAATGCCACCGCTTCGGCGGTCGTCGGCGACATCGCCGACATCGCCAAGAGCCGGCCGGGCTTCCAGCACGGCCCGGTCTTCGGCTGGCCGGCGAAGGAACTGAAGCCCTACAAGAAGGCGCGGATGCGCAGCCATGCCGGCGGCTATTTCATCCGGCTGACCGTGCATGACCGCACCGGCGTCTTCGCGGCCATCGCCAAACGCATGGCCGACAACGACATCTCGCTGGAATCGATCGTCCAGCAGGCGGCCGGCCCGGAAACGCAGGCGCAGAAGACCGTCATCCTCGTTACGCACGAGACGACGGAAGCGGCGGTGCGCAAGGCCGTGGAAGGCATCACCAAAGACGGTCATCTGACCGACAAGCCGCAGGTGATCCGCATCGAGCGGGCGGAATAGCCAAGTCCGATTCCGTCTTCAATCGATTGATTTTGCTGTCGTTTCAAAAATTGACGGGGCAAGTCTTGCCGTTGTCATGGAGCTTTGCCAGAAGAAGCGCGCCTCTGGCGGGAGGCTGAGTTTCACGAGGAATGCCTGTTCATGAATATAGCCCAGAACATCGCCGCTGGTCTCGACCGGATCCTTACCATGGAAGTCGTGCGCGTCACCGAGCGGGCGGCGGTCGCGGCGGCAAGGCTGCGCGGGCGCGGTGACGAGAAGGCAGCCGACCAGGTGGCGGTCGACGCCATGCGCCAGGAGCTCAACCGGCTGGCCATCAAGGGCACGGTGGTGATCGGCGAAGGCGAGCGCGACGAGGCGCCGATGCTCTATATCGGCGAGGAGGTCGGCAGCGGCAAAGGCCCGGCCGTCGACATTGCGCTCGATCCGCTCGAGGGCACGACGATCTGCGCCAAGAACCTACCCAACGCGCTGGCCGTCATCGCCATTGCCGAGAAGGGCAGCCTGCTGTTCGCGCCGGACGTCTACATGGACAAGATCGCCATCGGTCCCGGCTATCCCGAAGGCCTGATCGACATCGACGCCTCGCCAGCTGAGAACCTCGCCAATCTGGCCAGGGCCAAGGGCGTGGCCGTTTCCGACGTCACCGCCTGCATCCTCGACCGGCCGCGTCACGCCAAGCTGATCGACGCCGTGCGCGCCACGGGTGCGGCGATCCGGCTGATCGGCGACGGCGATGTCGCCGGCGTCATCCACACCACCGATCCGGACGAGACCGGCATCGACATCTATCTCGGCACCGGGGGCGCGCCGGAAGGCGTGCTGGCGGCGGCCGCACTTCGCTGCACCGGCGGACAGATGCAGGGCCGGCTGATCCTCGATACGCCGGAGAAGGTGGCGCGGGCGCAGAAGATGGGCATTTCCGACCCGAAGCGGATCTACCGCGCCCAGGACATGGCGCGCGGCGACGTGCTGTTCGCGGCGACCGGCGTCACCGACGGCAATTTGCTCGACGGGGTGAAGTTCGGCCGCACCTTCATCACCACCCACACCATCGTGCTGCGCTCGTCCTCGCGCACGGTGCGCGAGATCAAGGCCAGGCACCAGGATCTGGATAAGTTCTGATCTCGCTTAGCCCGAGCGCTTTTGCCGCAATTCGGGGAAAACGTTCCACACCTTTCCCCGGGTTGCTGGCTTCCCCGCAATTGCTCTGGACGTCGCATGTTGATATCTGCGCAGCAATAATGTGCAGACGGCGCGTCGCATGACCGGCGAGAAACGGTTCTTCCTCGATGTCAGGCAGTCGGCGACCGGTGTTTCCTGGGAACACCGGCTGACCGAGCGGCAGGACATGGCCGCGCTCGCGATCGCGCAAGGCCGTGGCGTGCCCGACATCGTGGCGCGGGTGCTTGCCGGGCGCGGCGTCAGCGTGGAGCAGACCGAGCGTTTCCTCGATCCGACCATTCGCGAGCTTCTGCCGAACCCGGCATCGCTGACCGATATGGAGAAAGCGGCGGCGAGGCTGGCCGGTGCGATCGTCGCCCGCGAGAAAGTGGCGATCTTCGGCGACTATGACGTCGACGGCGCGGCATCGTCGGCGCTCATCAAGCGCTTTCTCACGCATTTTTCAGTGCCGTCGGAAATCTACATCCCGGACCGCATCTTCGAAGGCTACGGACCCAATCCGGAAGCGATGCGGGAGCTGATCTCGCGCGGCGCGAAGCTGATCGTCACCGTCGACTGCGGCACCAACAGCGCGACCTCGATCGACGCGGCCAGAGAGGCCGGCGCCGATGTCGTGGTGCTCGACCATCACCAGGTCGGCGGCCCGCTGCCGGCCGCGGAAGCCGTGGTCAACCCCAATCGCGAGGACGACCTGTCGGGGCAGGGGCATCTGTGCGCCGCAGGCGTCGTCTTCCTGTGTCTTGTCCAGACGGCGAAGGTGCTGCGCGCGAGGCTGCCGGACGCCGCGCCGGTCGATCTGCTTTCAATGCTCGACCTGGTGGCGCTGGCGACGGTCTGCGACGTGGTGCCGCTCACCGGGGTCAACCGGGCCTTCGTGGTCAAGGGGCTGCAGGTGGCGCGCCAGCAGAAGAACGAGGGGCTGGCGGCGCTGGCGCGGGTTTCACGCATCGGCGAGCCGATCAACACTTTCCATCTGTCCTTCCTGATCGGCCCGCGCATCAATGCCGGCGGCCGCATCGGCGATGCCGCGCTCGGCAGCCGGCTTTTGGCCACCGGCGATCCCGTCGAGGCGACAGGGATTGCCGAGACGCTGGACCGGCTGAACCAGGAACGGCAGCAGATGGAGCAGGAGATGCTGGCGCAGGCGCGCGCCGAGGCCGATGCGGAGCTTGCCGGCGGCAACGGCCCGGCGGTCATCGTCACCGCCAGCAACACCTGGCATCCGGGGATCGTCGGGCTGATTGCTTCGCGGCTCAAGGATTATGCGCGCCGGCCTGCCTTTGCCATCGCGTTCAATTCGACCGGCATCGGCACGGGCTCCGGCCGTTCGGTGACCGGCTTCGATCTCGGCCGGCTGGTCCGCGAGGCGGCCGAGGCCGGGCTGATCGTCAAGGGCGGCGGCCACGCAATGGCGGCGGGCATCACCGTCGAGCGCGCCAAGCTAGGCGAACTGCGCGCCTTCTTCGAGGAGCGCGCCGCGGCCGACGTGTTCCGGCTGCAGAACGAGGAGAGTCTGGCGATCGATGGCGCCTTGGCCGCCGAGGGCGCCACCATCGCGCTGCTCGACGCGCTGGAGAAAGCCGGGCCGTTCGGCGCCGGACACATCGCACCGGTGTTCGTGCTGCCTCGCCATCGGCTGGCCGACGCGCGCGCGATCGGCACCAACCACATCCGCGTTGACCTGCAGTCGCAAAGCGGCGGCAAAATCCAGGCCATGGCGTTCCGTGCCGTCGACACCGCGCTCGGTGAATTCCTGTTCAAAAACAGGGGCAGGACCGTGCATATCGCCGGTTCGCTCTCGGGCAATTACTGGAACGGCAACCGCACGGTGCAGTTTCGCATCAGCGATGCGGCGCTGGCTTAAAGCGCGTCGCGCTGAAGCGGATTCAGGCGACGCGCTTTAGGTCGTTGCTTGATGCATGTCGTTGTCGCAAAACCGCTGCACACTTTTGCGCGACATGCATTAACGACGCAATAGGGGGAATTCAGACCAGAACGGTCTCCAGCCGGGTCAGTTCGTTGATCTGGGACTTCGTCGCCTGGTAGCCGAGGCTGATCGCCTCGTCGGCGCGATGGAATTCCGTCAGGCCGATATGGCTGAGCTTGGGCTGCAGCGACATGTCCGGCGGATCGCCGGCGAGCCTGGCGCGCGAAATCCGGTCCTGGATGATGTTGAAGGCCTCGACCATGACGCCGGTGATACCAAGGCGGGTCTGGTGTGATTGGGGATTGACCTGGCCGGGGCGCGGCGCGTCGTTCTCGACGAGCAGTTCGCCGGCGCTGTGCTTGATGACGGCGGCGCGGCCGAACAGGTCGTAATGCAGGTTGACGGCCACGACGAGCGGCTGCTCATAGGCGCGGCAGACCGAGACCGGCACCGGATTGACCAGCGCGCCGTCGACCAGCATGCGGCCGTTGCAGGCCACCGGCTCGAAGACGCCCGGCAGCGCATAGGAGGCGCGCATGGCAGTGACGAGCGAGCCGCTCGACAGCCATATCTCATGGCCGGTGCGGATTTCAGACGCGACGGCGACGAAGGGCTTCGCCAGATCCTCGAAACGGGCGCCGTCGAGGTGCTCGCGCAGGCGCTGATCGAGCCTCATGCCGCCGAACAGGCCGCTGCCGCGAAGATTGAGATCGAGAAGGCCGAAAATGCGCCGCTTGGTCAGGCTTCTGGCGAATTCTTCCAGTTCGTCGAGCTTGCCGGCAAGGTAGCAGCCGCCTACCAGCGCGCCGATCGAGGTGCCGGCGATCATCGATACTTCGATGCCGGCCTCGTCAAGCGCGCGCAGCACGCCGATATGGGCCCAGCCGCGGGCGCATCCGCCGCCGAGCGCCAGCGAGATACCGGCTTTCCTGTCTGGCTTCGGGTCAGACGCGCCGCCGGACGATGCGGGGCCGTTGGCCTCCCGAACGTCAGGTCTGCTGCGCAATGACGCCCATTCGAGCATCACGATCTCCCTTGTCCCATATCCCTTCTACCGCAAGGATATTTGAGAATAGTGAATATGAGTGGTTTGTGAATATTGAATGGTTCACACCGGCTTCCGATACGTATGGTCCGCATCGAACAGCGGTCTGCTGCCGTCGTCGACAAGCGTCGTCTTGCCGTCGTTCAGCCCCACCGTCCGATAAAAGCAGGAACGTCTGCCGGTGTGACAGGTTGCGTCGTGGCCCAACACTTTGACGCGCAACCATATCGCGTCCTGGTCACAATCCGTGCGCATCTCGACGACGTGCTGGAAATTGCCCGAGGTCTCGCCCTTCTTCCACAGCGCGTTGCGTGAGCGCGACCAGTAGTGGGCGACCCCGGTCTCGAGCGTCAGCGCCAGCGCTTCGGCGTTCATATGCGCGACCATCAGGAGCATGCCGTCGCCGGCATCGGTGACGACGACGGTGACGAGGCCCGCGGCATCGAAGCGCGGAGAAAGAACGGTGCCTTCCTCCAGCGCTTTCTTGTCTGATGGAGCTTTTGGGAATTCGACTGCCGACATCGCCGGTCCTTGTATGTTCGGGCCGGCGAGGGCCGGCAAATCAGCCGGCGCGCACCATGGTGACGAAGCGGACCTGCTCCTCGGGCGTGTCCTTGAAGACGCCGGTGAAGGTCGAGGTCAGCGTGGTCGAGCCCTGCTTGCGGATGCCGCGCATGGCCATGCACATATGCTCGGCTTCGAGCATGACGGCGACGCCGCGCGGGTTGAGAACGTCCTGGATGACGCCGGCGATCTGCGCCGTCATCGCCTCCTGGGTCTGCAGGCGATGCGCGAAGATGTCGACGACACGCGCGATCTTCGACAGGCCGACGACCTTGCCGTCCGGCAGATAGCCGACATGCGCCTTGCCGATGATCGGCACCATATGGTGCTCGCAATGCGAATGGAACTTTATGTCCCTGACGATGACGAGATCGTCATAGCCGGCGACTTCCTCGAAGGTGCGGCCAAGCTCGTCGGCCGGGCACATGTCATAGCCGTTGAACATTTCGCGGAAGGCTTTGGTGACACGCTTTGGCGTGTCGATCAGGCCTTCGCGGTCCGGATTGTCGCCGGTCCAACGCAAAAGCGTACGCACGGCGGCTTCGACCTCGGCCTCGCTCGGACGATCGGTGACAGGCTTGTCCAGATATTCGGACGGGGGCATGATTTTCTTGATGACGGCATCCATAAAGGCGTCTCCCGTAGTCCCACTCAAAGGTGGGACGAGTTGAACGGACCACGACCTTTTGGGGGAAAATCGCCCATTTCCATCCCGCAAGCGGCGTGAACATATGAGCAGGGACAGCGGCTTGTCGTCGCCTTGTCGATGCCCGACTGCGATTATTATATATGGTTCTGGCGGCGCGAAAGGAAGACGCGAGAGCGGCAAAGCCTGTTCGCTGGGCGGCGATGGATTGGAAAAATATGATCGACGACGTCTACAATGCGAAAATTCTCGGTTTCGCCGGGAACATAGGGCGGATCGGCCGGCTCGACGATGCCGACGCGACAGCCAGGGCGCATTCCAAATTGTGTGGCTCGACCGTCACCGTCGACCTCAAGATGGATGGCGACGTGGTGACCGATTTCGCCCATGACGTGAAGGCCTGCGCGCTCGGCCAGGCCTCGTCGTCTATCATGGCCCAGCATGTGGTCGGCGCCCGCGCCGACGAATTGCGCGCTGTACGCGAAACCATGCTGAAGATGCTCAAGGAGAACGGCGCGCCGCCGGAAGGCCGTTTCGCCGACCTCAAATATCTGGAGCCGGTGCGCGACTACAAGGCGCGCCATGCCTCGACCATGCTGACCTTCGACGCGGTGGTCGATGCGATCGGCCAGATCGAGAAGAAGCGCGCCGGACAGGCGGCCTAAGGATAGGACTTAGGCAGTTCTTCGGTTCACAGCGAATTCGTTTCGGATCCAGTCGGCGAAGGCCTTGGCGGGCTCCGGCAGATCCGCCAAGCTCCTGGCCACCAGCCAGTAGGCGCCGGAAGCGACATCGATACCGAACGGCTTGATCAAAGTGCCTGACGCGAGTTCTTCCCCGACCTGGAGGAGATCGCCGAGCGCCACGCCATGGCCGAGCAGCGCAGCCTGTTTCGAAAGCGAGATGTCGGCCAGCATAGGGCCACGAGCGGGCACCGCATCGGCGGGCACGCCGGCTGCCTGGAACCAGCGCGCCCAACCCTGGCGGTTTTCCTCATGCAGCAGCGTGTAATGGCGAAGGTCGATCGGCTTCTCCAAGGGAGGGCCGGATGCCAACAACCCCGGCGACAGAACCGGTGAATCGACGGTCGAGACCAGGCGCTCGGCCTCGCTGCGCGGCCATGACGTGGCGTGCGCGCTGAAACGCAAGGCGAGTTCGGGCTGATCGCTGCGGAACTCGATCGGCCGTGGATCGACTTCGAGGGACACATCGATATCGGGCCGTAATTGGCGGAAGCGATTGAGCCGCGGCACCAGCCATACGGCGGCAAGCGACGGTTCGACGCTTACACGGACGACGGCTTGCGCCGGTGAGGCCGTGAGCTCCGAAAGCACCCGGTCGATGTCGTCGAAGCTTCTGACCAATCGGTCGAGCAGCCTTTGTCCCGCATCGGTCAGTTCGACGCGGCGATGGAGGCGCAGAAACAGCGGTCTCCCAAGGAAGGTCTCGAGCTCGCGGATCTGACGGCTGATCGCGGCCTGCGAGACATAAAGCTCCTCGGCCGCCCGGCTGAAGCTCAAATGCCGGCCGGCCGTCTCAAAACTCCTGAGCGCCGTCAGCGGCAGCCGTCCTCGCTTCATTCGCATAACCTCAAGTTATTCAAAGCGGAAATTATACTCGTTTGAGCAGGAAGACCAGCAGCAGTCTAATCCGTTTCAAAGGAGACCTGCCATGAACGAGTTCCTGGCCATTTTCAGCGACGTGATACGGATAGCGACCTTCCAATGGCACGGCGAAGTCATGCGCGGCGGACACCATCATGACTGTCGCGATCTTCCCTCTCACCATCGCCCGTGGACCGGCAGCCATCCGGTCCGGAGCTCCAGGCCATGAGGGCATTGCGTTTCAGCGCCGGAGCCCACATCTATCGCGCAGTGAAACAGGCTGCGGAGAAATGGACGACCATTCCGGGCATACCCATGGCGTCCGGCCGGTGCAGAGCGGGCGCAACTGGCCGGGGCCATGGCGCAAGACGCCTGGGCGCATCCTGGGCACGTCGCTCGTGCGCCTCTATCAACTGACGCTCTCGGGCTTCGTCGGCAACAGCTGCCGGCACCTGCCGACCTGCTCCGAATATGCGCATGAGGCGATCGCTCGCCATGGCCTTTGGGCCGGTGGCTGGATGGGCCTGTTCCGGGTCCTGCGCTGCGGTCCGTTCGGAACGCACGGCATCGACCGCGTGCCGGAGACGCTTGCCCAGCGCTATGTCTGGTTCATGCCCTGGCGCTACTGGCGGATCGGCAAGAAACGCGGCGAAGCCAATAGCTGAGGCTTGTCCGGAAACGGGTGGCGGCACCCGCTGGCCGAAGCGACACTGGAGCCCTCCAAGATGCGAGGTTTCCCCATGATGTCGCTGTTCCTAGCCATTCACGCCCATGCCGCCAAGCGGGGCGATGGGCTGCGGCCTGAATTCCTCGGGCTGATGCCGCAGCCACGCGATATGCCGAAAGCCGTGAATGAAAATCCGGCCGGCCCTGCCGGTCAGCCAAAAGGCGTTTTGAAGGGCGACCCGCAGCCGGGCAAGACAGTTCGCAGACCTGTCATCGTCTAAGCTTTGTTTACCGTCCGGTAGGGTTAACGCGAAGCTGCACAAACACTGCGAATTTGAGACAAAATCGAGACAAGTCGCCTCGCTAAGCCGCTCCCGCAATCTCATTCCGGAGTGACTTCGCCATGCGCCAGATGGACCGCTATCCCTTCATTTTCGCCATCGTCCTCTTCCTTCTGGCATGGATGCTGGGCTTGCCGGTGCGGGCGCAATCGGCGCCGCTTGACGATATCCGCTGCACGCTGATCCAGGATTCACGGAGCGGCGAAACGCTTTACCAGGACGGCGCCTGCGACAAGCGCGTCAGCCCGGCCTCGACGTTCAAGGTGCCGCTTGCGCTGATCGGCTACGATTCCGGCATCCTGAGCGATCGGCATACGCCGAGCTGGGATTACAAGCCGGAATTCAAGGCGGCGAAGCGTGACCAAAAGACCGTCGATCCGACGATCTGGGAGCGCGACTCCATCGTCTGGTACTCGCGCGAGATCACGCGGCGTCTCGGCGCCGAGAAGTTCTCCTTCTACGTGTCGAAATTCGGCTATGGCAACAAGGATGTCTCGGGCGATGCGGGCAAGGACAATGGGCTGACGCAATCGTGGATAAATTCCTCGCTCGAGATATCGCCGGTCGAACAGACGGCTTTCCTGCGCCAACTGCTCGCAGGCAAGATGCCGGCGTCGGCGAAGGCGCATGAGATGACCAGGGCGATCCTGCCGACCTTCGCGGCAGGGGATTGGACCGTGCAAGGCAAGACCGGCAGCACCAGGCTCGGCCAGGACGGCAAGCGCTCGCTCGGCTGGTTCGTCGGCTGGGCGGAGAAGAATGGCCGCCGCATCGTCTTTGCCCGGCTGGTCGTCGATGCCAAACGGACCGATAAGCCGAAAGGCCTCGCGACGCGGGCGGCATTCCTGAAGGATTTGCCCGGCCTTATCAAATAGAACAGCCTATGAAATAGAACGGCTTGTGGCTTTACGGCGGCGGAAACTCCTCATAAAAGACTGCCGCTGCCGGACGCCTCCGGCTAACCCTCTGCTTGCCGCAATGCATCCGGCGGCATGCATTTTACCACCCGCGCTCGTTTGCGGGACTGGATAGGAGAACGCTGATGCCGAATTCCGTTTCCCTGACATTTCCCGATGGTTCCGTCCGCGAGTACGATGCGGCGCTGACCGGCGCGGGTCTTGCCGAATCGATCTCCAGGTCGCTGGCCAAGAAGGCTGTCGCCTATAGCCTCGACGGCACCGTTCGCGATCTATCCGATCCGCTCGGCACATCCGGCAAGGTCGAGATTATCACTCGCGAGGATCCGCGCGCGCTGGAACTCATCCGCCACGACACGGCGCATGTGCTGGCAGAGGCCGTGCAGGAGCTGTGGCCGGGAACGCAGGTGACGATCGGGCCGGTGATCGAGAACGGGTTCTATTACGACTTCGCGCGCAACGAGCCGTTCACGCCGGACGATTTCCCGGTGATCGAGAAGAAGATGCGCGAGATCATCGCGCGCAACAAACCGTTCACCAAGGAAGTGTGGTCGCGCGAGAAGGCGAAGAAGGTCTTCGCCGACAAGGGCGAGCGCTACAAGCTCGAGCTGATCGACGCCATTCCGGAAGACCAGGACCTCAAGATCTATGCCCAGGGCGACTGGTTCGACTTGTGCCGCGGTCCGCACATGGCCTCGACCGGGCAGATCGGCAATGCCTTCAAGCTGATGAAGGTGGCAGGCGCCTATTGGCGCGGTGATTCGAACAATCCGATGCTGACGCGCATCTACGGCACCGCCTTTGCCGACCAAGCGCAGCTCGAGGCCTACCAGACGCTGCTGGAAGAGGCGGAGAAGCGCGATCATCGCAAGCTCGGCCGCGAGATGGACCTGTTCCATTTCCAGGAAGAGGGGCCGGGCGTCGTCTTCTGGCACGCCAAGGGCTGGAAGATGGTGCAGAACCTGATCAACTACATGCGCCGCCGCCTCGACGAGCACGGCTATCAGGAGGTCAACGCGCCGCAGGTGCTGGACAAGAGCCTGTGGGAGACGTCGGGCCACTGGGGCTGGTATCGCGATGCGATGTTCAAGGTGACTGTCGCCGGCGACGACACCGACGACGACCGCGTCTTCGCGCTGAAGCCGATGAACTGTCCCGGTCACGTGCAGATCTTCAAGCACGGGTTGAAGTCCTACCGCGAACTGCCCGTCAAGCTTGCGGAGTTCGGCAATGTGCATCGCTACGAGCCGTCGGGCGCGCTGCACGGGCTGATGCGCGTACGCGGCTTCACCCAGGACGACGCGCATATCTTCTGCACCGAGGAGCAGCTCGCGGCCGAATGCCTGCGCATCAACGACCTGATCCTGTCGACCTATGCCGATTTCGGCTTCGACGAGGTCAGCGTGAAGCTGTCGACCCGGCCGGACAAGCGCGTCGGCACCGACGAGGCCTGGGACCATGCCGAGGCGATCATGAGCAACGTGCTGGAGACGATCCGCGCGCGCTCCGGCAACCGCATCAAGACCTCGATCAATCCGGGCGAGGGCGCGTTCTACGGGCCGAAGTTCGAATATGTGCTGAAGGATGCCATCGGTCGCGAATGGCAGTGCGGCACCACGCAGGTCGACTTCAACCTGCCGGAGCGCTTCGGCGCCTTCTATATCGGCTCGGACTCGGAGAAGAAGCAGCCGGTGATGGTGCATCGCGCGGTCTGCGGCTCGATGGAGCGGTTCCTCGGCATCCTGATCGAGAACTATTCCGGCCATTTCCCGCTGTGGTTCGCGCCGCTGCAGGTGGTGGTGGCGACGATCACCTCGGATGCGGACCAATACGCCATCAAGGTCGTCGAACGGCTGAAGGCGGCGGGGCTGTTGGCCGAAGCCGACCTGCGCAACGAGAAGATCAACTACAAGGTGCGCGAGCATTCCCTGGCCAAGGTCCCGGTCATCCTCGTCTGCGGCAAGCGCGAAGCGGAAGAGGAAACCGTCAATGTCCGCCGGCTGGGCTCCCGTGACCAGGAATCGCTGAAGCTCGACGAAGCGGTGAAGCAGCTTTCCAACGAGGCGGTCTCGCCCG
Organism: Mesorhizobium sp. B3-1-9; assembly: GCF_006439595.1. Taxonomy (NCBI): domain Bacteria; kingdom Pseudomonadati; phylum Pseudomonadota; class Alphaproteobacteria; order Hyphomicrobiales; family Phyllobacteriaceae; genus Mesorhizobium; species Mesorhizobium sp. B3-1-9. The sequence continues at coordinate 56,469 of NZ_VFTJ01000015.1, forward strand.
ACCGCAAGCGTCGCGCAGCCTGATCTACCAGCACTTCCTAGAATGGCGGTGGCGTCTCCACCGCCATTTTCATATGCCTGTCACGCCAGCCTTGTAACGAGCCGCCATGCTCAAGTTGAAACTGCGGGAAAGACGTTTTCCCGAGCTCTCCTACGCCAACCCGCATCAACCGGTGCTGACGCGCTGGTTCATCCATTCCGTCGAGGGTCTGTCGGGTCGCGACCGCTTTGCCGTGCTCTACGACTTCTGGCGCCGCCAGGTGGTTCCCACCGGCGACCGCGTGTTCACCCGCATGCTGGAGCTGATCGACGTCAAGGTCCGCAACGCCGTGCAATGGCCGCCGGCGGCGCTGCCCGATACGCCGCTGGTCATCGTCGCCAACCACCCCTTCGGCATCGGCGACGGCATTGCCGTGCTTTCGCTTGTCGAGCAGTTGGGCCGTCCGTTCCGGGTCATGATCCATAAGGACCTGCTCAGGATCCGCGAGATGGAGCCCTATTCGCTGCCGATCGATTTTTCCGAGACAAAGGAAGCGCTGAAGAACAATATGGCGGTGCGCCATGAGGCCGTGAGGCTGTTGAAGGACGGTGTCACCATCGTGATCTTCCCCGCTGGCGGTGTCGCCACGGCGCCCAAGGTCTTCGGCCGCGCCATCGATCTGCCATGGAAGATGTTTCCGGCCAAGTTGGTTCAGGAGGCCAAGGCCTCGGTCATCCCGATGCACTTTTCCGGCCAGAACGGGCGTCTGTTCCACCTCGTCAGCGGTCCGATGAACATGGCCGAGCGCGACAACCGCGTGGCCAAGTTCATCGGCAAGGCATCGTTGACGCTGCGTCTTTCCCTGCTCATCCGCGAATTCGCCCGCCTGTCAGGCAGGACAATCGAGGTGCGGGTAGGCGACGTGCTGAGATGGAACGACCTCGAACCGCTGCGCGAGCGCAAGGCGCTACTCGACCGACTCTACCGCGCGGTCTTCGACCTGGCGATCCCGGCTGCGCAACGCGGACGTGTGCCGTTCCTGCCGAAGCGGATGCGCAAGGCCGCCTGACGGACAAGCTTCGTCTTGGCGGCATAGTCACCCTTGATAGCCTTATTTTAGCTGTTGCTTTAGTAATTTATAGATATTCATACTGTGGCTCAATAGCCGCAGTCACAAGTTGCGCGATTTGCTATCAAAGGCTGGGTGGGAGCTGAGCCGATGAATATCGCCAACACTATTGTATTGACGGGACTGGCCCTGGGTGCCGCAGGAGTTGGCATCAACTCCGCAATGGCCGGCGATGCGGCCCCCTCTTGGAGTGGCGCCTATATCGGCGCCAATATCGGCTATGGCTGGGATTCGGGCGACTTGGGTTTATTGTTGAAACCAGGGCCTGAACACGCACCGCCTGATTTTCCTATCGAAGACATTCAGGCGATTGTAGACGCTCTTAACGAGGCCGGTGCGTTTCCAACGTCGATGTCACCCTCCGCGCGCGGCGTCGTTGGCGGGGGCCAGGTTGGCTATAACTGGCAGCTGCCTTCCAACTGGGTCGTCGGCATCGAGGCGGATATTCAGGCGTCGGGGATAAAGGGCTCGGAGACGCAACTAAGGAGCCCCCAGTCTTTTGACCAGACAGATACGACCGTCAGCAAGAAAGTTGACTGGTATGGCACCGTGCGCGCCCGCGCCGGCTATCTCGTCGATCCGCAATGGCTGGTCTACGCGACTGGCGGTTTGGCCTACGGCAAGACCAATATTGGCTTCACCACGGTCAATTTGCCTTCCATACCCGCGCAGAATCCCTGCTCCGAAGTTGATATTTGCGTAAACAGTTCGTCCGACAGCACCCGGTTGGGCTGGGCGTTGGGAGCGGGCGTCGAGACGATGCTGGCGCCCAACTGGAGCGTCAAAGCCGAGTACCTCTATGTTGATCTCGGGCGTCGGTCTTTTACAGCTCCCGCGACTGCTCCGGTGGATTTCAAAGTGTCGGCCAAGTTCCACGAGCAGACCGTTCGCATCGGCCTGAACTACCACTTCAACTGAGAGCCGGACCCGGTCAGTCCGCGCCTTCCTCCGGATCGATGGCGGACTGCTCATTGGCCACCACCTCGATTTCCTGGTTCTGGCCGGCAACGACCGTGAAGTCCTTCTGGTAGATGCGGTCGCGGTTCTTGGCGATGATGGTGTACTGGCCTTCGGCCAGCACCATCGAGGCGAAGGCGCCGACCGCTTCCTTGATCGGATCGCCGCTTTCGTTGAGCAGCGACCAGGACGTGTCGGCGATGGCTTCGCCGCCGGGCTCACGCACCAGCTTCATCGTCATCTCGGCGGCGCGGTGCTCGACGGTCGCCTCCGTCAGCTTGCCGGCCTCAACGCGGATATCGGAGCGGATCACGGCGTTGACCGCGCCATAGGTGGAGACCACATGATAGGTGCCGGCATTCAGCCGCACCACGGTGTTCGGCGCGACGTCGGGGGCGATCAGCGCCCGGTCGCCATTGGCCGCGGCCGCGCCTTCATAGATCGAAAAGCGCAGTTTCTTCGACGGGATGGGCGCGCCGCCCGATGTCACCGCGTCGAGCTTCAAGCCGCCGGCATCGAGCACAAGGCTTTCGCGCCGGGCCTCCTTGCCGACGGTGATGCGCTTGGTGGCGCCGGCGCGTCCGTAGGAGGCATGGACGAGATAGCTGCCTGGGTCGAGCTGGAACACGGCCGTGCCGCCATGCGCGGACGCCACCATCGGCAGCTTGCCGTCGCTGGCGGGTTCCGGCTTGAAGACCCGCCAGACGATGCCGCGAGTGATGTCGGCGCCCTTGTCGGTCAACTGCGCCGACAGGGTGATGGCGCCGCCATTGCCGAGCGCCAGCGGCGCCCCGGTCTTTGGCGTCGCATAGCTCGAAATGCCTGGAAGTTTGATGTTGCCGACATCATTGGCGTTCTGGGCGAGCGCGAAGGAAACCGGCACCGCGAACAACGCAGCGACCAGTGCGATCACGAAAAGGCGCAGGTACCCCTCAAACATGCTTGCGTTGAAGCCCAAGGCGGTGGCAATTTCAAGGCCTAGAGCCGGATGATTTCAGGTCGAATTGACCTGAAATCTGAATCCGGCTCTAAGTCAAAGAAGTAGAGCATGATGTCGTCCGAAAACCGCTTCACACTTTTCGGCATCATACTCTAGAAGCGCGTCGCCCCGGCGCGGCAGCTTCTTATCCGGCGCAAAACGCCACCGCCCGAGCCGCCCGACCTCCCGATGGCGTGCTTCAGCTCAAAATTGAATGCTATTGAATGCTTAGGAGACTTGCGCCCATGGCGTCGCCGATCATCGACTTCCTGCTCACCCGCAATTCCGCGCCGATCCCCGACCTCAAGGAGCCGGCGCCGAGCGATGCCGAGATCGCGATGATGATCGCGGCGGCCTCGCGCGTGCCCGACCATGGCAGGCTCGAGCCCTGGCGTTTCATCCTCTATCGCGGCGAGGCGCGGGTCGAGATCGGCCGGAAGCTGGCGGCGCTTGCCGAACAGCGCGAGGGGCCATTGCCGGAAGGCCGGCGCAACCAGGAACTGGCGCGCTTCTCGCGCGCGCCTCTGGTGATCGGCGTCGTGTCGGTGCCGAAGGAGAATCCGAAGATCCCCCAATGGGAGATGTTCCTGTCGGGCGGCATGGCGGCCATGAACCTGATGATCGCGGCCAACGCGCTGGGCTATGGCACCAACATGATCAGCAACTGGTATTCCGACGTTCCGGAGGGCAGGGCGATCCTCGGACTGTCGCCGCAGGAGCGCGTCGTCGGCTTCGTCCATATCGGGTCGTATCAGGGGCCTGCGCCGGAGCGGCCACGGCCCGATCCGGCGAAGCTCTATGCCGATTACGCCGGTCCCTGGGCCGGTTAGGATCTTTTGGGATTTTCGCAGAACGGCTCGGCGGGCGGCCAATAGTGGCGGGGGACGTCACGGAAGGTTGGTCATGGTCTCGAGATTGGTTTTCCAGACATTCGTATGGTTCGGCATCATGGGCGCGCTGATGTTCGTGTCGGCCGGCACGCTGCACTGGACCGGAGCCTGGGTGTACATAGTCGTGATGGTCGGACTGAGCCTGACCATGGGCGTGGCGCTCGCCCGGCGCGATCCAGGCCTGATGAACGAGCGCCTCCGCCCGCCGATCCAGAAGACCCAGACCGCGGCCGACAAGATCGTGCTGAGCATATTGCTCATCGGCATTTTCGCCTGGCTGGTCCTGATGGGGCTCGACTTCCGCTTCCGCTGGTCGGCAACTCCCGTATGGGTGCAGGTGGTCGGCGTGCTGGTCCTGCTCGTCGGCATCTGGATCTGCTATCTCACGATGCTGGAAAACAGCTTTGCGGCGCCTGTCGTGAAGATCCAGGACGAGCGCGGGCAGAAGGTGATCACCACCGGTCCATACGGCTATGTCCGCCACCCCATGTATGCCGGCGCCATACTCTATTTCGCCGGCACGGCGCTGCTGCTTGGTTCCTGGTGGGGGTTGGCATCGGTCCCCGCCTTCATCGTCCTGCTCGCCATCCGCACCTTCATCGAGGAAAAGCCCTTGCGGACCGGCCTGCGGGGCTATGACGATTACGCCGCGCGCGTTCGCTACAGACTGATCCCGATGGTCTGGTAGCGGTCAGGCGGAGCTGCCTGCCGCCCTAGAGCATTTCACCGTTTCCGTGAAACGGTGAAATGCTCTATCTCCTTGTTTTTACGCAATTCCGGACAGAAAACCGCTCACACTTTTCCTGGAATTGCTCTAGCGCGAGCCAGCAGCCGTTCGGCCAGCCGCAGATGCGGCCGGTCGTACATCTTGCCGTCGATGCCGACGACGCCCGGGTTTCCCGCCGCCGCGAAGGCGTCGACGATCGCCTGTGACCGCCCGACCGCTTCGGCGGATGGTGTGAAGGCGGCGTTGATGACCGGCACCTGCGCCGGATGGATCGCCATCTTGCCGGTGAAGCCGTCGCGCTCGGCCTCGCGGCATTCCTTCTCGAAGGCGGCCATGTCGCGGAAATCCGGAAAGACGGTGTCGACAGCGGCGACTTCGGCCGCGCCGGCCGCCAGAATGGTCATGGTGCGCGCCAGGCGAAACAGGTCGGTGTAACGGCCGCCCTCGTCGCGGGTCGAGCGCGCCCCGATCGCCGCCGACAAGTCCTCGGCGCCCCAGGTCAGGCCGGCGAGCCGCGCGCTCGTTCCGGCATAGCTTGCCGCCGCCAGCACGCCCGCCGCGGTCTCGGTGATGATCGGCAGGATTCTTATGGCGCCGTCCGGCAGCCCGTTTTCGGCCTCATGCACGCGGAGCTTCGCCGCCAGCTGCTGGACGTCCCGCCCGCTGTTCGACTTGGGCAGCATGATGCCGTCGGGCTTCGCGGCGACGAGTACCGCGAGATCGGCGTCGGTGAGGCCGGTCGACAGGTCGTTGACCCGCACATAGATGGCGGAACCTGTCCGGTGCCTTTGGCTCGAAATGAACCCGGCCGCGGTCGTGCGTGCCGCCCCCTTGTTCGCGGCGGCGACGGAATCCTCGAGATCGACGATGACCACGTCGGCACCGGCTTCAAAACCTTTTTCCAGCTTCCGCTCGGAGTCGCCGGGTACGAAGAGCAGCGAGCGCATCAGGCCGCCTTCTTCAGCATCATCGCCTGCCTTGTGCATTTGGCGACGAGAACGGCATTTTGATTGTAGGCGCGATGCTCGAACTCTACGATGCCGCGGTCGGGTTTCGACTTGGACTCGCGCACGGAAACGACCGTCGTCTCGACCCGGATGGTGTCGCCGTGAAAGACGGGATGCGGGAACACCGTCTCCTTCATGCCGAGATTGGCGACCGTGGTGCCGACCGTGATGTCGTTCACCGAGATGCCGATCATCAGGCCGAGCGTGAACAGCGAATTCACCAGCGGCTTGCCCCATTCGGTCTTTGCGGCGAAGTCGAAGTCGATGTGCAGGGGCTGCGGGTTCAGCGTCATCACCGAAAACAGCATGTTGTCGCTCTCGGTCACTGTCTTGCGCAGCGTGTGATGGAAAACGTGGCCGACGACAAACTCTTCCAGATAAAGCCCGGCCATGGTTCGATCTCCTCCAATGCACCTGCTTGATAGGCGTTGGCCTCGCCTCCATCAAGCCGGTTAAGAAACATGGTGAACCGTTCGTAAACCATTTCCAGCCTACCGTTGACAACGGGGCCGGGAACATCCCGGCGAGGGCGTAGCTGGTCGGCATGGTTGTTTCGCACTTTCTAAAATGGATTGATACGGCAAGGGTTTCCGAGCGTGCCGCCGCCGCGAGCGCGCTGGCGCGTGCCTATATCAATTCCGATCTGCCGTTCGAGGATCGCTGCGCCGCCGAGGCGGCGCTCACGCTGCTTCTGGACGACGCTTCCTCCAAGGTTCGCCAGGCGCTCGCCGAGGCGCTGTCGATGAGCCATCACGCGCCGCCGCAGGTGATCAGCGCGTTGGCCGCCGACCAGCCGGAAGTCGCGGCGCTGGTTCTGGCGCGTTCGCCGCTGCTTACCGATGCCGATCTGATCGACCGCGTCGCCTGCGGCCAGAAGGCGACGCAGAAGCTGATCGCCAACCGTCCGGTCGTCTCGATGTCGCTGGCGGCGGCGATCGCCGAGATCGGCGAACCGGAGGCCTGCGCCGCGCTAGTCGGCAACAGCGGCGCCGAGATTGCTTCGCTGAGCTTCCGCCGCATGGCCGAGCGGCACGGCCACCTGCCGCTGGTGCGCGAGGCGCTGATTGCCGATCAACGCCTGCCCGCCGATTGCCGGCACATGCTGCTGGTCAAGCTCGGCGAGACCCTGAAAGGTTCACCCCTGGTGCTGGCGATGATGGGCGCGGCGCGCGCCGATCGCGTGATGCGCGACGCCTGCGTGAAGGCCTCGGTGACGCTGATCGAGGGAACGCGCCTGGAAGAACATGCCGCGCTGATCGAGCATCTGAGGCTGCGCGGCGACCTTACGGCAAGCTTCATCATCCGCACCATCGCGCATGGCAAGGTGGACTTCTTCGGCTCGACGCTGGTGGCTTTGGCCCAACAGTCCGAGCAGCGGGTGACGGCACTTCTAGCCGGCGGGCACGACGTGGCCCTGCAGGCGCTGTTCCGCAGCGCCGGACTTGCGCCGGCCACGCATGCCATCATCCTGCGTGCGCTTAAGATCTGGCGCGAGGTCGCCAACGGCCGGCGTGTCGCCGGCGTACAGGAAGTGAGCTGGCTGATGTTGAAGGAACTCGGCGGCCAACCCGCCGAGGGCGATCTTGCCGGGCTGGTGAAGTCTATCCACCTCGATGCCTTGCGGGAAAACGCGCGCGGGCACGCGCTGGCCATCGCCGCGGCCTAGGGCATATTCACGTCTCAGCCGAGTTCCTGGGCGAGGCCGATGAGAAGCCCTTCAGGCCCGCGAATGTAGCAAAGCCGATACGCGTCCTTATACTGGACCACTTCGCCGACGAGCTCGGCGCCGCGCTTGCGGAGTCTCTCAAGCGTCTCGTCGACGTCGTCCACGGCGAACATGACGCGGAGATAGCCCAGGGCGTTCACCGGAGCGTTGCGGTGATCCGCGACGACAGGCGGTGTGATGAAGCGGGACAGCTCGAGCCGGCTATGACCGTCCGGCGTGCGCATCATCGCAATCTCGACGTGCTGATCGCCGAGTCCGGTGACACGTCCGGCCCATTCTCCCTCGATAATGGCCCGTCCCTCGAGTTCAAGACCGAGCTCGCGGAAGAATTCAATCGTCTCGTCCAGGTTCTCGACGACGATTCCTATGTTGTCCATCCGTTTGAGCGCCATGTGTCCAACCTAGGATGTCTCGACCAGCCTAACAAGAACCATTCCCGAACCGGTCTGACCTGAAACGGGGCACGCTCCGAATTGTTCAGGCGCGACCCTTCGCAAAGAAATCCGGATAATCTTCCATCGCCGCGGCGATGATGCGCAGCGAGGCGGCGATCTGCAGCATTTCGAGCCGATCGCTGCGTTGGGCGATGCTGGCCGCATATTGCCTCGCCACCGCGACGGTCGCGGTCTGCGGCTCGCCCGGCCGTCTAAACAGCAATTCGCGCGCCAGGCCGCGCAGGAAATTGCCGATGGACTCGACCGTTTCGTGCGGGACGGCGGAGTTCAGTTGCGCGTGGCGCAGCCGCAGCACTTCCAGCCCGACGGTGACGGCCGAAATGCTTCCGCCAAGAATGGGATCGCCCTTGCGGCCCGTCTGCTGCACCTGCGGCATCAACTGGTTGATCCGGTCATAGGCGAGGCTTTCGAAGGCCGAGCGCCGGGGTATGCGCTCATGCAGGCAAAGCCGCGCCAGATCCTCGCGCATCGCCTGCGAGATGCGCTCCACGGTGACCCAGGGGTCGGCGGGCAGCACGACGATGAAGACGCCGATGGCAATCAGGATGCCGACCAGGATCGACGCCGAGCCGGCGAAGAACGGCCCGGGATCGTAGATCATCTGCTGATGCGGGCTGAGGAAGGCGAGGAAGTTGATGGCGAAGGCGGTGGCGACGCCGACATGGCGGGGATTTGCCATGCCGAGCGCCGCGGGCACCAGGATCGGCACCACGAAGAGCGTGAACCAGCCGAAGCCCGGCAGCGCCGGCAGCGCGACCTGGCCGACCAGAAAGGCAAAAGGCAGTGCGATCAGCGTTCCGGTGAAGAAACCCCAGGCGGACTGCACCGGATCCGGGCGCGCCGCGAACAGGCTGGAGACGACGGCGACGAGGATGACGGTGCCGGCGGCTTCCGACCATTTGGTCGTCAGCCAGAAGATCGCCACGAGCAACGTCGCGAGCGCGGCGCGCACGGCGTTGCGCCACGCGGCCTGGTAGTCGCGGTGGACGACCAGCGCCGGCTGGGCTCGCTCGCTCGACTTCCGCGAGACGGGCGAGCGAAGCGCGTCAAGGCCGCGCATCACCTGCTTCAGCGCCTCGGCGAAATCGCCGGCAATGGTCAGGCGGGTGATGGTGCCGACCTTGTCTTCGGCGGTATCGTTGGAGCCGTCATCGTTGGGCAGGTCGGGCATCTCCCTGGCCTTGCTTGCGATCGCATCGAGCCGCGCCACCCAGGGGCCGGTGTCGTCGAGCGCGCCGGGTGTCGCCGCGAGTTCGCCGACGAAGGCCTTCAATTCGCTGCGCATGGGAATGAGCGCCGCGTTCTTCGGCCTGCGGTGGCTGTGCAGTGCGCGCGCCGCCGAAAGCGCCCACAGAAGCTGACCGATCGTGCGCCGCACCGGGTGGGCGCGGGTGGCGAAGCTCGGCGCTTCCAGCCGCGCATAGGTGCGCATCTCGGCAAGCGTCTGGGCATCGGTGATCAGCTTGCGTTGGAGTGCGGCGAGGCTTGCCGGATCGCCGTTGGAAAAGGCGCCGCCGGCATATTCGGCGAGGTCGAGGATGCTGCGCTTCAACCTGGAAATGATGGCGTCGGCCGCGAGTTTCGGCAGGATCAGCCGGCTGGTGACGCCGGCGCAGACGATGCCGAGCGCGATCTCCGCGCAACGGGCGACGGCGAGGTCGACGACAATATGCGGCTGTCCGAGGGCCGGCAGGCTGATGATCATCGCGGTATAGCCGGCAAGCGCGGCGCCATAGGCTTCCGGGTTGCGCAATAGCGACGAGACCAGCATGCAGACGCCGATCCAGAGCGCCAGCACGCTCACCAACAGCCAGGAATTGGCGCCGAACAGCGATGTGATGCCGACGGCCGCCAGGCCGCCGGCCAGCGTGCCGAGCAGCCGGTAGAAGCCCTTTGCCAGCACCATGCCGGCGACCGGCTGCGCGACGATGAACACCGTCATCATCGCCCATTGCGGATGGTCGAGCTTCAGCGCGTAGGCGACAAGCAGCGCGATCAGTCCGGCCGAAACCGTGCGCAGGGCAAAAATCCAATCCGAACGGGTCGGCTGCGTCAAACCGCTTAAGGGCGTCTCGACAAGCTCTTTCAACCGCGTCCAGGTCACATCGGTTCTCCGTGCCGGAGACTGTTATGGACCGGCAGGCGATCAGATATCCAGCACGTCCGCCTCTGCGAATTCGGCGCGCTCCTGGATGAAGCGGAAACGCGCCTCGGGCTTGGTGCCCATCAGCGCGTCGACGGCATCCTTGGTGGCCTGCTCGGCGTCGATCACGTCGACCCTTAGAAGCGTGCGCTTCCTCGGATCCATCGTGGTCTCCTTGAGCTGCGCGGCCATCATCTCGCCGAGGCCCTTGAAGCGGCCGATCTCGACCTTGCCGCGGCCGGTGAATTCGGTGCGCAGCAGTTCGTCCTTGTGCGCGTCGTCGCGAGCGTAGCCGACCTTGCCGCCCTGCCGGATCGAATAGAGCGGCGGCACGGCCATATAGAGATGGCCGCCGCGGATTAGGTTCGGCATCTCCTGATAGAAGAAGGTGATCAACAGCGAAGCGATGTGCGCGCCGTCGACGTCGGCGTCGGTCATGATGATCACGCGGTCGTAGCGCAGATCCTCGTCGCGGTATTTCGAGCGCGTGCCGCAGCCGAGCGCCTGGATCAGGTCGGAAATCTGCTGGTTGGCAGCAAGCTTGTCGTTGCCGGCGGAGGCGACGTTGAGGATCTTGCCGCGCAGCGGCAGCACCGCCTGGCTGGCGCGGTCGCGCGCCTGCTTGGCCGAGCCGCCGGCCGAGTCGCCCTCGACGATGAAGATCTCGGCGCCGGCGGCGGCGTTCTGCGTGCAGTCGGCGAGCTTGCCCGGAAGGCGCAGCTTGCGCACCGCGCTCTTGCGCGAGACTTCCTTTTCCTGGCGGCGCCGCACGCGTTCGTCGGCGCGCGCGATGACCCACTCCAGAAGCTTCGAGGCTTCTTGTGGATTGTCTGCCAGCCAGTGGTCGAACGGGTCGCGAAGGGCGTTCTCGACGATGCGCATCGCCTCGATCGTCGCCAGCCTGTCCTTGGTCTGGCCGACGAATTCAGGCTCGCGGATGAACACCGACAGCATGCCGGCGGCCGAGATCATCACGTCGTCGGTGGTGATGATCGAGGCGCGCTTGTTGCCGATGAGGTCGGCGTAAGCGCGCAGTCCGCGCGTCAGCACGTTGCGGAATCCGGCCTCATGCGTGCCGCCTTCGGGGGTCGGAATGGTGTTGCAATAGGAGTTGAGGAAACCGTCGCCGCCGAACCAGGTGACCGCCCATTCGAGCGAAGCGTGGCCGCCCTGCTTGTCGCTCTTGCCGGCGAAGACCTCGCGCGTGACCTGGAATTCGTCGCCGAGCGTCGCCTTGAGATAGTCCTTCAGGCCGCCGGGGAAATGGAACTCCGCCTTGGCCGGCGTCTGGTCCTTTTCCTTGATCAGCGACGGATCGCAGGTCCAGCGGATCTCGACGCCGCCGAACAGATAGGCCTTCGAGCGCGTCATGCGGTAAAGCCGCGCCGGTTCGAAGGCGGCGCCCTTGCCGAAAATCTGCTCGTCGGGATGGAAGCGGGTTTTCGTGCCGCGGCGGTTGTGGACCTCGCCGAGATGCTCAAGACCGCTGACCGGGACGCCGCGCGAAAAACGCTGGCGGTAGAGCTGACGTCCGCGCGCGACCTCGACCTCGAGATGGTCGGACAACGCGTTGACGACCGAAACGCCGACGCCATGCAGGCCGCCGGAGGTCTCGTAGACCTTGGAGTCGAACTTGCCGCCCGAATGCAGCGTGGTCATGATGACTTCGAGCGCCGGCTTCTTGAATTTCGGATGCGGATCGACCGGGATGCCGCGGCCGTTGTCGGTGACGGTCAGGAAGCCGTCGGCGGAAAGCTCGACGTCGATGAAGGTGGCGTGACCGGCCACAGCTTCGTCCATCGAATTGTCGATGACCTCGGCGAACAGGTGATGCATCGCCTTGTCGTCGGTGCCGCCGATATACATGCCCGGACGGCGGCGCACCGGTTCCAGCCCTTCCAGCACCTCGATGTCGGCGGCGCTGTAGCCCTCGCTGCCGTCGCGGGCGGGGGCCGAACGCTTCGCGGCCTGCACGAGCGGATCGGCCGGGCGCGACGGCGCGCGCACCGGCTGTGCCGGCTTTTCCATCTTGCCGAAGAGGTCGTTGCTGTCGTCCATGCTGGGCCTAGCGTCCGGTAAAGCGAATCACGTCTCGATACTGCCACGCTTTTCGCGGGCGAACGAGTTCCTGTTCCGTTCAGGGATCAAACTGTCTCTTATTCTAAAACCATTCGATAACCAAGCCGGCCGAAATAGGGCGGTCGGCGTGCCCCGGTATTCCCGATTCTTTAACATTAACGCCTAGCGTGAGGCCCAACCAACAAAAGACCACGGGCGTCAGGGGTTTCGTTGTGAGGGGCAGGGCCATTACCATGATCGGCATCGCCGCCGTGTTCGGCGCGATTTCGATCTTTGCGGCGGATTTCTGGGTCAAGAGCCAGGCGAAGGCTCAGCCCGAGGTCAAGGTCGTCTCCGTCATGGCGCCGCAGCAGCCCAAGGTCGAGTTCAAGACCATCGTGGTCGCAAGCGCGCCGCTGCGCTACGGCATGGAGCTCGGACGGCCGCAGCTCGCCGAGATTCCGTGGCCGCAGGATTCCCTGCCGCAAGGTGCTTTCCCGACGATCGACAAGCTGCTCGCGGACGGCAGCCGGGTCGTGCTGTCGCCGATCGAGGTCAACGAACCGGTGCTGCTTACCAAGCTGTCGGGGCCGAATGGCCGCGCCACCCTTTCCAACATGCTGTCGCCGGGAATGCGGGCCGTCACCATCCGCACCGATGAGATCGCCGGGGTCGGCGGCTTCATCACGCCGGGAGACCGCGTGGACGTCGTGCTGACGCGCGACGCTGGCGATATCCAGGAAGTGTCCAAGAATGCGCAGGGCGCCGCCGGGTCGACCGTCACGTCCGAGATCGTCGTCTCCGATGCCAAGGTGCTTTCGGTCGGACAGGGCGCCGACGAGCGCAAGACCGAGCCGCAAATCGCCAATTCCGTGACCCTCGAAGTCACCAACGAAGGGGCGCAGAAAGTGGCGCTTGCCCGCACCGTCGGCACGCTGTCGTTGTCGCTGCGGTCGGCCGCCGACGCAACCGCCAGCAATGGCGGGCTTACGACCATCTCGTCCTTCGGCGGCTCGGTTGCCGCAAACGCGCAGGCGAGCGCCGCCTCGCTCGTCAATGCGATGACGAAGGACCAGGGCGAGCCGAAACTAAAGACGGTGATCGTGACGCGTGGTGACAAGGTCGAGGAATACAAGGTTCCTTCACGGGAACCGCCGCAGGAACTGCAGCAATAGCCGGTGGGGACCGGCGGGGACGGGGCAAGATGTTCGGGTTTGATGCATTTCGGACGACCGGGGGATGGCGTCTTCTCGGCGCGATAGCGCTGGCGGCGGCAATGCTTGGCGTCGCCGCGCCGGCAAGGGCTGGCAATGACGTCGTCTATGTCTCGGCGAACAAGAACGCCTCGATCAAGGTGGCCAAGGGCAAGCCGAAGACGATCATGACAAGCGCCGCCTTCTACCAGATCGTCATCGGCGATCCGGAGATCGCCAACGTCAATCCGCTGACCGACAAGTCCTTCTACGTGCTCGGCAACAATCTGGGCACCACCGGTATCGCCCTGTTCGACCAGAACAAGCAGCTTGTCGGCACCATCGACATCGAGGTGACGCTGGATACAGACCAACTGGCCAGCACCATCCGCGCCAGCGTTCCCGACGCCAAGATCAAGGTCGGTTCGGCGAACGGCCGCGTCGTGCTGTCGGGCGAGGCCGACGATGCGGTCGCCGCCGACAAGGCCAGCAAGATCGCGTCGCGCTTTTCCGGCAACGAGGAAATCATCAACTCGGTCAACATCTCGTCCTCGCAGCAAGTGCAGCTCAACGTCCGCTTCGTCGAGATCAATCGCCAGGCCGGTCAGGATCTCGGCGCCAAATACGCCGCCAATTTCGCCTATGGCATCGGCAACCGCAAAGTCGTGCTGAGCCCGGATGGGGGAAACCTGACGGCTGCCGGAACAGGCGAGATCATCGGCAGCCTGCTGTCGAACGGCGTTTCGATCGACATCGCCATCAAGGCGCTGGAGGAACGCGGCCTGGCGCGGCGGCTGGCGGAGCCGAACCTGATTGCGCGTTCGGGCCAGACGGCGAGCTTCCTTGCCGGCGGCGAGTTCCCGATCCCGGTTTCCGAAGACAATGGCAAGATCAGCGTCACCTACAAGAAGTACGGCGTCGGCCTGGATTTCACGCCGACGGTGCTGAAGGACGGGCTGGTAAGCCTCGACATCGCGCCGGAAGTGTCCTCGATCGACCCGTCCGCTTCCATCCAGGTCAGCAGCGGCATTTCCATTCCGGCCTTCATCGTGCGCCGCGCCAGGACATCGGTCGACCTCAAGAACGGCCAGAGCTTCATGATCGCCGGCCTCCTGCAGTCGCAGAACGACATCACGACATCGCGGGTACCGGGGATCGGCAAGCTGCCGGTGCTCGGTCCGCTGTTTTCGTCGAAATCCTATCAGCGGCGCGAGACCGACCTGGTCATCATCGTCACGCCTTACCTGGTCAAGCCGGTCGATCCCTCGAAGAAGATGGTCGAGCCGACCGACGGCACCCAGCCGGCAAGTCCCGCCGACTATTTCCTGAACAACACGGAGGAAGTGGACGCCTCGGCGTCGAAGCGTCCGGTGACGCTGGCGGACGGCAGCGCCGCCCGCCCGATAGCTGCCGCCACGTCCGGCCACTTCCTCGATCTGCCAAAGGACTAAGGCCATGCGCATCCCCGTTTGCATCGCTCTGCTCCTGGCCGGTTTCGCCGGCGGCTGCACCAGCGACGACTATGTCCGCACCGAAGGGGTGACGCTCGGAGTCGGCAACGCACAGGCGTCCAACACCGCCATGCAGATGGTCGATCCGTGGAAGTACGGCGTGCAGAACACCCGGCTTCTCGTGCCGGCCCAGCGTCCGGGTTCCGAGAGCATCGCCGTCGGTGCGAAGGCCGGCTCGGGGTCGGCGCCGACGACATCATCAACGACATCGGACTGATGGGCTGACGACGATGGCATCTGGTAGCAAGACCAAGAAGATCCTGCTCGTTTCGACGGACACGACGTTCTTGCAAGACACACGGACGGCTTTCGCGGCCTCCGAGGTCATCGAGCTTTTGACGCTGGAAAAGAGTGTCAACGAGCTGCGCGGCGAGATCCTCGAGACGGACTTCGGCACGGTCATCGTCGACATGGATGCAGCCAAGCTCGAGGAAATCGAGTCGCTGCAGCGCGTCATGCGACGGCTGGAAGGCAGCATTCCGGTGATCGTCGTGACCCAGGAATTCAACGCGGCGGCGGTGCGTATCCTGGTGCAGCTCAAGGTCGCCGATTTCCTGGTCAAGCCGATCACCACGGCCGACCTCGTGCGTTCCGTCATCCGTGCGCTGCAAGGGCCGGGGCGGGAAGAGAACACCGAATCGCACATCTACACGTTCATGCCGGCCGCCGGCGGCGTCGGTACCACCACGCTCGCCTTGCAGACGGCGTTCCAACTGCATCATTCGGTGACGCGCGGCGCCTCGACATGCGTCGTCGACCTCAATTTCCAGCAAGGCGCCTGCGCCGAATATCTCGATCTCGAACCGCGCTTCGACATCACGGAAATCGAGAACCAGCCGGAGCGCCTCGACCGGCAATTGCTTGACGTGATGCTGTCCAAGCATGCGAGCGGGCTGTGCGTGCTTGCCGCTCCCACGCGCCCGTCGGACATGCGCTCGTTCAAGACCGATGTCGTGGTGCGCATGCTCGACCTCGTGGCGGCCTATTTCGACAATGTCGTCATCGACATGCCGCGCACATGGTTCCCCTGGACCGAGACGGTGCTGCTCGGTTCGAACAAGCTCTATATCGTCGCCGAGATGACAGTGCCCTGCCTGCGCCATACGCAGCGTCTCATCCAGGCCGTCTATGAGACCGCCGGCAAGGAAGTGAAGCCCAATGTCATCGTCAACCGCTTCGAGCAGAAGATGTTCGACAGCGGCATCAAGCAGGCCGACGTCCAGGAGATACTCGGCGAGCATTTCGTTGGCGGCATTTCCAACAATTACCGGCTCGTGCGCGAGGCGGTCGACCGCGGCGTGCCGCTGCACGCCATCGACCCCAACGCCAATGTCGTCAACGACCTAAAGAAGATCATCCTGCCGGAGGAGGCCGTCCAGATGATGGCCAAGTCGAAGTCGCTGTTCGGCCTGGGCAAGGGCTTGCTGAAGAGGAAGGCAGGATGAACAGCCGCTTTTCCAACCTGCAGAGCCGCGACGTTCGTCCGCAGCGGGCGCCCGAATCCGCGCCGGTGACGCACAATGCAGTGATCATCCCGACGACCCGCAAGCCGGCGCCGCCGAAGCCTGAAGCAGCGCCTGCAAAGAGCGCCAACAAGGTGCTCGATGCGCGTGTGCGTATCCATCGCATGCTGCTCGAGGAGATCAACCTCGTGGCGCTGGAGCGGCTGCCCCGGGATGAAATGCGCCGGCAGGTGCATGAATTCGTCTCGGAAAAGACGCGCAATGAGCGGATGGCGATCAACAACGCCGAACTCGACGCCCTGGTCGACGACATCGTCGACGAGATGGTAGGCCTCGGCCCGCTGGAGCCGCTGCTCAAGGACCCCGAGATCAACGATATCCTGATCAACGGCCACCAGAACTGCTTCGTCGAAAAGCGCGGCAAGCTGCAGCAGGTCAACATCCCGTTCAAGGATGAGGCACATCTACTTCGAATCATTAATAAAATCGTCGCGGCGGTCGGCCGCCGCGTCGATGAATCGCAGCCGATGGTCGACGCCCGCATGCTCGACGGCTCGCGCTTCAACGCGGCGATCCGCCCGGTCGGCGTCGACGGGCCGCTGGTGTCGATCCGCAAATTCTCCAAGAACAAGCTCGGCCTGCACAAGCTGGTCGAATTCGGCGCCATCACCCAGAACATGGCCGAGGTGCTGGCGGCGGCGGTGCATGCCCGCAAGACCACGATCATCTCCGGCGGCACCGGCACGGGCAAGACGACGATGCTCAATGCTTTGTCGGCCTTCATTCCGGAAGACGAGCGCTTGATCACCATCGAGGACGCGGCCGAGCTGCAACTGCAGCAGCCGCATGTCGCGCGCATGGAAACGCGCCCGGCCAATATCGAGGGCCACGGCGAATTGAAGCAGCGCGATCTGGTCAAGAACGCGCTGCGCATGCGCCCCGACCGCGTGATCCTCGGCGAGTGTCGCGGCGAGGAGGCCTTCGACATGCTGCAGGCGATGAACACCGGTCATGAAGGCTCGATGGCCACCATCCATGCCAACACGCCGCGCGATGCCATCTCGCGTCTGGAACAGATGCTCGGCATGACCGGCATGCCGATGACCGTGCAGTCGATCCGCAGCCAGATCTCCAGCGCCATCGACATCATCGTCCAGCTGACGCGCCTGTCCGACGGCAAGCGAAAGGTGACCAGCGTCGCCGAAGTGACCGGCATGGAAGGCGACGTCATCCAGATGCAGGAGATCTTCCGCTTCGTGCGCACCGGCATGGAGGCGGACGGAAAGATCCTCGGCCACTTCGAAGCGACTGGCATCCGGCCACGCTTCCTCGAGGACCTGCGCAACATGGGCATCGAATTCCCGGGCAAGTATTTCGAACCCGGCCGGCCGCAGGACTAGGCCGGTGTTCGAGGGATTCAGCCCGGTCTACGTCGTCTACGCCGCGGCGGCGCTCACCGGCATCATGATCGCCGAGGGCCTTTATTTGCTCTATGCCGGGCGCAGCGACAAGCGCACGGCCATCAACCGCCGCATGAAGCTCGCGGAGAACAAGATCAGCCAGGAGCAGGTGCTGATCCAGCTGCGCAAGGAACGCGGGATCGACGGCGGCGGCTCCATCTTTTCCCTCGACCGCTTCCGCGCCCTGCGCACGCAGTCCGGCATGACCACGCCGCTGCCGAAGTTCCTGACGATCACCTCGGGCGTGGCCGCGGCGTTGGCGCTTGTCGGCATCTGGAAGGGCCTGCCGCTCCTGTTCGGCCTCATCCTGTTTGTCTTGCTGTTGCCGGTGCTGCCGGTAATGGCCATGCGCTTCCTGCGCAAGCGCCGGCACAAGCGGTTCGGCATGCAACTGCCCGAGGCGCTGGAGCTGATCACGCGCGGCCTGAAGGCCGGCCATCCGGTGCCGGTGGCGATTGCCATGGTGTCGCGCGAAATGGCCGATCCGATCGGCACCGAGTTCGGCGTCGTCGCCGACGAGGTGACCTATGGCTCCGACCTGGTCTCGGCGCTGAACAACCTTTTCGACCGGGTGGGGCATGAGGACCTGCCGCTGTTCGTCACGGCGGTGTCGATCCAGAGCAGTTCGGGTGGCAATCTGCGCGAGATCCTCGACGGCCTGTCGGCGACGATCCGCGACCGCGGCAAGCTGCGCCGCAAGGTGCGCGCCATTTCGACGGAAGGGCGCATGTCGGCTTACATCCTGACTGCGGTCCCCGTGCTTCTGTTCACCGCCATCATGGTGCTGATGCCGCAGTTCTACCAGGATGTCTGGGACGTGCCGAAGACCTGGTACATGCTGAGCGGCTCCGTGATCTGGCTGCTGCTCGGCAACGCCATCATGTTCAAGATGTCGAATTTCAGGTTCTGAGATGGAAGACGTCATCCGCTTCCTCGCTTCGCTCGCGCCGACCTCGCCGATGCCGGTCGCCGTGCTGCTCCTTGTGCTGGGCGGCGGCGCCGTCGCCTGGCCGCTGGTGCTCGCCAAGGGCGATCGCGGCGACGTCAAGCGCCGGCTGAAGGTGGAGATTTTGCAGCCGGCCGAGCAGGCGGAGCCGGCGCCCAAGAAGAGCACCAACGCCGTGCGCGAGAAGGCGGTGAAACGGGCGCAGGAGTTCTATGCCAAGAGCGATCCGGAAAATGTCGCGCGGCTGCGCCTGAAGCTTATCCAGGCCGGCTACATGGAGCCGCGCGCGGTCGGCATGTTCTTCCTGATCCGTTTCGCCGCGCTGGTCGGCGCTGCGTTCGGCGCATTCCTGGTCAACCACTGGGCGGCCAGCGCCGAGTCGACCATGACCAGCCGCTGGACCTTCATCATCCTGTCGGCTGCCGGCGGCTATTTCCTGCCTGGCCTGGTGCTGACGCAGAAGGTTCGGGAAAAGATGCGCGAATACCGCAACGGCTTTCCCGATTTCATGGATTTGATGATCGTCTGCTCCGATGCCGGCATGAGCATGGAGGCCGGCATCGAGCGGGTCTCCAGGGAGCTTGCCAGGACCTATCCGTCGCTCAGCCAGAACCTGATCCTGGTGTCGCTGGAGTTGCGGGCCGGGCGCAGCCTCGACGACGCGCTGAAGGCGCTTGCCGACCGCCTCAGCCTCGACGAGGTTCGCTCCTTCGCGACGTTGCTGCAGCAATCCAAGGAACTCGGCACTAGCCTGTCGGGCTCGCTGCGCGTCTTTTCCGACGAAATGCGGCACAAGCGCATGTCGCTGGCCGAGGAGAAGGCGCATGCCCTGCCGGCCAAGATGTCGGTCCCGGTGACGGTCTGCATCCTGCCGGTGGTGCTGATGATCGCCATCATACCGATCATCGTGAAGCTGACCGCGCACTAAGGATTCAGGCGAGGCCGGCCTGCAAGTGCCGGCCTCCTGCGCTTCCGGCCTTCGGCGGCCGAAGCGCTCGTGAGTGTCTCCGCTCTATGAAGTACGGCCGGCGTAGACCGGTTCTCGGGGCCCGTCGCTTCCGGCTCGGCCTGACCTGCATCCGGGCAACCGTGGTTAACGCATCCTCTGCGGGCAACCAAAATTTAGCTGCATTTCGGCACCGAAGCTTAATCGCTCTTCTGTATGGTTTTTCCTGAAGAACGACCCGGCAAATCGGGCGATGGGGCAGGGGCATGCGTCAGAGACTTCCCAGGGCAGCGGCGGCGTTGGCGGCCGTCTTGTTGATTACCGGCTGCACGACGAACAACAACGTCGACACGACCAAGACCACGGCGATCCAGCCGGTGGCCAAGGATGTCAGCGCCGACGACCTCGTTGAAGGCAAGGCGCAGTTCCGCGAGGCGAATTTTGGCCTTGCCGAACAGCATTTCCGCAAGGCGGTAGAACTCAAATCCGACAATGCCGAGGCCTGGATGGGGCTTGCCGCGTCCTATGACGAGCTTGGCCGCTTCGACTTCGCCGATCGCGCCTACATGCAGCTGTTGAAGGTCGCCGGGCGCAAGCCGCAGATCGTCAACAATATGGGTTATTCGCAGCTTCTGCGCGGCAACAAGAAGAAGGCGCGCGCGCTGCTGCTCGAAGCCAAGGCCGGCATGGCCGACCAGACGGTGGTCAACGCCAATCTGGCGCTGCTCGACAAGGGCTGATCCGTCTGCGGGTTCTCGTTTCCCGTGTATCGTCACGGGATTTCGCCTCACATATCGACGCTTTGTAAACCCTGTGTCGAGGTAGCGTTGGGCATTGTCCGAAAACGGTTTGCGCCGGCCGCAGTCAGCCTACATTGGAGGACGGGCACCGGTTAGACGCTAGAGGCAGTTCTTCACGGATGTTGGATTTCAGTTCGCTCCTGCTCGCGGCGGCACTGTCGGGCACATGCCTCAGCATCACCATGTTTGCAATCTGGCTCACCACGCCGCGGGCGCGCTTCGTGCTCACGGTCGCCTGCGGCACCCTGGTGCTCGTCGCCCATGTCGTCGCGTTCTGGCGCTATGCCAAGGATGCCGATCCCTGGCTGTGCCAGGTCGTGCTGGCGCTGTTGACCCTGGGTTTCCTGATCATCTGCCTGTCGGCCATGCAGTATCTCGGCTTTCGCGACTACCGCCGCGCCATCGTGCCGGCGCTGGCCGCGATGGCGGCCTGCGCTCTGGTCACCTATCTCGGCTTCGACGGCATCGGCTTCCAGGTCACCTATGCGGCCGTGACGGCGCTGCTCGCGGCGATCGGGGCGATGTTCTGGATGAAGGGGGATCACGACCGGCGGATCCTTCTGGTCGTCTCCTTCCTCAGCGGAGCCTGCGGTCTGTCCTTCGCGCTGTGCGGCGCGGTGTTGCTCGTCCAGGGGCAATGGGTCCTGGGCGCCGCGCCCGACAATTGGGCGGAACGGCTGAACTCCGTCGTCGCGGTCGCCTGCATGACCGGCCTCGGCGCGCTGACGCTTTCGCTGCACCACCTGCAGGCGCAGATCGAACTCAAGGCCGAGACGATGACCGATCCGCTGACCGGCCTTATGAACCGCAGGGCGCTCACCGAGCTTTACGGCGATCGCAGCTTCGGTCCGTTCATGGCGATCGCGATGTTCGATCTCGACCATTTCAAGATGACCAACGACGTCTTCGGCCACCCCGTCGGCGACCAGGTGCTTTGCCGCTTCGCGGCGGTGATCAAGAAATACGGCAGGGCAGGGGTCGACGCATTCCGGCTGGGCGGTGAGGAATTCGCGCTCGTCATGGCGCGCGTGACGCCGGAAAAGGCGCATGACATGGCAAGCCGGATCGGCGTCGCTTTCGGCACCGAGATCGTTGCGACCCATCGCGGCCCGCTGCGCAGCAGCGTCAGCGGCGGCGTGGGATTCGGCTCGACCGCCGGCCGCCCTCTCGACGAGGTGCTGGCGCAAGCGGACGCCGCGCTTTATGCGGCCAAGCGTGCAGGACGCAACCGCGTCATCGCTCAGACCGAAATGGGCCAGCCCGATGTGGGGCCGGCCCTGAAAACCGCCTGAGCAAAACCTGGGCTGCTACTCCGCGGCGCCGAGATATTCCGACAGCGGCGGGCACGAGCAGACCAGGTTGCGGTCGCCGGCGACATTGTCGATGCGCGAGACCGGCGGCCAGTATTTCGCCGCCAGATCCGCGTCGCCCGCCGGATAGGCCGCCTCCAGCCGCGAGTAGGGATGCTTCCACTCACCGGCAAGCGCTTCCGCCGCGGTGTGCGGGGCGTTGACCAGCGGGTTGTCGCTGGACGGCCACTCGCCCTTCGCCACTTTCGCCGCCTCGCCGGCGATGGCGATCATCGCCTCGCAAAAACGGTCGAGCTCGCGCTTGGGCTCGGACTCGGTCGGCTCGACCATCAGCGTGCCGGCAACCGGGAACGACATGGTCGGCGCATGGAAGCCGTAGTCGATCAGGCGCTTGGCGATGTCGTCGACGCTGATGCCGGCGCTTTCCTTGAGCACGCGCGTGTCGAGGATGCATTCATGCGCGATGCGATCGCTCCTGCCCTTGTAGAGCAGCGGGTAGTGCGGCGCGAGCCGCGTCGCCACGTAGTTGGCGGAAACGATCGCCGTCTCGGTCGCCTGCTTCAGGCCGGAGCCGCCCATCATGCGGATGTACATCCACGTGATCGGCAGGATCGACGCACTGCCGAAGGGCGCGGCGGCAACGGCATGCGCCGAGCCTTCGGTGACATGGCCCGGCAAATAGGGTTTCAGATGCGCCCTGACGCCGATCGGGCCGACGCCCGGGCCGCCGCCGCCATGCGGGATGCAGAAGGTCTTGTGCAGGTTCATGTGGCAGACGTCGGCGCCGATGTCGCCGGGGCGGGCGAGGCCGACCAAGGCGTTGAGGTTAGCGCCGTCAAAATAGACCTGGCCGCCATGCTCGTGGATCAGCGCGCAGAGATGGCGCGCCCCTTCCTCGTAGACGCCATGCGTCGAAGGGTAGGTGAACATCAGCGCCGCGAGGTTCTTGGAATGCTCGTTGGCCTTGGCGCGCAGATCGTCCATGTCGATGTTGCCGTCGTCCAGGCAACGCACGACGACGACGCTCATGCCGGCCATCGCGGCGCTCGCCGGATTGGTGCCGTGCGCGGAGGACGGGATCAGGCAAACGGTGCGGTGGCCTTCGCCGCGCGCGCGGTGATAGGCGCGGATGGCGAGCAGGCCGGCATATTCGCCCTGGCTGCCGGCATTGGGCTGCAGGCTGACGGCGTCGAAACCGGTGATTTCCGACAGCCAGGCCTCCAGATCGCCGACCATCTTGCGATAGCCCTCGCAATGGCCGGCCGGCGCGAAGGGATGCAGATTGGCGACGCTCGGCCAGCTCACAGGCATCATCTCGGCGGCGGCGTTGAGCTTCATGGTGCAGGATCCGAGCGGGATCATGGTGCGATCGAGCGCAAGGTCCTTGTCGGCCAGCCTGCGCAGGAAGCGCATCATCTCGGTTTCGGAATGGTTGTCGTGGAAGACCGGCTGGGTGAGGAATTCCTTGCCGCGCGGCTTGCCAGGCATGGAGCCGCCTTCCGCCGCGCCGGGCTTGGCCCCGAACAGGGCGGCGATCGCCTCGAGGTCGGCTTCCGTGGAAGTCTCGTCGAAGGCGACACTGACGCAGTCGGCATCGATGACGCGCAACAGCCGGCCGGTCTTCTGAGCGGCAGCTTCTATTGCCGCGGCCTTGCCCTTCACTTCCGCGGTCACCGTGTCGAAGCGGCTTGCGCCAAGCACAGCAACGCCTGCAGCCTTGAGGCCCGAGGCGAGGCGATCGGCCAACCCGTGGATCTGACCGGCAATCGCCTGCAGGCCGGCAGGACCGTGCCAGATCGCATAGGCCGTCGCCATATTGGCCAACAGCGCCTGCGCGGTGCAGATGTTGGAGGTCGCCTTGTCGCGGCGGATGTGCTGCTCGCGCGTCTGCAGCGCCAACCGGTAGCCCGGGCGGCCCATGGTGTCCGTCGACTGGCCGACCAGGCGGCCGGGCATCAGGCGGGTCAGCTTGTCGGAAACGGCGCAGTAGGCGGCGTGCGGGCCGCCAAAGCCCATCGGCACGCCGAAACGCTGCATCGGGCCGACGGCGATGTCGGCGCCAAGCTTCGCCGGCGCGTCGGTGAGGGTCAGCGCCAGCGGATCGGCGATGAAGACGACCAGCGCGCCGGCGGCATGGGCCTTCTCGATCGCCGCCTTGTGGTCGCCGTAGACGCCGACCGTGTCCGGCCAGGAGACGAGCAGGGCGGCGGTGTTGTCGTCGATCGTCTCGCCGTCGACCTCGATGCCGAGCGGTTCGGCGCGGGTGCGCACGACGTCCAGCGTCTGCGGATGCGGCGTGCCGGCAAGCGCCACCTTGGTGCGCTTGTCGCGGTGGTGGCGCAGCGCGATGCCGACGGCTTCGGCGACGGCGGTGGCTTCATCGAGCAGCGAGGCCGACGCCACCGGCAGGCCGGTCAGTTCCGTCACCAATGTCTGGAAGTTGAACAGCATCTCCAGCCGGCCCTGGCTGATCTCGGCCTGGTAGGGGGTGTAGGCCGTGTACCAGGCCGGGTTCTCGAACAGGTTGCGCTGGATGACCGGCGGCACGAAGACGCCATGATAGCCGGCGCCGATGAAGCTTTTCAGCACCCTGTTCTTCGCCATGATCGCAGACAGTTCGGCCAGCGCTTCCGCTTCGCTGGCCGGAGCCGGCAGGTTGAGCGACTGGTCGAGGCGGATCGATCTCGGCACGGCCTGGCTGATCAGCGTTTCAACGGACGGAACGCCGAGCACGGCA
Organism: Mesorhizobium sp. B3-1-9; assembly: GCF_006439595.1. Lineage (NCBI taxonomy): Bacteria > Pseudomonadati > Pseudomonadota > Alphaproteobacteria > Hyphomicrobiales > Phyllobacteriaceae > Mesorhizobium > Mesorhizobium sp. B3-1-9. The sequence continues at coordinate 80,885 of NZ_VFTJ01000015.1, forward strand.
AGCATGGCTCTGACATCGTTGATGCCCGGGCCGATATGGCGGGCCGAGAAGGGAGTAAGCGCTGCGGTCATGTCTTTATGTCCTGATATCAGCCGATATGGGCTTTGTAGCCGGCCTCATCCATGAGGCTGTCGAGCTGGTTTTCGTTGGCGAGCTTCATCTTCCAGAGCCAGCCGTCGCCGGTCGCGGCCGAGTTGACCAGCGAGGGATCGGCCGACAGCGAGGCGTTGGCCTCGGTGATCTCGCCGTCGACCGGTGCGTAGACGTCCGACGCCGCCTTGACGGATTCGACGACCACGGCGGTGTCGCCCTTGGCAAGCTTGCGGCCGATTTCCGGCAGCTCGACGAAAACGAGATCGCCGAGCTGTTCCTGCGCATAGTCGGTGATGCCGACGGTGGCGACGCCACCCTCTACGCGCAGCCATTCATGGTCTTCGGTGAAATAGGTCTTTGCCATTGGGTCTTATCCTTTGCGGTAGCGATGTGGGGTGAAGGGCAGGGACGCGACGTCGACCGGGATTTTCGTCCCGCGGACGTCGGCGAAGAGTTTCGTGCCGGGCTTGGCCAGCGGGGTGTTGACGTAGCCCATGGCGACGGGGTGCCCGGTCGAAGGGCCGAAGCCGCCCGAGGTGACGTGGCCGGCCGGATTGCCGTCGGCATCGATGAGCGCCGCGCCGGCGCGCACCGGCTGACGCCCTTCGGGCTTCAAGCCGACGCGCTTCTGCGACGGCCCACGCTCGATGACAGAGCGCAGCGCGTCGGCGCCAATGAAATGACCCGAGGCCCGAACCTCCTTGGGAATCGCCCACATCAGTCCGGCGCTTGCCGGGTCGATTTCCGGCGTCAGGTCCTGGCCGTGCAGGCAAAGCCCGGCCTCGAGCCGCAGGCTGTCGCGGGCGGCAAGGCCGATCCACTGCACGCGCTCGTCTTCCAGGAGTCTGGCGACAAGATCGCGGGCATCCTTCTCCGGCAGGCCGATCTCGAAACCGTCCTCACCTGTGTAGCCGGAACGGCTCATGAACCAGTTTTGCCTGGGCTCGACCCCGTGCATGAAGAGCAGCGAGCCGGTTTCGGTGCCGGCCCGCGCAAGGGCTGCCCAGGCGTCCGGTCCCTGGATCGCCAGGAAGACGCGGTCAAGCGGGTCGACCTTGGCATCGAAATCGGCGGAGAGGTCGCGCAGATGCTTCTCGTCCTCGACGGCGTTGCCGGCGTTGGCCACCACCATGAACCGGTCATCGCCCAGGCGGGTCACGATCAGGTCGTCGATGATGCCTGCCGCCTCGTTGAGGAAGAAAGTGTATTTGGACTGCGAGATGTCCAGCGCGCCGGCATCGAGCGGGCAGGCGCGGTTCAACAATGCGATGGCTCCCGGACCGCCGACCTCGAACAGCTTCATATGCGAGATGTCGAACAGGCCGGCATGCTCGCGTGAGTGAAGGTGCTCCTTCATCACGCCGGGCGGGTAGGTGAGCGGCATCGACCAGCCGGCGAAGGCGCCGAAACGCGCGCCCGCGGCCTGATGCAAATCCTCAAGGGGTAGGTGTCTGGTGTCGTCGCCTGTCATGTCTTCTCCAGAGTCGCACGCAATCGACCGCCGGTGGCGGCCTAATTCGTGCCCCTCTGTCTGAAGCCTGAGAGACTCGCGCCCCGTAACTCTGTCGGCAGCGCTTACACCTTCGGCGCGGGACGAATCCCGACTTTCCAGAGTTGTCTTTCCCGTCTACGGTTCTTTTGCCTGAGAGATTTCGGGCGATTTCCCCTTCGGCGACAGCTTGCGCTGCTCTCTCCCGCAAACAGGTAGGACTCAGTCGCCTGAGCCCCCGACGCGCCATCCATAGCCCGTCGGCGACATCTTGTCACCTCCCAGCGACATTTAAAGCGTGCCCTGCGTTTCGGCGATATGCATTGGCCGACAAGGCTTCGCTAACCACGCCGTTTGCCGGTTTCTCAAGACAATGCTGATAAAGCTCGGTGGGGTAATGCACTGAGTTCGCCGGCAGCGGGCGACGGGCAGGGACGGCAAATGGGCGAATTGATCATGAGCGCTCCGGTGGCGGGGCTGACCTCGAAGAACAAGATCACGGCCGAAGACGTGACGATGCTGCGGCGCGAGGTTTTCGCGGATGGCGTGGTGGGTCGCGGCGAGGCGGAGGCGCTGTTCGCGCTCGACCAGACGGCGCGAGACAAATGCGGCGAATGGGCGCCGTTCTTCGTCGAGGCGGTGACCGACTATATCGTCCACCAGGAAAAGCCGGAAGGCTACATCTCCGAGCAGAATGCCGACTGGCTGGTCCCCACGATCTCGCGCGACGGCATGGTCGACAGCCGCACCGAGCTGGAGCTGCTGGTGCATGTGCTGGAGGAAGCGAAATCCTCGCCCGGCCAGCTCTCGGCCTATGCGCTGGAACAGGTCGCGCATGCGGTAATCGACGGCAAAGGCCCGTTGATGCTCGGCGATCTCGTACCTGGGCTGATCACCAAGGCCGAGGTCGATCTGTTGCGGCGCATCCTCTATGCTTATGGCGGCGACGGCAACATCGCCATCAGCAAGGCCGAGGCGGAGGTCCTGTTCAGGATCAACGACCGGACCGCGGCCGCCGAAAACGATCCGTCCTGGAACGACCTCTTCGTCAAGGCGATCGCCAACTATGTCATGTGTTCGACCGGCTACGAGCCACCGACGCGGGAAGTGGCGCTGCGCCACGAGACCTTCCTCGACGAGGCAGGCCCGACGCTTGGCGGTTTCTTCAGCCGGATGGTCTCGGGCGGGTTCGCGGCAATCCTCGAAGCCTACCATTCGCCCGGCGATATCGAGGCGGAATGGGAAGCCAGGAACCGGGCCACCGAAGCGCTTGCCCGCCGCGCCGAGACGATCGACGCGAGCGAGGCCAACTGGCTGGCGGAGCGCGTCGGCGGCGGCCGGCGGCCGCTGCGCGACAACGAGCGCGCGCTGCTGACGCTGATCAAGCATGCTTCGCCGGAAATCCATCCGGCGCTGGGGCCGCTGCTCGACAAGGTTGCTTAAGCCTCCGTCGCGCCCGGCCGATGCCGGGCGGCTATCGTCTTGCAAAGGATGACGTTGGAATGGCCTTCGGGCCATTGCGGCAACTCGGCCATGCGCTCGAAGCCGGCTTTTTCGTAAAGGCCCGGCGCCTGGAAGTCGTGGCTCGAAACCCATACCCGCCCGACGCCCCGGCTGGCGGCCTCGGCTGTGAAAGCATCGAGCAGCTTCTTGCCGTAGCCGCGGCCTCGATAGGCTTCATCGACCCACATCAATTTGAGTTCGGCGGTTCCTGCCCACGAGTAGCCGGCGGCAATGCCGATCACGCCTCCGGTCTCGTCGCGGATCACGAAGATCAACCCCCGATCATCATCGCAGCCGGTTTTGCGTCGGTTGTCGCCGTTGAGACATTCCTCGAGGGCAGCCAATTCGACGGGCGACAGATCGTGCTCGGCCTGCAGGCGAGGGACCATCAAATCCCGCCATACCAGTCGTAGCCATTGTCCTCCCAGTAGCCGCCGCGGCCGCCGCCGACATTGGCAAAACTGTCGACCAGCTCGATCTTGTAGATGTATTTGGGCATCTTGTAGCCAAGCTGGCGCTCGACCCGCACGCGAAGCGGCGCGCCGTTCTCGACCGGCAAGGGCTTGCCGTTCAGGCCATGGGCCAGAATCGTCTGTGGATGGCGGGCGTCGATCAGGTCGATGGTGCCGTAATATTTGATGTTGCCGGACAGGCTTTGCTCAATGGTGTCGAGGCAGTGGAACATGACGTAGCGGGCCTGCGGCTTGACCACCGCCTGGTCCAGCACCAACGACAGCGGCGTGCCGGTCCATTTGGCGATGCAGCTCCAGCCTTCGACGCAGTCGTGGCGCGTGATCTGGGTGCGGCTCGGCATGTTCTGGAGCTGCTCGCGAGTCAGCGACAGCGGTTTTTCGACGAGGCCTGAAACCTCCAGGCGCCAGTCGGCGAAATTGTTGGCGAGCAGACCCTTGTAGGTGTCGTCATCGGGCGCCGTGATGCCATTCGGCCGCTGCGGCTGGCGGATATCGGCCTCGGTGAATTCCGGCGCCAGCGCGTCGCGGCCGGCAAGCAGGCGCTGCGCGCGCCAGGTGAGGCCGTTGGCGTTCTCAAGGAAGCTGCGCAGGCCGCCACCGATGCCGAGGCCGCTGTCGAAGGCATCGCAACCCGACAGCGCGATCCCGGACAGTCCGAGGCTGCTGGCGGTCAAGAACTTGCGGCGGCTGATTTGGAATTTTGCCATGTCAGGCGCTCCTCTCGCTCGGCTCGGCGTGCTTCGTGGGCGGGTCGGTGCGGTACCAGCCGGTGATGATCGAGCGCAGCTCGTTGATCGGGCCGGCGGCGAGAATCATCAGGATGTGGATGACGAAGAAAAGGACGAGCAGCACCATGACGGTGAAATGGATGGTCCGCGCCGTCTGCCTGCCGCCGAGTATCTCATTCAGCCAGGGCAACACCGAATTCATGCTCGGCGACATGGCCAGGCCGGTGATGATCATCAGCGGCAGCAGCACGAAGAGCACGCCGCCATAGGCCATCTTCTGCAGCGTGTTGTATTCGCGCGTGTGATGGAACTTCATCTTGGCGTGATCGACGATGTCGCGCGGCAGCTTGCGAAGGTCCGACACGCGAGGGGCGAGATCGCGACGGATATGGCCGTTGACCAGGCCGGCGATCAGCCAGACGAGCAGCGTTGTGGTCAGGATCCAGGCGAAGAAGAAATGCACGACGCGGGCGGTGCCGAGATCGTAATAGGATGGAATTGTCGCCCAGGCCGGGAAGGCGCGCGGCGTCTCTTGTCCCGGCCGCCCCGACCAGCCGAGCACGCCCGTGGTGTCGAAGCGATGGCCGAAGATTTCGGTGAAACCGCGCGGTCCGTTGGCGGTATTCTCGGCGCCGATCTGGAGGATGGTGTTGTTGAACTCGAAGCCGGACTGCTTGCCGACATAGAGCTGCGGTCGCGCATTGAAGATCTGCAGACCGGAAAGCAGCATGAAGAACAGCGAGAAAGCCCAGAGCCAATGGGTAAGGCGGGTCCAGCCCGACTGCCGGTAAATGAGCGGCCCATTTTTCGGCGCAGGTTTATCGGCCTCTGCTACCGGCTCGTTCCTGGCAATGGCTTCCATCTTCGTCTCCGGCCCTGCATCGCTCACCGCTTACCGGCTTGCGTTCTTCCTCCCAATACGCCGTCAGGCAAAGCGTTGTTTCATGCGATCACGGATTTATTACGGAGAACCCAGGCTGACGGCGAGATTGACCGCCGCGGCAACGATCACCGTGTTGAAGAAAAAGGTCAGGACCGAATGGACGAGCACGACCAGCCGCATCTGCGAGGTGGTGATGGCCGTGTCCGCCGTCTGTGCCGTCATGCCGATGACCGTCGCGAAATAGAGGAAGTCCCAGCCTTCCGGTCTTTTGCCGCCCGGAAAATCGAGGCCGCCGACCGGCATCTTCTTCTGGGTTTTCTCGTCGAGCTCGTCGCCATCCTTCCAATAGACATGCGCATAGTGCAGCGACGCCATAGCGTGGATGGTGAACCAGCCGAGCGGGATCGACAGCATGGCGAAGGCGAGCTGCAGGGGATGAGCGGCATCCTTCTGGTTGATGAGCAGGAACAGCGACACGATGGCGGCGCCGACGACAAAGAGCGTGACAGCGAAGATCAGAAAGACGGGCAGGTCGGTCGCGCGCGCGTTCTTGCTGAGATAGCGCCCGGTAAGGCTGGGCATCAGGGCCAGCACCAGGGCGATATAGCTGGCGAAGAACACATTGGCGCCGATCGAGTAGGGCAGCGGCGCGCGCAGCAACAAGGCAAGAAGCAGCGCGACGATGCCGATGGCCGCGGCGAGGGCGAACTGCATGTGCCGATGCATCGGCGTGTTGCGATCCTCACCCATGGCCCGAGGCCCCTGAAGACGTTGGATCAGTCCGGTGTGACGGATTTCAAAGCCCGCCGCAAGATGCGGTCGAGCTCGCCGAGAAACTGCGAGCGGTCCTTCTGCGTGAAGCTGGCGTTGAACCCCCGGCTCTCGCCGGTTTCGCGCAGATGCTGCTTGAGGTCGCGCATCGCCACCGCCATGCCTATGGTTTCCGGCGTGAAGGGGCGGCCGGTGGGGCCAAGCACATGCGCGCCGAGCGCCACCGTGCGCGCGGCAAGTGGAATGTCGGCCGTCACCACGACGTCGTTGGCCTTGGCATTCTCGACGATCCAGTCGTCCGCCGCGTCCGCGCCCTTGGAGACGACGACGTTGCGGACCATCGGATCGCGCGACGGCCGCAGGCCGCCATTGGAGACATAGGTGACGATGACGCCATGGCGCTCCGCGACCTTCTCGACCTCGGCCTTGACCGGGCAGGCGTCGGCATCGACGTAGACAACGGGTGCGGGCATCGTTACTTCCAAACAAACATGGGGCCGGCGTGTCAGCCAGCCCCATGGCAGAAATCGCAGGATTTGTCAGGCCGCCAAGGCGCCCGACTTCTTGGCGGTCCAGGTGGCGATATAGTCCATCAGGCCGGGGCTGAGGCAGTCATAGGGCTCGAGCCCGATCGACTTCAGCTGGGCGCGGATGCCGTCCATGCGGCTCGGATCGACACCGGATTCGATGATCGAGGAGACGAAGGCGGTGAAGCCCGGCGGCGACCAGCCGTCCTCCTCGAAGCGCTCGGGATGGATGAAGGACAGGCCCTTGAAGGGATGGTCGCGCTCGACCGGGCCGTACATGTGGACGCCGCAGCTTGTGCAGGCATGGCGCTGGATGAGGGCTGAGGGATCGACCACCTTCAGCTTGTCGCCATTCTCGGTGACCGTGACGTCGCCGCTGCCGGCAACGGCAACCACCGAGAAGATGGCGCCGTCCGGCTTCCAGCATTTGGTGCAGCCGCAGGCGTGGTTGTGGGCGATCTGGCCCTTGACCTTCACCTTCACCGGATTGCTGGTGCACAGGCAGACCAGCGTGCCGCCGGCAAAGCTCGCGCTCTCCCTCGGCAAGCCATTGTCGATCTTTGGATGCAGTTTTTCAGGCATGAGTTCCTCCCTTGTTGAACCTGTGCAACTTCAGTCGCTGGCCATAGGTCGGCGGCTTGTTTTTCCTCAGTAAACCACGACGCTGCGGATCGACTTGCCCTCATGCATGAGGTCGAAGCCCTTGTTGATGTCCTCCAGCTTCAGCGTGTGGGTGATCATCGGATCGATCTGGATCTTCTTTTCCATGTACCAGTCGACGATTTTTGGCACGTCGGTGCGGCCGCGCGCGCCGCCGAAGGCGGTGCCCATCCAGCTGCGCCCGGTGACCAGCTGGAACGGCCTGGTCGAGATCTCCTGGCCGGCGCCGGCGACGCCGATGACGACCGACTTGCCCCAGCCGCGATGCGAGGCCTCCAGCGCCTGGCGCATCACCTTGGTGTTGCCGGTGCAGTCGAACGTGTAGTCGGCGCCGCCGATCTGGTCGGCGCCGCGCTTGGTCAGGTTGACCAGGTAAGGCACGACGTCGCCGTCGATCTCCTTCGGATTGACGAAATGCGTCATGCCGAACTTCTCGCCCCAGGCCTTCTTGTCGTTGTTCAGATCGACGCCGATGATCATGTCGGCGCCGGCAAGGCGAAGCCCCTGGATGACATTCAGGCCGATGCCGCCGAGGCCGAAGACGACCGCCGTCGCCCCCTGCTCGACCTTGGCGGTGTTGATGACGGCGCCGATGCCGGTCGTCACGCCGCAGCCGATGTAGCAGATCTTGTCGAAGGGGGCGTCGGGATTGACCTTGGCCACCGCGATCTCGGGCAGCACGGTGAAGTTGGAAAAGGTCGAGCAGCCCATATAGTGAAACAGCTTGTCCTTGCCCATCGAAAAGCGCGAGGTGCCGTCGGGCATCAAGCCCTGGCCCTGCGTGGCGCGGATGGCGGTGCACAGATTGGTCTTGCGCGACAGGCAGGACGGGCACTGCCGGCATTCGGGCGTATAGAGCGGGATGACATGGTCGCCCTTCCTGACCGAGGTGACGCCCTTGCCGACATCGACGACGATGCCGGCGCCCTCATGGCCGAGGATCGCCGGAAACAGCCCTTCCGGGTCGGCGCCCGAGAGCGTGAACTCGTCGGTATGGCAGATGCCGGTCGCCTTGACCTCGACCAGCACCTCGCCGTCGCGCGGCCCTTCGAGGTCCACCTCCATGATCTCAAGCGGCTTTCCGGCGGCAACGGCAACGGCGGCACGCGTTTTCATGAGGCAGTCCTCCCAGGGCAAACTGTAAGTTTCAGCTAACGGCAAGCTGTTCGTGGCGAATGGCAGCCTGCCATCCGTTCGGCGTCACGGGCAAGCTTAGCGAGTTCCGCGCTGGCGGCCAACGTCTGTTGCGACGTTTTTCGGCGCGGTTTCCGCAATCGGCGCCAGCGGTGGGAGGTGGCCCCCGGGCACTTGAGGCGGGCCGGAATTGTCCATAGAACAGGACCGCTTCGCCGGAGGAACGACATCCGAATGTTCAAGAAAATCCTGATCGCCAATCGCGGCGAGATCGCCTGCCGTGTGATCAAGACGGCGCGAAAGATGGGGATCGCCACCGTCGCGGTCTATTCGGATGCCGACCGCGATGCCGTGCATGTCGAGATGGCCGACGAAGCGGTGCATATCGGATCTTCGCCGGCGGCACACAGCTATCTGGTCCCTGAGAAGATCATCTCCGCCTGCAAGGAGACCGGCGCGGAAGCCGTGCATCCGGGTTATGGCTTCCTGTCCGAGCGTGCCTCTTTCTGCGAGGCGCTGGAGAGGGAAGGCATCGCTTTCATCGGACCGAAGCCCGAGGCCATCAAGGCGATGGGCGACAAGATCGAATCGAAGAAGTTCGCCAGCGAGGCCAAGGTCTCGACGGTGCCTGGATGGCTGGGCGTCATCGAAGACGCCGACCATGCCGAACGGATTGCCGGCGAGATCGGCTATCCGGTGATGATCAAGGCCTCCGCCGGCGGTGGCGGCAAGGGCATGCGCATCGCCTGGAGCAAGGCCGAAGTGCGCGACGGTTTCGACCGGGCGCGTTCGGAAGCGAAAAGCTCCTTTGGCGACGACCGCGTCTTCATCGAGAAGTTCGTCGTCGACCCGCGCCACATCGAGATCCAGGTGCTGGCCGACGCGCATGGCACCGCGCTCTATCTCGGCGAGCGCGAATGCTCGATCCAGCGCCGCAACCAGAAAGTGGTCGAAGAGGCGCCGTCGCCATTCCTCGATGCCAAGACCAGAAAGGCGATGGGCGAGCAGGCGGTGGCACTGGCCAAGGCCGTCGACTACCAGAGCGCCGGCACGGTCGAGTTCATCGTCGACAAGGACAAGAACTTCTATTTCCTTGAAATGAATACGCGGTTGCAGGTCGAGCACCCGGTGACCGAGCTCGTGACCGGCATCGACCTGGTCGAACAGATGATCCGCGTCGCCGCCGGCGAAAAGCTCGACATCAAGCAGAGCGACGTGAAGCTCAACGGCTGGGCGGTGGAAAGCCGCCTTTACGCTGAGGATCCTTTCCGCAACTTCCTGCCCTCGATCGGCCGGCTGACCCGTTACCGGCCGCCGGAGGAGGGCACGTTCGGCGATGTCGTGGTCCGCAACGATACCGGCGTCGCCGAAGGGTCGGAAATTTCGATGTTCTACGACCCCATGGTGGCCAAGCTCTGCACCTGGGCGCCGACCAGGCTTGAGGCGATCGACGCCATGTCGGAGGCGCTGGACAGTTTCGTCGTCGACGGCATCGAACACAACATCCCTTTCCTTTCGGCGCTGATGCAGCACCCGCGCTGGCGCGAGGGGCGGCTGTCGACCGGCTTCATCGCGGAGGAATATCCGGACGGCTTCGCGCCGGTCGAGCCCGATGGCGGGGAGAGGGCGGTGTTTGCCGCCGTTGCAACCGCGATCGAACTGCTGCGCCGCGACCGGCTCGACCGCCTGAGCGGCCGGCTGGCGCCGCATTCCGGCCATCTCAAGCGCGATTGGGTGGCGAAGATCGACGCTGACTATCTTCCGGTCGAAATCGTCGACGGCATGGTTTCCATCCCGATGGAGGTCGATCTGTCGATCGATGGCGGCAGGCCGCTGACCGTCGCTTCGGACTGGCGGCCGGGCGACGCGATCTGGCAGGGCACGGTTGGCGGCAAGAACATCGCCGCCCAGATCCGCCCGATGCTGAACGGTTTGCGCATCGCCTGGAAAGGCATGTCGGTGACGGCTCAAGCCATGCTGCCGCGCACCGCGGAGCTCGAAAGGCTGATGCCGGAAAAGCTGCCGCCCGACACCTCGAAGATGCTGCTCTGCCCGATGCCTGGGCTCGTCGTCTCGATCGCCGTGGCCGAGGGCCAGGAGGTCAAGGCCGGCGAGACGCTGGCCGTGGTCGAGGCCATGAAAATGGAGAACGTGCTGCGCGCCGAACGCGACCTCACCATTGCCAAGCTCAACGCTAAGCCGGGTGACAGCCTGGCGGTCGATGCGGTGATCATGGAGTTCGCCTGAGACGAGGCGATACGGGGCCGCAAGCCTGTGGTCTGTGGGTCGATTGTGCTGGACTGGCATGGCCCCGTCCGGGACAATACATCTGCATGGATTTGAGTCTTTGGGACGGCGCGAAAAAATATGGCGGATGAACGACTTCCTCGCGACCCGTTGCAGCGCGAAGCTGCCGTGAAGGCCGCGCGGCCGGAAGCGCCGGCGCGGACCTTCATCCATTTGCGCGTGCATTCGGCCTATTCGCTGCTGGAAGGCGCCTTGCAGCTTGGCGCGATCGTCGGCCATGCCGTCAAGGACGAGGCGCCGGCGATCGCGGTCACCGACACCAACAATTTGTTCGGGGCGCTCGAATTCGCCCAGAAGGCGGTCAAGGACGGCATCCAGCCGATCATCGGCTGCCAGGTCGATCTCGCGTTTTCCGGCGAGGCGAGCGACGGCCAGCGAGACCGCCGCCGGCATGGACCGGAAATGTCGCCTGTCGTGCTGATCGCGGCCAGCGAGGCCGGCTATGCCAATCTCGTGCGGCTGATCAGCAAGGTCTATCTGGAGACGCCGCCCGGCGAGCCGGTGCACCTGACCAGCACGATGCTGGAAGGCAGAAGCGATGGCCTGATCTGCCTCACCGGCGGGCCGCGCGGCCCGATCGGCACCGCTCTGAAGGCCGACCGGCGCGATCTCGCCGAACAGCGGCTGCTCTTCCTCAAAGACCTGTTCGGCGACAGGCTCTATGTCGAACTGGAACGGGTCGCCGGCTATGACCGCATGGTCGAGAAGTCGACGGTCGACCTTGCCTACACGCATGAACTGCCGCTGGTCGCCACCAACGAGGCGTTCTTCTCCAAGCGCGACGATTATGAGGCGCATGACGCTTTGATCGCCATCGCCGAGGGCTCGGTGGTGGCCGCCGACAACCGCCGGCGGCTCGCCGCGGACAATTTCCTGCGCAGCCAGGCCGATATGGCGCGGCTCTTCTCGGACCTGCCGGAAGCGATCGACAACACGGTCGAGATCGCCATGCGCTGCTCCTACTACCCGAAGAACCGCAGCCCGATCCTGCCGCGCTTCACCGGCGCCGACGCCGCAGACAAGGACGCGGCCGAGAAGGCGGAGGCGGTCGAGCTCGCCCGCCAGGCGCGCGAAGGGCTGGAGGCGCGGCTTGCCGCGCACGGGCCGACGCCCGGCTACACGGTCGAGCAATATCGCGAACGGCTCGAATTCGAGCTTGGCATCATCGAGAAGATGAAGTTCCCGGGCTACTTCCTGATCGTTGCCGACTTCATCAAATGGGCGAAGGCGCAAGGCATTCCGGTCGGGCCGGGCCGCGGTTCGGGCGCCGGCTCGCTGGTCGCCTATTCAACCACCATCACCGACATCGACCCACTGCGTTTCTCGCTGCTGTTCGAGCGCTTCCTCAATCCGGACCGCGTCTCGATGCCGGACTTCGACATCGACTTCTGCCAGGACCGGCGCGAGGAGGTGATCCGCTACGTCCAGCAGAAATACGGCCGCGACCAGGTCGGGCAGATCATCACCTTCGGTACGCTGCAGGCGCGCGCCGTGCTGCGCGACGTCGGCCGTGTGCTCCAAATGCCCTACGGCCAGGTCGACAAGCTCTCCAAAATGGTGCCGCAGAACCCGGCCAACCCGGTCAAGCTGGCGGATGCCATCGCCAACGAGCCGCGCTTTGCGGAGGAGGCGGAGAAGGAACCGATCGTGCAGACGCTGCTCGACACGGCGCAGAAGCTCGAAGGCCTTTACCGCCACGCCTCGACGCATGCCGCGGGCATCGTCATCGGCGATCGGCCTTTGTCGGAACTGGTGCCGATGTATCGCGATCCGCGCTCGGACATGCCGGTCACCCAGTTCAACATGAAATATGTCGAGCAGGCCGGCCTGGTGAAGTTCGACTTCCTCGGCCTGAAGACGCTGACCGTGCTGGAGACCGCGGTGAAGCTGATCCGCCGGCGCGGCGTCGACATCGATCTCGCGACGATCCCGCTCGACGACCCAGACACCTACGCCATGCTGTCGCGCGGCGAGGTGGTCGGCGTGTTCCAGGTTGAAAGTGCCGGCATGCGCAAGGCGCTGATCGGCATGCGGCCGGACTGCATCGAGGACATCATCGCGCTGGTGGCGCTCTATCGCCCCGGTCCGATGGAGAACATCCCGACCTACAACGCCAGAAAGCATGGCGAGGAGGAGATGGCCTCGATCCATCCCAAGATCGACCATCTGGTGAAGGAGACCCAAGGCGTCATCGTCTACCAGGAACAGGTGATGCAGATCGCGCAGGAGCTGTCCGGCTATTCGCTCGGCGAAGCCGATCTTTTGCGCCGCGCCATGGGCAAGAAGATCCGCGCCGAGATGGACAAGCAGCGCGAGCGCTTTGTCTCCGGCGCGGTCGAGCGCGGCGTCTCAAAGCCGCAGGCCGATTTCATCTTCGACCTCCTGGCCAAGTTCGCCGACTACGGCTTCAACAAGTCGCACGCGGCGGCCTACGCGGTCGTTTCCTACCAGACCGCCTACCTGAAGGCGCATTACCCGGTCGAGTTCCTGGCGGCGTCGATGACGCTCGACATGAGCAACACCGACAAGCTGGCCGATTTCCGCCAGGACGCCATGCGCCTCGGCATCGAGGTGGTGGCGCCGTCGGTGATGTCGAGTTTCCGTCCCTTCGAGGTCGGCGAAAACAAGATCTTCTATTCGCTGGCGGCGCTCAAAGGCGTCGGCGATGCGGCGGTCGAGCACATCGTCGAGAAGCGTGGCCAGAAGCCGTTCAAGAACCTTGCCGATTTTTGCGAGCGCGTCGATCCGAAGATCGTCGGCAAGCGCGTTTTCGAAAGCCTGATCATGGCAGGCGCGCTCGATTGCTTCGGCCACGACCGCGCCCAGATGATGGCCGGAGTCGAGCGCATGATGGGCCTGGCCTCGCTGGCGCAGCAGAACGCCATTTCCGGCCAGGCCGACATTTTCGGCGCATCGCTTGGAAGCCAATCGCAGGCGCTCAACCTGCCGGCGACCGATCCGTGGCTTGCCGCGGACCGTCTGCACCGCGAGTTCCAGGTGGTGGGCTTCTACCTCTCGGCTCATCCGCTCGACGAGTACAAGGCGGCACTCCAGAAGATGCGGGTGCAGAACTGGGCGGAATTCTCGGCTGCGGTCAAACGTGGCGCCGCGGCCGGACGCCTCGCCGGCACGGTCACCTCCAAGCAGGAGCGCAAGACCCGCACCGGAAACAAGATGGGCGTCGTGCAGTTTTCCGACACGACGGGACAGTATGAGGCGGTGCTGTTTTCCGAGGGCCTGGCGCAGTATCGCGACATGCTGGAGCCCGGCAGTTCGGTGGTGATTATGGTTGCAGCCGAAGACAGGCCTGAGGGCGTAAATCTGCGCATTAACTCGGTGCAATCACTGGACGACGAAGCCAGCCGCATCCAGAAAGCGCTACGCATTTTTGTCAGAGACGATGGACCATCATCGATCATTCAATCGCAGCTCAAACAGCGTGGCGACAGTCAAGTCAGCATCATCGTTCTCAAGGGAGAGGCGCAGGGCGAGGTTGAGATCGGCTTGGGTAATTATCGCGTCTCGCCGCAAATCGCCTCTGCCATGCGCGCGGTGCAGGGCGTGGTGGAAGTGGAGTTGGTCTAGCTCAGGGCGTTGCCGCCTCCGCCTCTGCCACTTGCGGTGTCTTGCGCTGCAAATTGAGCAAGTTGCCGGCGAGGATCAGGGCGGCGCCGCCGGCGGTGAAGACGTCGATCTGCTCGTGATAGAGCAGCCAGCCGACCAGCGCCGTCAGCGGCACGCGCAAAAAATCCATCGGCGAGATGATCGTGGCGTCAGCGTGGGTGAGAGCGCGCGCCAGGCAGAAATGCGACGACATGCCGGTGAAGGCGATGACGAAGATCCACGGCCAGAGCCCTGGCGAAGGGTTGTGCCAGCTATAGAGAGCGGGGATCAAGCCAACCACCGACTGGATGATCAGCATCCAGAAGATGATGCGCACCACGCTTTCGGTTTTGGTCATCGACTTCACCAGCACCATCGAGATGCCGAAGCAGACTGCGGCGCCCAGGACGACGACGTGGCCGGGGTCCATCGAACCGGCGCTTGGGCGCACGATGACGACCACGCCGATCAGACCAAGCACGATCGCCGTGAGCTTCGACCGGGACAGTCTTTCCCCCAGAAAGCTGACGGCGAGGATCGCTGTCCAGATCGGCGTGGTGAACTCGATCGAGATCAGCACGGCGAGCGGAATGAGCGTCAGCGCGTAGAGCCAGGCGGCCTGGCCGGTATAGTGGATCATGTTGCGGGCGATATGGGCGAACGGACGCTCGGTGCGCATCGCGGCAAAACCGCCGCTCATCATCACCAGCGGCAAAAGGATGAAGAAACCGATCACCGAGCGCAGCTCCAGCACCTGGAAGACGTTGAGCTCGGCTGTCGTTTCGCGGCCGGCAACCGACATCGCCAGCATCGAGGCGATTGACAGAGCCATCCAGAACGCGGCTTTTGGGATCGAGGGAGCGGGCGCCATTTGGGGCCCTATGTCGCAAGCCCGGACCCGGGCCGCAACCGTTAGTGGCGTCATTCCACTGGGCCAGCGGATCGGGTGTGAAAAAAACCGTCATCGCCGCGGCGGAACCTGGCGCCTGGGCACCCGTTAAGTCCACGCTTCATCGGAAGGCTATGATCGCAAGAGGGGACGTCTTGATGAAATCGACTGCTGCTTTGCTGGCCGCCGCCTGTCTTTTCTGCTCGACGGGCGCGCATGCAGACGAGGCGGCTTTCCTGCGCTCGCTGCAGGGAAAGTTCTCCGGCAAGGGAACGGTCAGGATCAGGACGAACACGCCGGTGATGAACATCAATTGCACCTTCACCTCGGACGCGACGGCGGACTCGCTGTCGCTTGACGGCACCTGCCGCGCGCTGCTGATCATGTCGCGCGAAATCCGCGCCGACCTGAAGGTCAGCGGGGAGAGCTACACCGGCAGCTATATCGGCTCGCGCAGCGGGCGTGCCGGGCTCAGCGGAAGCCGCAAGGGCGATGCGATCAACCTCGACATCCATTGGGCGAAAATCGTCAATGGCGACCGCGACGCGGAGCTGACGGTCGAGAAGACCGGGCCGGACAATATGCGCATGACGGTGACCGACATGGATCCGGCAACCGGCAAGATGGTGGTGACGAGCCGGATCGACCTCAAGCGGACCTGACCCCTCAATCCTCCAGCGGCTCGGGCGGATTGGCGGCGCGGCCCTTGCCGAATGTGTAGCCGGTCTCGACGGCTTTCCTGCCGAACTTGTCGCGCAGCGTGTCCATCGCGCCTTCCGCCAGCGCGCGCTTGCGCGACTGCATGTCGACCAGGTCCGGCGGATCGGCCTTTTCGTCGTCGGAGAGGTCGCTGACGCCGATGCCGAGCAGGCGGAATTTTGTTCCGTCGGCCTCGCGGCGCAACAGATCGAGCCCGGTCTGGAAAATGCGGTCGGCCAGGCGGGTCGGGTCGCCGAGCTGGCGGTTGCGGGTGCGGAGCTTGAAATCCTGCGTCTTCAGCTTCAGCACCACGGTGCGCCCGGCAATGCCTGATTTCTTCAACCGCGCCGAGACCTTTTCCGACAGGCCGCGAAGCACCGGCACCAGTTCCGCCAAGGCGGCGATATCGGCGTCGAAGGTGGTTTCGGCAGAGACGCTCTTGGCATCGCCGCCGGGGTCGACCGGGCGATCGTCCTCGCCACGCGACAGGCGATAGAGCCGGTCGCCCATCACGCCGTAGCGGCGCATCAGGTCGCCGCGCTCCATGCGCTGCAGTTGCGCTATCATGCGGATCCCGTCGCGCTCCAGCGTCGCGGCAAGCGCCTTGCCGACGCCCCAGATCATCGTCACCGGCTGCGCGGCGAGGAAGCTTGGCGCCCCGGCTTCGCCGATCACCGAAAAACCGCGCGGCTTGCGGAAATCCGAGGCGATCTTGGCCAGGAATTTGCAGTAGGAGAGGCCTGCCGAAACGGTGATGCCAAGCTCCTTTTCCACCGTCTGCGCGAAGCGCGCCAACACCAGCGCCGGCGGCATGCCGTGCAGCCGCTCGGTGCCAGCCAGGTCGAGAAAGGCCTCGTCGATCGACAGCGGCTCGACCTGCGGCGTCAGCGCCAGCATCAGCGCGCGGACCTCGCGCCCGATGCCGACATATTTTTCCATGTTGGGCGGGATCACCACCGCTTCGGGGCACAGTTCGAGCGCCTTGAACATCGGCATGGCCGAGCGCACGCCCTGGATGCGGGCGATGTAGCAGGCAGTGGAGACGACGCCGCGCCGGCCGCCGCCGACGATCACTGGCCTATCCTTCAGTGCCGGGTTGTCGCGCTTTTCGATCGCCGCGTAGAAGGCGTCGCAGTCGATATGGGCGATCTTGAGCCGGTAGAGCTCGGCGTGGCGGACAAGGCGCGGGCTGCCGCAGCGATCGCAGCGACGCGTCTCGGAGCGCTGGAAAGCCAGGCAGTCACGGCAAAAACCGTGTTCGGGATTGTTGACAGGAGCCGCCATCGCTGCGAACATAAAGAGAACAGATGCAATGGTACGACAGCGCAAGGCTGGCAACAAGCTTGGCCTGGGGAGAACGCATGAGCACGACCATAGCACCGCTGACCCCCGAGCGCTGGCCCGATTTCGAGGACCTCTTCGGCAAGCAGGGCGCCTGTTACGGGTGCTGGTGCACGCATTTCCGGCTGGCGCCGGCGCAACGGCGCGCCAGCGACAAGGAGCGCAACAAGGATCTCATCAAGGCGCGAATCGAAACGGGCCCACCGCCGGGGCTTTTGGCGCTCGAGGACGGCAAGGCCGTCGGCTGGATGCAGATCGGGCCGCGCGCCGACGTGCCCGAATGGAACAACCAGGGCAGGGGCTCGGCGCCGGTCGATCCGGCCGATGCCGGCGATCCGGACGTGTGGGCGATCTCGTGCTTCTTTATTCGCGTCAAGGCGAGGGGAAGGGGTGTCACGCATCGTCTCGTCGAGGGCGGCATCGCCTTCGCGCGCGAGAACGGCGCGCGGCTGCTGGAGGCCTGCCCGATCGACCTGTCGCGCGATTCGCGCTCGATCGGGCTTTTCGTCGGCTCGTCGCGGGTGTTCGAGAAGGCCGGCTTCCAGAGGCTTGTCGAACGCAAGCCCGGCCGGCCGCTGATGCGGCTGGTGCTTTAGCCGGATGCGCTTTTGGCTTACAGTCGGCGTCTTGCGGCTGTAACGCTTCTTGCCTACCAGAAGCACATCTTTCCGAGATCACGGAGAACCGACGTGAAGCGTATTTTGCCACTTGCCTTTGCCCTTGCGCTCAGCGCGCCGGCTTTTGCCCAGACTGTCGACAATCAAGGCGCCAAGGAGCTGTCCGACAATCTGGCGCGTTATTTCGGCAAGCAGGCGTTCGACAAGGGCGTGCTCAAGGTTTCGGTCGAGGGCGACGCCTACAAGATCGCGTTTGACGTCAAATCGCTCGTCAATGCGCTGCCGGAGCAGAAGCTCCTCAAATTCGACATGGCGCCATATGCCTTGATGGTGAAGCCGCGCAGCGACGGATCCTGGGACGTCTCGTCGAATTTCTCGCAGGGTGCGTCCCTCGAGTTCGATGGGCCGGAAGGCCGTCAGAGCATGGAGTTCACGATCAAGGACGGTAAGCTGACCAGCGTCTACGATCCGGCGCTTGCCGCCTTCACCAATGCCACCAGCTCGTTGGCCGGGATGACCATGACGTCCCGGGAAGCCAAGCAGCAGGCCGATGTCTCGACCGGCGCCGGCACCGCCACCGTTACGGCGACCAAATCCGCCAATGGCGGCGTCGACTTCACGGCCACCCAGAAAGTTTCGGACTTCGTCGAGAAGATCAAGATCGACGATCCCAACAGCGGAATGAATTTCCCGCTCACCTTGAAAACGCCGGAACTTTCGGTGGATGCAAAGGGCAAAGGCGTGCGGACGAAGCCACTGCTCGACCTGCTTGCCTTTGCCGTGGCCAACGAGGACGAAGCCAAACTCAAGGCGAACCAGGCTGAGCTCAAATCGCTCATGCTGGCCGCGCTGCCCATCTGGGAAAGGGTCGACGGCAACTACGGCTTCAAGGATTTCGAGGTGGAGAGCCCTGTCGGCAAGTTCGGGGCCGCGCAATTCAGCACCGCATTCGGCATGGACGGCGTCTCCCAGAACGGCAAGGTCGACTACAAGATCAAGGCTGCCGGCCTGACAATTCCGCGACAGACCCTGCCGGAATGGACCGTCCCATTGCTGCCAACCGACATCGATCTGAACTTCGGCGGCACCAATATCGATCTCGATACGATGGCGAAAAAGGCGATCGAAGCCTTTGATCTCAATAAGAATCCGCCGCTGTCGGATGAATTCGGCAAGGCTCTGGTCGCCGATTTCAAGGCCAAGAATCCGAAGGTCGTGATCGGGCACAGCACGGTGAAGAACGGCGATATCGAGGTCGCGCTGGAAGGTGAGATGACTTTTCCCGGCGAGAAGCCCGACGCGACCATGACCATCGACGTCGCCGGCTACGACAAGATCGTCGATGCCCTGAAGGAAGCGGCCAAGAGCGATGAGCAGATGGCGCAAGCCTTCCCATTTGCGCTGGCCGTCAAGGGATTTGGCAAGACATTGCCGGATGGCCGCCTGGAGTGGGTGATCGACACGAAAGCCGACGGCTCGGTCAAGGTTAACGGCGCCATGCTGAAGGGGCCGGATGCCGCCCAGGACGACAGCGCGGGTCAGGACGACTCGGGTGGTGATGACGGCTCGAACGGAACCGACAATTCGAGTGGGGGCGACGATACGGATGGCGGCGACAATGGCGGGGCCGGAGCGAAGCTGCAGCCCTGAGCGCTTGGGTTAAAGCCCGAGAGCGCTGGCGATTTTTGGCGCCGCCTCACGCCAGTCCTCGACCGAGATGATGTCTTGCGGCGTTGGCGGCAAGAAGGCGCGCAGCGCGTTGTCGGCCATCAAATGGAAGAGGTGCGCATCCGCGACGGAATTGCGCGCCGAGATCAGGTTGGAGGGCTGGTCGTCGACGAAGGCGACGGGCCGGCCCTTGACGCCGCGCAGTTTCGCGATTGCCGGTCCCTTGGCCATTTCCGTCGTCAGCAGCGGATAATTGAGCCCCAGCGCATCGAGATGCGCGCGGCGCACGTCGCGGTGCTTGTGCGGCATGGCGGTCAGCATGACGATCTCGGCGCTTCGGCCGAGCATCGCCAGCGCATCCGCGGCGCCGTCGGCGATGCTTTGCCAATCCGCCTGGGCATCGAAGAATTCGCCGAGGAGCGCCGTCACCTCGGGTTGCTCGATCAGCCGGCCGGTTGCCGTCTCGGCGATGTTGCCGGTCAATCGGAAGGAAGCGAGCGTCAGGCCGAAACCGCGCGACTTCAGGTAGTGCGGAAACGGCCGGATGAATTCCAGCACGACGTCGTCGACGTCGAGCACCAGCAGCGGCCGGTCATCGGCGGCAAGCTCTTCGATCTGCCGCGCCGTCTCGGGATCGTCGCTCATGTAGAACGCTCGTGGTCGTCGTTGCCGAGCGGGAGCGCGCGCAGCGCCTTGCTGACGGCGGCTGGCGGCGTGCCGGTCTCCTCGGCGAAGCGCAGCAGCGTCGGCTCGTGGGCGAGGATGAATTGCAGGACGCCGGCAAGGAAGCCGGGCTCCGCGGCGGCCCTCCGGATCGAGTTCGCCTCGATGCCTGTGATCGCCAGGAAGCGGGGCAGAAGTTCGGGATCGGCGGCGACGAAGCCCAGAGCCCTGACGGCAATGGTTTCCGCTTCCTCGCGCATTGACGCTGCGTTCGCCATCATTACCTTTGGAATGGTGGATTTTTTTTTCGAGTCTCCTTCCGCAGTAACGGCAAGCGTCGCTTGCGGCAAGCCTCCGCTCTTTCCCGTACAACGTCCGAAGGTGGAATTGGTGCAGCTTTCCAACCTCCGGTTTCCGTTTCGTCAATCATATTGGGCTAGAGTGGAAAAGGGTTGGGTGCGGTCCGTAGGGGACGCATTGCGACGGCCTTCGGTTTCGAGGGCGGTCGGGACGGGAAACTGATGGCTAAGAAGGTCATGATCGTCGAGGACAATGAGCTTAACATGAAGCTCTTTCGGGACCTCATCGAAGCCAGCGGTTACGAGACGGTTCGCACGCGTAACGGGCTGGAGGCGCTGGATCTCGCGCGCCAGCATCGGCCGGACCTGATTCTGATGGACATCCAGTTGCCCGAAGTCTCCGGCCTGGAAGTGACGAAATGGCTTAAGGAAGACGACGAATTGCATTCGATCCCGGTCATCGCCGTCACCGCCTTCGCCATGAAGGGCGATGAGGAGCGCATCCGCCAGGGCGGCTGCGAGGCCTATATCTCCAAGCCGATCTCGGTGCCGCGCTTCATCGAGACGATCAAATCCTATCTGGGCGACGCCTGATGCCCGAGACCAGCAGAGCCGGAGTTTGTTGAGATGACCGCGCGGATCCTCGTCGTCGACGATATCCCCGCCAATGTGCGGCTGCTGGAGGTTCGGCTGCTTGCCGAGTATTTCGAGGTGCTGACGGCCAGCAACGGCCTGGATGCGATCGAGACCTGCGAGAACGGCAAGGTCGACGTGGTGCTGCTCGATGTCATGATGCCGGACATGGACGGGTTCGAGGTCTGCAAGCGCCTGAAGAGCGATCCGGCGACCTCGCATATCCCCGTCGTCATGATCACCGCGCTCGACCAGGTGTCGGACCGGGTGCGCGGCCTCGAGGCGGGCGCGGACGATTTCCTGACCAAGCCGGTCAACGACCTGCAACTGATGACGCGCGTGAAGAGCCTGGTCAGGCTGAAGTCGCTGACCGACGAATTACGGCTGCGCGCCTCGACGACGCGCAATATCGGCATCGAAGAGCTTCTGAGCCGCGATTTCGCGACCGAGGACACCAAGCCGAGGGTGCTGCTTGTCGACGAGCGCAAATCTTCCGTCGAACGCATCCAGAAGATGCTGCGCAACAGCGCCGAGCTGGATGTCGCGACCGATCCGAATGCCGGGTTCTTCCAGGCGGCCGAGGCGGCGTATGAATGTGTGCTGGTGTCGACCGCCTTCTCGAATTTCGATGCGCTGAGGCTCTGCTCGCAGCTGCGTTCGCTCGACCGCACCCGCTTCCTGCCGATCATGCTGCTCGCCGACGAGGGCGAGGAGGGCCGCATCCTGCGCGGGCTGGAACTCGGCATCAACGACTACCTGATCCGGCCGATCGACCAGCACGAGCTGACAGCGAGACTGCGCACGCAGGTGCGGCGCAAGCGCTACAACGACCAATTGCGGGCCAGCGTCGCCCAGACGATCGAGATGGCGGTGATCGACGGGCTGACCGGGCTGCACAACCGGCGCTACCTCGACAGCCATCTGCAGACGCTGTTCGACCGCGCCGTGGCGCGGCGGCGGCCACTGTCGGTGATGATCACCGATCTCGATCGCTTCAAGTCGATCAACGACACCCATGGCCATGACGGCGGTGACGACGTGCTGCGCGAGTTCGCCCGGCGGCTGCGCAAGAATGTGCGCGGCATCGATCTCGCCTGCCGCTTCGGCGGCGAGGAGTTCGTCGTGGTGATGCCGGACACCGACGGCGCGGTCGCCGAGAAGGTCGCCGAGCGCATCCGCGCCGAGATCGCGCAGGCGCCTTTCGCGATCGGCAACGACGGCAAGATGATCGAGGTCACGGTCAGCGTCGGGGTGTCGTCGGTCTTGAAAGGGACGGACAGCGTCGCCGCGCTGATGAAGCGCGCCGACCTGGCGCTCTACGAGGCCAAAAGCGGCGGCCGCAACCGGGTGGTCGCCAAGGCCGCCTAGGCTGTGTTGATATTCAGGTGATGCCGGCCTGCGAACGATGGTTTCCTGCGCTTCCGGTGCTCACGTACTTTAAGTACGCTCCGCTCCGGTTCTCGGAAACCAACGTTCTCGGCTCGGCCTGACCTGAATCTCAACACATCCCAAAAACGCGTCGCGATCTTTCACACCCGGCACGCGCCTGTCTTTGTCCCGAAACCGGTTTCCACTCTCGGGAGACATGCTCGGCAAAAAGGCGACGATTCTCGGCCGTCTCAACAGGGTTACGAATTTACCTTAACCCAAGCGATTCGCGAGCGGTGGTTAAGAAATGGTTGATTTTTATAAGGTCTTGCGCAAATCTGCGATGCATAGACAGAAGCCGAGGCCGGCGCGAGGGTAGACGAGCCGGCTCGATCCAAAAAATACCCCATGATGCTCAGGTCCGCCGCATCTCCTGGGTCCGTGGGGTCGGCCGGCCGGCGCTGGCGCATAGTGGCCTCCTCGTACCGCTGCCAAACGCCGACCGGCCCCCTTTTTTCAAAAACCGACATCGGAAGCTTGCGCAGACAGTCGTGCAGGCTCCCCAGCCGTTCGGTCTTTCCGTCTGCCGGGAAACCGTGTCGGACTTTTCCTGGAATTGCTCCAAAACAAAAACGCCGCCCGAGGGGCGGCGTTTTGATTTCTCGGGATAACCAGATTACTTGATCTTGGTTTCCTTGAACTCGACGTGCTTCTTGGCGACCGGGTCGTACTTGCGGAACGAGAGCTTGTCCGTCTTGGTACGGCTGTTCTTGCTGGTGACGTAGAAGAACCCGGTGTCGGCGGTCGACAGAAGCTTGATCTTGATGTTTGCGGCTTTGGCCATGATTTTCGTCCGTTAATGTTCGTGGAGTTTTGGCCGCTGGAGCACGGGGAAAACACCCGGACGCGGGAAACTTGGCGCGACACATAAAGAACGCGCCCGGAAAGTCAAGCCCGGGCGCCTTCCCTGCCCCATTTGGACATGGCCGATCTCGCCGCTTCAGGCGTTCTCGCCGACCCGCTGAGCCGTTTTTTTCCAGTCGCCCGTGGTGTTCCACCAACGGTTGGGATTGGCATGGTCGTCAAGACCCTTGGAACGGCTGGCGAGTAGCGGTTGGATGCGGATGACGGGCTCCTGATAGGAGTGGGCCTGGAATATCGCCTCGACGACACGAGCGGCGAGCGGCTGGTCGTCGGCGATCTCGAACGACACTTCAACGGTGCCGGGCCGCCGGCGCAATTCCGTCTCGGCGCCCGCGGCGGCGCCCTCGAGCGGCCGATAGCGCTCGACGCCTTGCGCCGACTGATAGGCGTTGCTGTCATATTTGCCCATGCGCAGCGGCGTGATCGCCACCACCGCCTCCATGATGCGCTCGACATCGGCGGCCGGCGCCTGGAATGTGACGAGCAGAAGCAGTTCCATCCTGAGGGATTTGGTTTCAAAGCCGCTGTCGATCATCGCAATTCTCCTACTTCGCGCTGGAAACAGGGTATAGCAGGGGTGCTGCTGACACGGTGATGTCAGGATGCCCGACGCTTCAGCGGCATTTGCCTACAGAATCTTGCGCACCAGCCTGACCAGGATCAGAGCCATGTAGGCAGCGAAGAAAAAGGCCAGCGACCAGCCGAAGCCGGATGGACCGAAGGCATCCATGCCGATGCCGATCGCCTGCGGACCCAGCACCATGCCGACGCCATAGCAAAGCACGAAGGCAGCATTGGCGGATGCCAGTTCATGGCCGGACAGCTGCGAGCCGAGATGGGCAAGGCCGATCGTGTACATGGCGGCGACGACGCCGCCCCAGACGAACAGGAGGGCCGCCATCAGATGCCAGTTCTGTGCGAAGAACGGCATGAAGACCGTGCCGATGAGGCCGACCGTGGCGCAGGCCAGCAGCAGGTAGCGCCGGTCGGAAACGCGGTCGCTGATCATGCCGATCGGGATCTGCAGAAGCACATTGCCGAGCCCGATCATTGTCAGGAGCAGCGCGGCGTCGGCTTCCGAATAGCCGATACGGCTGCCATAGACGGGGAAGAGCGAGAAACCGCCGGTCTCGACGGCGCCGAAAACAAGCACGGCGAAGGTCGCGGTCGGCACCAGCCAGATATAGCGCAGGAAGTGGCTGGTCTCGCTGTCGGCGACGATGGTCGGACTCTCGTTGCGGGCCGCCAGCACCGGAATAGCGGCAAGCGTCACCAGCGCTATGGTGACGCCGAACGGCAGGAAGCCCGTGCTGCCGAGATGGGCGAACAGCCAGGGTCCGGCGGCAAAGCCGAGCGACAGCACGGTGGCGTAGATGCCAAGCACAAGGCCGCGCCGGTTCGGCGGGGCGGAGGTGCTGATCCAGAATTCCGACAGGATGAACAGCACCGTCAGCGAGATGTGCAGGGCGACGCGGAGCGGAAACCACATCCAGAAATCCGGCGCGAAATGGAAGCCGACAAAGGCGAGCGCGCCGATGGCAATCATCAACAGCATGGTCCAGGCGACGCCGAGCCGCATGGCAAGCGGGGTGGCGAGCGGCGCGCCGGCAATCGAGGCGAGACCGGCGACGGCCGTGTTGAGGCCGATCATCGAAGCGGAATGGCCGCGGCTTTCCAGAATGACGCTGAGCAGCGGCATGCCGAGGCCGATGGCGATGCCGACGACGCTGATCGAGGAGATCGCCGCGATCATCGGCAGCCAGTGTACGCGTTCGTCGCCCTGTTCTTGGGTATCGACCGTCATGGGATCAAAATGCTCTGCTTCTAAAGGACTTCGCGGACAAAGCGGTTGCGGACGAGCCGGAAGAACGGCACGGCGCCCCCCGGCCGAAGCAAGGGATCGTCGGCAAGCCGACTTTCCAGTTCTTCCAGGATCATGCCGGTAATGTCTGGGATGTCGGCCTTGCGGGCATCGGCAAGCGGCAGCCAGACGAGTTCTTCGAGCTCGTTGGTCGGGCCGCCGCCGGGCAATTCCACGGCAACGTCGTGGCGCCAGGCGCTGAAGAAACGCGTATCGAAACGGCGCACGCGATTGGGCGGAGTGATGGCGCGGGCGATGAAGCGGAGCACGTCCAGCGAGGGGACCACGCCATGTTCGGCGAAACCCTGCCAGTCGTGCTTCGCGGTCGAGAAGGCGCCCTTGCGGCCGATCAGCAGGCCGGCTTCCTCATAGGTCTCGCGAATCGCCGACAGGGCGATTGCCCGCGCCCGCGCCGCGCTCGCGCGGCCAGGGCCTGAGACCAGCTTTTCCTCCTCTTCGCCGCGCAGAGGGGCGGCGACGGGAATGCGGCTGTCGGTGGGATCGGTGCGGCCGCCGGGGAAGACGAATTTCCCGGGCATGAAGGCGTGCCCGGCATGGCGCCGGCCCATCAGCACCAGAACGTCCTTGCCCCGGCGATCGAGCAGAATGAGGGTCGCGGCATCGCGCGGACGCAGCGCCCGGCCGTTGCGCACGGCCAGGCCCTTATCGAGCTTGTCGACATCCGCCTTGGTCATTCGTTCCATGCGCTCGACCTAGCGGAAACTTCCCGGATGCGAAAGTGGCTTGCGCGTCGCGGCCTTTGCACCAGGGCCGGCAGCGGCGCGACCTGGCTTATCAATGGCTCTCGAATTCGTCTTTCTCGTCGCCGAAGCCGTGCATATAAAGCGCCCATTGCAGGCCGATGACGGCGCCCTTGACCGGCTGCAGCAGCACGAGCGCGAGAATGATGGTCAACGGCACCCAGATCAGCGCGTGCTGCCAGGTCGAGAGCGTGGTGGCGGCCTCCACCGCCATGAATGAGCCAACCACGATATGGCCGACGATGACGATGACCAGATAGGCAGGCAGGTCGTCCGCGCGATGGTGGTGCAGTTCCTCGCCGCAGACCTCGCACTTGTCCACGGGCTTCACGAAAGCGTGGAACAACTTTCCCTTGCCGCAATGCGGGCAACGGCCGAGCATGCCGCGCTTGATCGCCGCCCACAGCGGGCGCGCGCCGCGGCCTGAGTGGTGCTCGCCGCCGAAAACCTGTTCTTCCACCCGCAAATCGCCTGGCATCATCTTCTCCTGCCGCGCGGACCGACGCGCGATTGCGACGCGCGGGCGCGGCCTTTGGCCTTGTGGAACGACCGCTTTGAGCCGGGCAGGGGCTTCGGGTCGGTCAGCATCTCGAAACGCATCGCACCGGCCATCGGCGCGACCTCGACCAACCGGACTTCGACGCGGTCGGCAAGCTGAAAGCCCTTGCCGGTGCGTTCCCCGAACAGCGATCGGGCGGTTTCGTCATAGATATAGTAGTCGCCGCCCAGAGTTGACACCGGAATAAAGCCGTCGGCGCCGTACTGCGGCAATTGGACAAAGAGGCCCGCCTTGGTGACGCCGGAAATGCGCGCGTCGAACGTGTCGTTGACGCGCTCGGCGAGATAGGCGGCGATCAGCCGGTCGACCGTATCGCGCTCGGCGGCCATGGCGCGGCGTTCCGTGGCCGAGATCAGGGCGGCGGCCTCTTCCAGCCTGTCCGCCTCCTGCTGCGTCAAGCCGCCGGGACCCAGACCAAGCGCCGCGATCAATCCGCGGTGCACGATCAGATCTGCATAGCGGCGGATCGGCGAGGTGAAATGCGCGTAGCGCCTGAGGTTGAGGCCGAAATGGCCGATATTCTTCGGCGAATACTCGGCCTGGCTCTGCGAGCGCAGCACCACTTCGTTGACCAGCGCCTCGTTGTCGGCGCCGCGCACCCGCTCCAGGATGCCGTTGAATTGGCTAGGCCGCATCTGCGCGCCGCGCGCCAAGGACAGGCTGAGCGTCTGCAGGAACTCGCGCAGCGATTCCTGTTTGGCGAGCGACGGCGCGTCATGGATGCGATAGACGAGCGGCTCTTTCCTGCCCTCCAGGGTTTCGGCGGCGGCAACATTGGCCTGGATCATGAACTCTTCGATCAGCTTATGCGCATCGAGTCGCTCCGGCACGGTGACCCGGTCGACCGTGCCGTCGGGCTTCAACAGGATCTTGCGCTCCGGCAGGTCGAGCTCCAGCGGCTGGCGGGCGTCGCGGCCGCGCTTCAGCACCGCGTAGGCGTCCCAGAGCGGCTTCAGCACGCCATCGAGGATCGGCCGCGTCTTGTCGTCGGGCACGCCGTCGATCGCGGCCTGCGCCTGCGGATAGGCGAGCTTGGCGGCCGACTTCATCATGACGCGGTGGAAGGAGTGCCTGAGCTTGCGGCCTTCCGAGGAGAAGGTCATGCGCACGGCGATGGCCGGCCTGTCCTCGCCTTCGCGCAGCGAGCAGAGATCGTTGGAGATGCGTTCGGGCAGCATCGGCACGACGCGGTCCGGAAAATAGACCGAATTGCCGCGCTTCAAGGCTTCGCGGTCGAGCGGCGTGCCATAGCGCACATAGGCGGCGACATCGGCGATCGCCACGGTGACGACGACGCCTCCGGGATTCTTCTCGTCCGCATCGGGCGTGGCGAAGACGGCGTCGTCATGGTCCTTCGCGTCGGCCGGATCGATGGTCACCAGCGGCAGGTTGCGCCAATCCTCGCGGTGATCGAGCGTCGCCGGCTTCACCGCTTCGGCCTCGGCAATCACGTCCGCCGGAAAGACATGGGGAATGTCGTGGGCGTGGATGGCGATCATCGAGACAGCCTTCTCGCTGCTCAGCGATCCCAGCACCGCCAGCACTTTCGCCCTGGGCAGTCCGTAACGGGATGCCCGCGCCGGCTCGACCTCGACCAGGTCGCCGTTTTTGGCGCCGTTCTGGAATTCCTTGTCGACGATCAGCTCTGGCTGGCGCCGTTCGACCGGCTCGATGCGGAAAGTGCCGTCTTTCAGCACGCGGAAGACACCGAGCACCGCGTCGCTGCGCTTCTCGAAGATCTTCATCACCCGCCCGGTATAGGCGGGGCCTGACGGATCGTCGGTCGGGAAGGTCTTGGCAAGCACGCGGTCGCCGATGCCGGGCACCGGGCCGTTGGCGCCGCGCGAAATGCGAATGGCGATGACGGGCGGCGAGCCGTTGCCAGTGTATTCGTTCGGATGCGCCAGAAGCATGCCGTCATCGTCGCGGCCGAAAATGTCGAGCACCGCGACATGAGGCACGGCGCCCGCGCGGGTGAGTCGCTTGCGCTCCTTGTTGAGGAGGCCCTCGTCCTGCAGGTCGCGCAACAGGTCTTTCAGCCAGATGCGGTCCTCGCCGCGCAGCGCGAAGGCCTTGGCGATCTCGCGCTTGCCGGAGCGGTCGGGATTTTCGGCGATGTAGCGCAGGACCTCGTCACGCGAGGGACGGTAGTCGTCTTTGACCTTGGCCCTGGTGTCGGCGTGGCGCGGATCGCCGTGGCTTCTTCCGGAGATCCTGCGCGCCACGTCCCGCTATCCCTTCTTCGCCGCCCTGCGGAAGGGTTTTTTGCCGCCTCCGCCCTTGGCCTCCCTTTCGGCAATCAGGGTGAGCGCCTCTTCCATCGTCACCGATTGCGGATCCTTGCCCTTGGGCAGCGTCGCATTGACCTTGCCGTAGTTGACATAGGGCCCGTATTTGCCGTCGCGCACGACGATCTTGCCGCCGCCGTCGGGATGGTCGCCAAGCTCCTTGAGCGCCGCGGCGGTGCCGCCATTGCGGCCGCCCTTGCCCTTCTGCTGCTTCTCGGCAATCACCGAGACGGCGCGGTTCAGACCGATCGAGAACACGTCCTCGATGCTTTCCAGATTGGCATAGGTGCCGTCATGCAGCACGAACGGGCCGTAGCGCCCGAGGCCGGCCGAGATCATCTTGCCGGTTTCGGGATGTTTTCCGACGTCACGCGGCAGGGCCAGCAGCGCCAGCGCCTTTTCGTGGTCGATCGACTCGGGCGTCCAGCCCTTGGGCAGGCTCGAGCGCTTGGCCTCCTTGCCTTCGCCACGCTGGATATAGGGCCCGAAACGGCCGCTCCTCAGCGTGATTTCCTCGGCGGTGTAAGGATCCTTGCCGAGCAGCTTGACGCCGTCGTCGCCATTGCCGTTCTCGCCATTGGGGTTGGCGGCGTCGCCGAGCTGGCGGGTGTAGGAACACTCCGGATAATTCGAGCAGCCGACGAAGGCGCCGAACTTGCCGAGTTTCAGCGAAAGGTTGCCTGAGCCGCATTTCGGGCAAATGCGCGGGTTGGAGCCGTCCTCGCGTTCCGGGAAGACAAGCGGCGCCAGTTCTTCGTTGAGCGCATCGAGCACGTCCGTGACGCGCAGTTCCTTGATGTCGTCGACGGCGCCGGAAAAATCCTTCCAGAAGTCGCGCAGCACGTCCTTCCAGGCGAGCTTGCCGTCGGAAATCTCGTCGAGCTTTTCCTCGAGCGAAGCGGTGAAATCATACTCGACATAACGCTCGAAGAAGCTTTCGAGGAAAGCAGAGAGCAGCCGGCCCTTGGCCTGCGGCACCAGCCTGCGCCGGTCGATGGTGACGTAGTCGCGATCCTCGAGCGTCTTCAGGATCGCGGTGTAGGTCGACGGCCGGCCAATGCCCAGCTCTTCCAGCTTCTTGATCAGCGACGCCTCGGAGTAGCGCGGCGGCGGCTCGGTGGTGTGCTGGGTGGCGTTGATCGCCTGGCGGGCGAGCTGCTCGCCGGAGCGGATCTCGGGCAGACGGCGGCTCTCCTCGTCCTCCGCGTCCTCGTCCTTCTGGTCGGTATAGGCGGCGATGAAGCCGTCGAAGCGGATAACTGAACCGACGGCGCGAAGCTCAGCAGTGCGAGCGCCATTGACCGCCTCGATCTCGACCGTGGTGCGTTCGATCTCGGCCGGCTGCATCTGGCTGGCGATGGCGCGCTTCCAGATCAGCTCATAGAGGCGGGCCTGGTCGGCGTCGAGATACTGCCTGACCGATTGAGGCGTGCGGTTGAAATCGGTCGGGCGGATCGCCTCGTGCGCTTCCTGGGCGTTCTTGGCCTTGGTGGTGTAGTAACGCGGCTTTTCCGGCAGGTATTTCGCGCCGAACTCGCTGACGATGGCGCTGCGGGCAGCCTCGATCGCCTCGGGCGCCATCTGCACGCCGTCGGTTCGCATATAGGTGATGAGGCCGGCGGTCTCGCCGCCGACATCCATGCCTTCATAGAGCTTTTGCGCCACCTGCATGGTGCGCGTGGCCGAGAAGCCGAGCCCGGAGGAGGCGGCCTGCTGCAGCGTCGAGGTGGTGAAGGGCGGGCCGGGATTGCGCTTGGTGGGCTTGGCCTCGACCGACAACGCCTTGAAGGTCGCGCCCTCCAGCATCGCCTTGATGTCGTCGGCCTGAGCCTTGTTGGCGATGTCGAGCTTCTGCAGCTTCTTGCCGGCAAAGGCGGTCAGCCGCGCTTCGAAACTGTCCGTGCGCGGCGTGTCGAGGATGGCAGCGATCTGCCAGTATTCCTCGCGGATGAAGCGTTCGATCTCGGATTCGCGGTCGCAGACCAGGCGCAGCGCCACCGACTGCACGCGGCCGGCCGAGCGGGCGCCCGGCAGCTTGCGCCACAGCACCGGCGAGAGCGTGAAGCCGACGAGATAATCGAGCGCACGGCGAGCGAGATAGGCGTCGACCAGCGGCGCGTCGATCTGGCGCGGATTGGCCATGGCATCGAGCACCGAGGCCTTGGTGATGGCGTTGAAGACGACGCGGCTGACCGGCTTGTCCTTCAGCGCGCGCTTCTGCTTCAGGACTTCCAGCACATGCCAGGAAATCGCCTCGCCCTCGCGATCCGGGTCGGTGGCGAGGATCAGCCCGTCGGCATCCTTGACCGCCTTGGCGATGTCGGCGAGGCGCTTGCCCGACGCGGTGTCGACCGACCAGGACATGGCGAAGTCCTCGTCAGGGCGGACCGAGCCGTCCTTGGCCGGCAGATCGCGGACATGGCCGAAGGAGGCCAGGACCTTATAGTTCTTGCCCAGATATTTGTTGATTGTCTTCGCCTTGGCCGGCGATTCGACGACGACGACGTCCATGAGGTCTCTTAATCAGCTGTGAGGTGGCGGAAGAACTCCGCGATGCACGACGAAATCCCACTCTTTTCGTCGCTCACATGGCCGCGCTTTTGCAATCGGTCAAGGGGAGGCGGGCAATTTGGGAAGCGGCCGCCGGCAATACACTCTTAGAGTGTATGGCAAAGATCACATTTTTTGGGGATGGAGGCGTGCGCGCCTCGTATCACGCCGGGACGGCCTGTGCCGGCCAGTCGAGTCGAGGGACAGTGACGAGGCGCTGGCCCCGCCCGGAAAGATCCCTGGCCGCCAAATCAAACCAATTCGGCGGCCAGGCAGTCTTCCGCATGCCAGCGGTGGGAGAAACTCAATCTGCCTTGACGACGTGCCAGGCGCCGGCAACGCCTTCGCCGGTCATGTCGCCGGCCTTCTTGTCCTTGACGAAGGTATAGACCGGCTTGCCGTCATAGGCCCACATCTTGCTGCCATCGGTGCGGTCGACGATCGTCCATTCATCGTCGGCCTTGGCGCCGGCCTCGGCCTTCAGCGGCGGCCAGTTGGCGGCGCATTTGTCGTAGCAGCTGGATTTACCCTTCTTGTCCTTGTCGAACGTGTAAAGCGTCATGCCTTTGGCGTCGGTATAGATCTTCTTGCCGCCGACTTCAGCTTCCTTCCATGCGTCGGCGGCATGGGACGCTGCAGTGCCGAGCAGAAGGGCGGCAAACCCGAGTGCGATCGATTTCATGACAATCTCCCTGAGAACGAGCGCGCGGCAATCGCGCGCCTATTCCGACAACGCATTGGCGCGGCTGTTTCTTCCTTGGCGAAGCGGCGACGTGCCACACAATGGTGATTGGCAGGCGCGCGCCTGCATCGCTATATCGACGCCAGCACAATCGGGACTCATTGGATGGCATTGGACATCGGCTATGTCAGCGCGGTCGGAGCAGGGGCGATCTCTTTCCTGTCGCCTTGCGTGCTGCCGCTGGTGCCGCCCTATCTCTGCTACATGGCCGGCGTTTCGGTCGACGATTTCCGCGGCAATCAGAGCGCCACGGCAAAGGAAGGCGCGCGTGGCGCGCTGCTCTACGCTTCGCTCGCCTTCGTGCTCGGCTTTTCCTCCGTCTTCGTGGCGCTCGGGGCCGGCGCCTCGACCATCGGCCGCCTGCTGCGCGTCTGGCAGGAGCCGCTGGCGATGGCGGCGGGCGTGCTGATCATCATCATGGGCCTCAACTTCCTCGGCATCCTGCGCATTCCGCTCCTGTCGCGCGAGGCGCGCTTCCAGTCGCAGGGCAAGCCTGCCAGCATGATCGCGGCCTATGTCATGGGGCTGGCCTTCGCCTTCGGCTGGACGCCTTGCATCGGCCCGGTGCTGGGGCCGATCCTGACTTTAGCCGGCGGGCGCGAGACCGTTGGCGAGGGCGCGCTGCTGCTTGCCGCCTATTCGCTGGGCCTAGGCATCCCGTTCCTGATCGCGGCGCTGTTTTCCGGTGCCTTCATGCGTTTCCTCGGCAAATTCCGCGTCCATCTCGGCCGTGTGGAAAAGGCGATCGGCGCGCTGCTGGTCGTCGCCGGCGTGTTCTTCCTGACCGGCGGCGTGCAGAGCGCGTCGTATTGGCTGCTGGAGAATTTTCCGGTGCTGGGACGGCTGGGGTAGCGGTCCGGCGCCCGTTTTGTGAGTCGTCAGAAATGAGGCTCGACACGCTGGAAAACGCAAATGGTCTTGAACCCATCAGCAAGCGGCCGGACGAGGACAGCGGTGGGGCGCTGGTCCCGGTTGGAAGGTTGGGCCAGCAAGTAAAGCCGTCCATCGATCCGCTGCGTATCGAAGTGCACGTAGCGCCGGCTTACATTCGGGTAGAGGCGGGGGAGTTGGCCTGATATGACGCTCCATCCCGAGGGCAATTCGTCCGAAAACGTGTCGCCGTCGTCAAGCATACTCTCTTTCAGGACTGTCGATGGATCAGCTGCGAGCGGCGCCAAGAGCATGACATCGCCGTCGAAATAATGATTGGTTCCACTCCAGCGGACAAGCTTGCGACGCACGCCGGGCGAGACCTCGATCGTCGCCACCTTGATGTCGAGATCTTGCTGCGCGGTGTCCGTGGGAAAGACGTTGGCGTTGTCGTTCGTGGAGGTGCTGACGTTCTCAAATCCTTCCTGTCGAAGACGCAGGAATTTTCGACAAAGACGCGGCTCAGTCGTTCCATGCGTCAGCAATATGGTGCCAACCGGTGGCCGGCGACCCAGCGGCGCATATTCGACGCGATCGACCTTGTACCGGTTCAGTTGGAAAGGCTCATCCAGGCAGACAATGGGTCCCTTGTCCGGCGCCTCGTCTCCGACGACATGACAATAGCTAAGCCGATCCGGCCTGATCACCATCCCGATCAGCCAGCGCTTTTTGTCCGTCGCGTAGCTAGGCTTCCACTCTTTGCGCGAAAAAATCTTTCGCTTCGCAATCCAAAGGCTGAAGAAGGCTGGCGGATCGGCGCCGCCCTGACCATACCCAAAAGCCTGGTCTTGCCCATCACGGAGGCGGATCGTCCAGCCATTGACCATGGTGCAATTCGATCGACCCGTGGTAGGCGTCGCCGATAATCCCTGATCGACGCTGGTGGGCAGTCGGCGATACCCGACCGGATCTTCGTCCATCGTCAGGGTAAAGCGGATCAGCGCGACGTTACGGCCGGGTTGGCAAACAACCTCGGCATGCGGAGTGGTGTAATCGGCCCGAGCCGTGCCCGGACAGATCGATATGAAAATGAAAAAAATAAACACGGCGAAAGCTTCAAAGCCGTGGCTCAACATCTGAAGCCTTTCCTTCAGTGCACGCCGGCGCCATAAACGGGGCGACCAGATGAATGATGACGACGGTATCTAACACAAACTTTTTCCCGAAATTTCTGCAATACCAAGGACCACTGAGAAACTGTTGGAAAATTTTGTGCGTGGGCGGTTGGCTCGATACCCAGATCGGAACGATGCCGAAAAGCCGACGTTGCCGAATCGCAAGCACAACACCGATAGCGAGGCGATAATGGTAGCCAAGGCGGACGTGCAAAAGTTCTTCAAGACCTACGAGAAGGTCTACAACGACGCGATCGCCGGCAATGTCGACATGGACGATTTTGGAGCGATGTATTCGACTGGATTTGTCTCGGTCACCCCGGCTGGCGTCATGGTCGGCGAGAACGGCAAGAAATTTCAAGATACGATGAGGAAGGGTTTTGAAGCCTATCGGGCGATGGGCAGCAAGACGATGACCTGCAAGGATGTCTCGGTGACGGCCATCGATCAGGACCGTTGCGTGGCCAAGGTAGAGTGGTCGGGCGAATACGAACGCAAGGACAAAAGGCTCGTGACCATCGATTTCGAAGTCGATTATCTCGTCGAAAGGCGCGAAGGCAGCCTGAAGGTGTTTGGCTGGATCGCCGGCGACGAGCAGGCGGAATTCAACAAGCACGGGCTGTTGTAAGCTCTGCCCGTCGGATTTGGTCGTGGACCAGCTGATTAAGAGTCAGCCGCTCCACCATCTCACCGGAATTTAACCGCATTGGTGCAGCATAGCGCCAATGCTAAATGTGCCTTGATTCCAAACCTTTTCATACGGTTGCCCCTACATGAGCCAGAGATCCTGCCTGTCCGTCATCCTCGCCGCCGGCGAAGGTACCCGCATGAAAAGCGCTACGCCCAAGGTGCTGCATGCGATTGCAGGGCTGCCGATGGTGGCTCACGTGGTGAGGGCCGCCGAAGGAGCTGGCGCGACCGGCGTGGCGCTGGTGATCGGCCACGGCGCCGACGAGATGCGCAAGGCGGCACAGAAATTCGCGCCAAAGGCTGAGACTTTCGTGCAAGAGAAGCGGCTCGGCACCGCGCACGCGGTGCTTGCTGCTCGCGAAGCGATATCAAAGGGTTATGACGATATTCTCGTCATGTTCGGCGACACGCCGTTGATCGATGCGCAGGCGCTGGCGGCTGCGCGGCAGAAGTTGGCGGAGGGCGCTGCCGTCGCCGTCATCGGCTTTCGCCCGCCAAGCCCGACCGGCTACGGCCGTTTGATCGAAAAGGGTGGCAAGCTCGTCGCCATCCGCGAGGAGAAGGACTGTTCCGAGGCGGAAAAGAAGATCGGCTTCTGCAATGCCGGCATGATGGCGGTGGCGGGCAAGCATGCGGTGCGGCTGCTCGACAAGGTCGGCAACAAGAATGCCAAGGGCGAGTTCTACCTCACCGACATCGTCGAGATCGCCGGCGCGGAAGGCCTCGATGTGGTGGCGACGGAAGCGGGGTTCGAAAGCGCGCTCGGCATCAACAACCGGGCCGAGCTTGCCGAGGCGGAATCGATCTGGCAGGCGCGCCGGCGGCGCGAGGCCATGCTGTCCGGCGTGACGCTGATCGCGCCCGAAACTGTCTATTTCTCGCACGATACCGAAATCGGCGCCGACACGATCGTCGAGCCGAATGTCTGGTTCGGCCCGGGCGTCAGGATCGCGTCGGGCGCCAAGATCCATGCTTTCAGCCATATCGAGGGCGCGACGATCGCCTCGAACTGCGATGTCGGGCCGTTTGCGCGGCTCAGGCCCGGCGCCGATCTTCGAAACAAGGCAAAAGTCGGTAATTTCTGCGAGGTCAAGCAGGCGACGATAGAGGAGGGCGCCAAGGTCAACCACCTGACCTATATCGGCGACGCGCGCGTGGGTGCCGCGGCCAATATCGGCGCGGGCACCATCACCTGCAATTATGACGGCTACTCGAAATTCTTCACCGACATCGGCGAGGGGGCCTTTGTCGGCTCGAATTCCTCGCTGGTGGCGCCTGTCACGATCGGCAAGGGCGGCTATATCGCCTCCGGCAGCGTGATCACCGAGAGCGTGCCGGACGACGCGCTGGCCTTCGGCCGCGCCCGCCAAAAGACGATCCCCGGGAAGGGCAAGGAGCTGCGCGAGCGCTTCGCCTCGGCCGCCGCGGCGAGGAAGAAGGCGGCGGAATGATTTTCAGCGCTTCCTTGCGGAGGCGGTTGCAACTCGGTCAGATATGAACGAGTGGAAACCAGGGCCCTGAAAACCCGAGCGGTTCAGGTAACCGGATTGCAAGCGCAGTCTGGCATTGTGCACTGGCAAAGAACCGTTCCGCTGACACGGAACGAAACGCAAAGTGACTTTCGCGGCAAGCCGGCAGTCCCTAGATAACGCCGGGTTTTCCGCTCGGAATCGGGGGCTATCGCATGTGCGGTATCGTTGGAATCGTCGGCCGAAGCCAAGTCGCGCCGCTCATCGTCGATGCGCTGAAGCGGCTTGAATATCGCGGCTACGACTCGGCCGGTGTCGCCACCATCGAGAAGGGCGAGCTCGGCCGCCGCCGCGCCGAAGGCAAACTGATCAACCTCGAACGCCGGCTGAAGGACGAACCGCTCGACGGCACGATCGGCATCGGCCACACGCGCTGGGCGACGCATGGCGTGCCCAACGAGACCAACGCGCATCCGCATTTTTCCGAAGGCGTCGCCATCGTCCACAACGGCATCATCGAGAATTTCGCCGAGCTGCGCGACGAGCTCACCCGCGACGGCTACAGCTTCGCCTCGCAGACCGACACGGAGGTCGTCGCGCATCTGGTGGCGCGCGAGCTCGCCAAGGGGCTGAAGCCCGTGGAAGCCGCGTATGCGGCGCTGAAGCGGCTCTCCGGCGCTTTCGCGCTGGCGATCATGTTCAAGGGCGACGAGGACCTGATCGTCGGCGCCCGCAATGGTCCGCCTCTGGCCGTCGGCCATGGCGATGGCGAGATGTTTTTGGGCTCGGACGCGATCGCGCTGGCGCCCTTCACCAACTCGATCACCTATCTCGAGGACGGCGACTGGGCGGTGGTGCGCCGCGAAAGCGTTGCGATCTACGACATCGACGGCAACAAGGTCGACCGCAAGCGCCAGCAATCGCTGTCGACCAGCTTCATGGTCGACAAGGGAAACCGCCGGCATTTCATGGAAAAGGAAATCCATGAGCAGCCGGAGGTGATCTCGCACACGCTGGCGCATTACGTGGATTTCGTCTCGGGCGTGTCGAAGCCGCTCGACCTACCGTTCGACTTCGCCAAAATCGGCCGGCTGGCGCTCTCGGCCTGCGGCACCGCCTATCTCGCCGGGCTGATCTCGAAATACTGGTTCGAGCGCTATGCGCGGCTGCCGATCGATATCGATGTCGCCTCGGAATTCCGCTATCGCGAGATGCCGCTGTCGGCCAACGACGCGGCCTTCTTCATCTCGCAGTCGGGTGAGACGGCCGACACGCTGGCCTCGCTGCGCTATTGCCGCCAGGCCGGCATGAAGATCGGCGCCGTGGTCAATGTGCGCGAATCGACCATGGCGCGTGAATCCGACGTCGTGCTGCCGACACTTGCCGGACCGGAAATCGGCGTCGCCTCGACCAAGGCTTTCACCTGCCAGCTATCCGTTTTGGCTGCGCTCGCGGTCCGCGCCGGCGTGGCGCGCGGCACGATCTCGCGCGACGAGGAAAAGCGGCTGGTGCGCGAGCTTTCCGAGGCGCCGCGCTTCGCCACCCAGGTGCTGAAGCTCGACGAGCAGATCGAGCGGATCTCGC
The DNA here is from genome assembly GCF_006439595.1 of Mesorhizobium sp. B3-1-9. Lineage (NCBI taxonomy): Bacteria > Pseudomonadati > Pseudomonadota > Alphaproteobacteria > Hyphomicrobiales > Phyllobacteriaceae > Mesorhizobium > Mesorhizobium sp. B3-1-9. The sequence goes on from NZ_VFTJ01000015.1 coordinate 118,706, forward strand.
GCGAGCTCTCGCGCTACAAGGACGTGCTCTATCTCGGCCGCGACACCAATTTCCCGCTGGCGATGGAAGGCGCGCTGAAGCTCAAGGAGATTTCCTACATCCACGCCGAAGGCTATGCCGGCGGCGAACTGAAGCATGGGCCGATCGCGCTGATCGACGAGAACATGCCGGTAATCGTCATCGCGCCGCATGACCGCATCTTCGAAAAGACGGTCTCGAACATGCAGGAAGTGGCGGCGCGCGGCGGCAAGATCATCCTGATCACGGACGCGAAGGGCGCCGCGCATGCAGGCATCAAGACGATGGAGACGATCATCCTGCCCGAGGTGCCGGAGATCATCTCGCCGATCATCTACGCCCTGCCGATCCAGATGCTGGCCTATTTCACCGCCGTCTTCATGGGTACCGACGTCGACCAGCCGCGCAATCTGGCGAAGTCGGTGACGGTGGAGTAGGTTTCGCTACCGTTGCAAGTTGCGGATGACGCCAACGGCCCCACTTCGTCATCCACGGGCGGAGCAGGAGCGAAGCTCCTGCGCAGACCCGAGGATCCATTCCGTGACGCAAGCCAAAGAATGCAACCCATCAGAATGGTCGCTTGATCATCCATCCGTTATCCTTCATGCATGACGGGTTATGTTTATATGACTGCGAGCAAGAAGCGCGGCACCATCTACATCGGGGTCATAAACGATCTTAGCCGTCGGATGCCGGAGCACAGATCCGGCGAAGGCTCGCGCTTTACCGGGCGCTATGGTGTGCAACGCCTGGTCTGGTAGGAGGAATATTTCGACATCCGAGACGCCATCCAACGCGAGACGTCGCTGAAACGCTGGCCGCGCCAATGGAAGATCGAACTAATCGAGAAGGCTAATCCAGAGTGGTTCGAGCTTTTCCGCGGCACGGGATGGTAGCGCCTAATTCTGCAATGATTTGATCCGCCGCAAACGTCACGGAATGGATCCTCGGGTCTACGCGCGTCGCTTCGCTCCTTGCTCCGCCCGTGGATGACGAAGGAAAGGATGTTTCGGCTAATCGTGAACGGAAGCAGCTTCCGTTTGGAACGTAAATAGCTGTGATCTTGGCTCTGTATCATAGCATGGTACATGTCGCGAGGAGGGCCGCCCGCCTAACCTTTGAGATACTGGGTTATGCTCAAGTTTGCACGCCCCATCCACCCCGGAGAATTCCTGCGCGAGGAGTATCTGGTGCCGCTCGGCATGAGTGCCGGCGTGCTTGCGAAGAAGCTTAATCTTCCGCGCACCCGGATCGAGCGCATCGTCAAGGAGGAGGTCGGTCTTACTCCGGATACGGCGCTTCGCCTCGCCAGGTTCTTCAACACCACGCCCGAGTTCTGGATGAACTTCCAGAAGGCCTACGAGCTGGAGATCGAAGCGAGCAAAATAGCATCGGAACTCGAGAAGATCGTGCCGCTGGATACAGCGGCGTGACCAGCGCTCTTTAAAAACTTCGCAGTTCCAAAGCGGCTCGCGGTTCACTAATCTCAGCGTTGCAACCTGCGCCGCGGTGAACCCATGTCCGACGCCCTGAAGACCTCTGGCATGACCCGGCTGAGGAACTATTTCCTGACCGGCTTCGTGGTCTGCGCGCCGCTGGCGATCACGGCCTACATCGCCTGGTCGCTGATCGGTTGGGTCGATTCCTGGGTGAAGCCCTACATTCCGGTCCGCTACAATCCCGACACCTATCTGCCGTTCCCGGTTCCGGGCTTCGGGCTGATCGTGGCGCTGGCGCTGATCACGCTGATCGGTTTCCTGACGGCGAATATCGTCGGCCGCGCCATTGTCAATTTCGGCGAAAGGCTGCTTGGCCGCATGCCGCTGGTGAGGGGCATCTACGGCTCGCTGAAGCAGATCTTCGAGACGGTGCTGTCGAACAAGGGTGACATGTTCCGCCAGGTGGGCCTCGTCGAATATCCGCGCAAGGGCGTGTGGTCGCTGGTCTTCGTCGCCAGCGAGAAGGAGACCGAGATCAACCAGAAGCTCGACCAGGAAGGCGATCCGCTGATCGCGGTGTTCATGCCTTGCACGCCCAATCCGACCACCGGCTTCCTGATGTATGTGCACAAATCGGAGATCGTGCCGCTCGACATGTCGATCGAAGACGGAGCCAAGCTGATCGTCTCGGCCGGCATGGTGGCGCCGGAGGTCAAGGCCAAGCTGGTGACGCTGAATGGCGAACCGGTCGAAGGACCGCTCGCCAATCCGCCGCTCGGCGCTCAGCCGGCGCGCAGCAGCCGCACCGCCTCGTCGCGGCCGAACAGGTAAAGCAGCAAGCGCAGCGCCTCGCCGCGCTCGGACTGCAATTCCGGGTCGCGCGACAGGATCAGCCGCGCGTCGTCCCGTGCCGCTTCCAGCAGGTCGGCATGGAATTCGATCCGCGCCACCTGGAAGCCGGGCGTGCCGGACTGCCTCGTGCCCAGCAATTCGCCTTCGCCGCGCAGTTTCAGGTCTTCCTCGGCGATCTTGAAGCCGTCCTCGGTCTCGCGCATGACCGAAAGCCGGCGTTTGGCCGTCTCGCCGAGCGGCTCCTTGTAGAGCAGCACGCAGGAGGACGGCTTGTCGCCGCGCCCGACCCGGCCGCGCAACTGGTGCAATTGGGCAAGGCCGAAGCGTTCGGCATGCTCGATGACCATGATGGTCGCGTCAGGCACGTCGACGCCGACCTCGATGACGGTGGTGGCGATCAGGATGCGCGTTTCGCCCTGCTTGAAGGCGCGCATCGCCTCATCTTTCTCCGCACCCTTCATGCGGCCGTGCACCAGGCCGATCCGGTCGCCGAAGAGTGGTTTCAGCGAAGCGAAACGGTCCTCGGCCGACATCAGCTTGATTTCTTCGGATTCCTCGACCAGCGGGCAGATCCAGTAGATTTTTTGCCCCTCGGCGACCGCATCGCGCATGCGTCCGACCAGTTCGTCCAGCCGCTCCATCGGCAAGGTCACGGTGCGGATCGGCTGCCGGCCGGCCGGCTTCTCGGTCAGCTTCGAGACGTCCATGTCGCCGAAGGCGGTCAACACAAGCGTGCGCGGGATGGGTGTGGCCGTCATCACCAGCATGTCGGGCGCGTCGCCCTTGGCGGTGATGGCCAGCCGCTGGTGGACGCCGAAGCGGTGCTGCTCGTCGACGACGGCCAGCACGAGATCATGGAACGTCACGCTTTCCTGGAACAGCGCATGCGTGCCGACGACGATGTCGACCGCGCCGCTGGCAAGGCCTTCGAGCGTCTCGGTGCGTTCGCGCCCCTTCTCGCGCCCGGTCAGGATGGCGATTTGCAGGCCGACTTTCTCCGCAAGCGGCGCGATGGTCGCCAGATGCTGGCGCGCCAGGATTTCGGTCGGCGCCATCAGCGCCGCCTGGCCGCCGGCCTCGACCGCGCGCGCCATGGCAAGCAGGGCCACCACCGTCTTGCCGGAGCCGACATCGCCCTGCAGCAGGCGCAGCATGCGTTCGGGATCGGCAAGATCTGCGTTGATTTCGCCAAGCGCGAATTCCTGGCTGGGTGTGAGCTTGTAGGGCAGGGCCGCGCGCAGTTTCTCGACGATGCTGCCGTCGCCAACCAGCGGCCGTCCTGAAAGGCGTCGCACCTTTGCCCGCACCAGCGCGAGCGACACCTGACCGGCCAGCAATTCGTCATAGGCAAGGCGCCGCCAGGCCGAGCCTTCGACGGCGACGTCGATCGGATCCGCCGGATGGTGGACACGGGCGAGCGAATCGCCAAAGGCGGGGAAGGTCTGGCGCCGCATGAAGGCGTCGTCCTGCCATTCCGGCAATTCCGGCAGGCGGCCGAGCGCCTGGCCGATCGCCCGGCGAAGCACCTTGGCCGACAGCCCGGCGGTCAGCGGATAGACAGGCTCGACCAAGGGCAGGCCGTCGGCCTCGCTGGCCAAAGCGATATGATCTGGATGGACCATGGTCGGGCGGCCGTTGAACCACTCCATACGGCCGGACACGACGACATGCTCACCGACCGGCATTGCCTTTTCGAGATAGGCGGCATGGGCATGGAAGAAGGTCAACGCGACCTCGCCGGTGTCGTCATGGGCGTAGACCCGGTAGGGCACCGACCTGTTGCCGCGCGGCGGCGGCTGGTGGCGGTCGACGCGCACTTCGAGCGTGACGATCTGGCCCTCGGCCGAAAGCGCGATGCCGGGCCGGTTGCGGCGATCGATCACCGTGTTGGGCAGAACGAACAGAAGGTCGGCCGCGCGCGCGGCGCGGTCGCCGAGATCGGCCGGCACCACACGCTCGATCAGCAGACCGACTTTCGGGCCGACGCCGGCAAGCGAGGTAATCGGAACGAACAGAGGATCGAGGATGGTGGGACGCATCGTGTCAGCTTATGTCGCGACGGCGGCAGCGCAAAGGCTGACACCGCCCTCTATCCACGCTATATGCGCCGCTTTGGACAGGGATGCGGCGACATGACCGGAACACAGCGATCAAGCGAGAGGCTGGACGCCCGCCGCCGCAAGCTCCTGTTCCGCTCCTGGCATCGCGGCATGCGCGAGATGGACCTGATCCTCGGTTCCTTCGCCGACGCCGAGATCGGTGCCTTGACCGGCGATGAAATCGACCAATATGAGAGGCTTCTCGAAATCCCCGACACCGAATTCCTGCCGATGGTCACCGGCGAACGCCCGGTTCCGCCCGATATCGACTGCGCGGTTCTGCGGAAGATCCTGGCGTCGCGCCGGACCATGACATTTTGAAAAACGCATATTCATGAGCCTCATTCCTTCCATTGGCCTGCCCAAGGGCCGCGCCGGTCAGTTCATCGTCGACGGCGTCGCCGACGGCTACGAAGCCTTCGCCCTGGTGCAGACGGCGCAGGAGATCGCGCCCGACAAGCCGGTGCTGTTCGTCGCGCGCGACGGCCAGCGGCTGCCGGCGATCATCGAGGCGCTCGCCTTTGCCGCGCCCGGCCTGCCGGTGCTGGAGCTGCCGGCCTGGGACTGCCTGCCTTACGACCGCGTCTCGCCCGGCGCCGATGCCGCTGCGCGACGGCTCGACGCGCTTTCGGCCATGATCGCGCTGGCGAAGAAGCCGCATCGCGCCGTAATCCTCACCACCGCCAATGCGCTGTTGCAGCGCATCCCGCCGGCCGAGCTGATCCAAGCGCAGACTTTCCATGCCAAGCCTGGCAACCAGATCGACATGAACGCGCTGATCGCGCGGCTGGAGATCTCCGGTTTCGAGCGCGTGCCGACGGTGCGCGGCCTTGGCGAATTCGCGGTGCGCGGCGGCATTCTCGACCTTTTCGCGCCGGGCTGGAGCGAGGCGCTGCGCCTCGATTTCTTCGGCGACACGCTGGAATCGATCCGCGTCTTCGACGTGGCGACGCAGCGCACCACCGGCCAGCGCAAGTCGATGTCGCTGCAGGCGATGAGCGAGGTGGCGCTGACGCCCGAAACGATCAGCCGCTTCCGCCGCTCTTATATCGAGGCTTTCGGCGCGCCCTCGCGTGACGACGCGCTCTATGCGGCGGTCAGCGAAGGTCGGCGCTTCGCCGGCATGGAGCATTGGCTGCCCTTCTTCTACGAGCGGCTGGAGACGGTGTTCGACTATCTGCCGGATGCGCCTGTCGTCTTCGACCATCTGGCGCATGAGGCGCTGGCCGAGCGCCACACGCTGATCCTCGACCACTACGAGGCGCGCCGGAAACAGGCCGACAGCGCGCTGAAGGACGCCGTGCCCTACAAGCCGGTGGCGCCGGACCTGCTCTATCTGTCGCCGGACAATCTCAAGGCTTCGCTCGGTCCGCGCGAAGACATCGACTTCACGGTCTTCGACTCGCCGGATGTCGGCGCCAAGAAGGTTTTCCACGGCGGCTCGCGGCAAGGCCGCAGTTTTGCCGAGGAGCGCGCCGACCCGAACATCAATGTCTTCGACGTCGTCGTAAAACACATTGCCGACGAGCGCGCCGCGCGCCGCCGCGTCATCGTCGCCGGCTGGACGGAAGGTTCGCTCGACCGTCTTGGCCAGATCCTCGCCGAACATCACCTCGGCAACCTGAAGCCGGTCGCGACGCTTGCCGACGTTGAAAAACTGGAACCGGGGCAGGCTGGTCTTGCCGTGCTGCCGCTCGAATCCGGTTTCGAGACCGACGATATGGTCGTCGTTGCCGAGCAGGATATCCTTGGCGACAGGCTGATCCGGCGTTCGAAGCGCAAGAAGAAGGCTTCCGACTTCATCGCCGAGGCCTCGTCGCTGTCGGCGGGCGACATCGTCGTCCATGCCGACCATGGCATCGGCCGCTTCATCGGCTTGCGCAGCATCGAAGCGGTCGGTGCGCCGCATGACTGCCTCGAAATCCATTATGCCGGCGACGACCGGTTGTTCTTGCCGGTCGAGAATATCGAGCTTCTGTCGCGCTATGGCTCCGATTCGGCCGAAGCGACGCTCGACAAGCTGGGTGGCGGCGCCTGGCAGGCGCGCAAGGCGCGGCTGAAGCGGCGCCTGCTCGACATGGCCGGGCAATTGATCCGCATCGCCGCCGAGCGGCAGATGCGTGCAGCGCCCGCTATGATCCCGGCCGAAGGGCTTTATGGCGAGTTCGCGGCGCGTTTCCCCTATGAGGAGACCGACGACCAACAGACGGCGATCGATTCCGTCATGGATGATCTCGGCGCCGGCAAGCCGATGGATCGGCTGGTCTGCGGCGACGTCGGCTTCGGCAAGACGGAAGTGGCGTTGCGCGCCGCCTTCATCGCGGCCATGGAGGGGTTCCAGGTCGCGGTCGTGGTGCCGACGACGCTGTTGTCGCGGCAGCACTTCAAGACCTTCTCGCAGCGCTTTTCGGGCCTGCCGATCCGCATCGCGCAGGCATCGCGCCTGGTGGGTCCAAAAGAATTGGCGGAAACCAAGAAGGGCATTGCCGAGGGCACGGTCGACATCGTCGTCGGCACGCATGCGCTGCTTGGGTCTTCGATCTCGTTCAAGCGTCTCGGCCTGCTGATCATCGACGAGGAGCAGCACTTTGGCGTCAAGCACAAGGAACGGCTGAAGGACCTCAAGTCCGACGTGCATGTGCTGACGCTGTCGGCGACGCCGATCCCGCGCACGCTGCAACTGGCGCTGACTGGCGTGCGCGAACTGTCGCTGATCGCGACGCCGCCGGTCGACCGCATGGCGGTGCGCACGTTCATCTCGCCCTTCGATCCGCTGGTCATCCGCGAGACGCTGCTGCGCGAGCGCTATCGCGGCGGCCACTCCTTCTATGTCGTGTCGCGGATCAGTGACCTTTCGGAAATCCATGATTTCCTGAAGGAATCCGTGCCGGAGCTGAAGGTGGCGGTGGCGCATGGCCAGATGCCGCCGGGCGAGCTCGACGACATCATGAACGCCTTCTACGACGGCCAGTACGACGTGCTTTTGTCGACCACCATCGTCGAATCCGGGCTCGATATCCCGACCGCCAACACGCTGATCGTCCATCGCGCCGACATGTTCGGCCTGGCGCAGCTCTACCAGCTGCGCGGCCGCGTCGGCCGTTCCAAGGTGCGCGCCTATGCGCTGTTCACGCTGCCGGCCAACCGCAAGCTCACCGATACGGCCGAGCGCCGGCTGAAGGTGCTGCAGTCGCTCGATACGCTGGGCGCCGGTTTCCAGCTCGCCAGCCACGACCTCGACATCCGCGGCGCCGGCAATCTTTTGGGCGAAGAGCAGTCGGGCCATATCAAGGAGGTCGGTTTCGAGCTCTACCAGCAGATGCTGGAAGAGGCGGTGGCCGAGGTGAAGGATACCGGCGAGGCGCAGGACGGCGGCTGGTCGCCGCAGATCGCGGTCGGCACCGCGGTGATGATCCCGGAAAGCTACGTGCCGGACCTGCAGCTCCGCATGGCGCTCTACCGGCGCCTCGGCGATCTCGAAACCACGGAGGAGATCGACGGCTTCGGCGCCGAACTGATCGACCGGTTCGGGCCGCTGCCGGAAGAGGTGACGCATCTGTTGAAGATCGTCTTCATCAAGGCGCTCTGCCGCAAGGCCAATGTCGAGAAGCTCGATGCCGGGCCCAAGGGCGTCGTCATCCATTTCCGCAAGCGCGAGTTCCCCAATCCGGTCGGGCTGGTCAAGTTCATCGGCGAGCAGGGCTCGCTGGCCAAGATCCGCGCCGACCATAGCGTCGTCTTCATGCGCGATTGGCCGAATGCCGAAAAACGCCTGGCGGGATCGGCGGTGGTGATGACGCAACTGGCCCGGCTCGTCGACAAGGCCGCATAGGCACGTGAGCCAGGCCTGCGGCCTGTTGCAGCGGCAGGCGCACCTCGCAAGGAAATAGTAACCCACCCGAAAGATCGCGCGCACTTGCGGGGCGTGCGACGATTATGACCATTGCAGTATTTGTACTTGAGAGGTTCAATAGGCCAATCTAATCATCGCTGCAGGGGCTGCTTATGAACCCGCAAACTTTCGATGAATACTGGCTCGGCTACCTTGCCGGCCATTCAAAACCTTCAACCCGCTTTATCCATTACCTCGGCCTCTTCTTTGCGCCGATCGCCGGCGTCGCGGCATCCTTCCTCGTGACGTGGTGGGCCTTTCTGGTCATCATTCCCGTCTTCTACCTTGCGGCGTTGTTCACCCATCCCCTGCTTGAGCACAACAGCAACAAACCTTTCGCGGAACGGCCCTTGTGGAGCGCCATTGCGCTGCTTCGCATGCTCGCGCTCGATTTGACGGGCGGTCTTGGCCGCCAGCTCAGCCGTCTGAAGGACGCCGGCAGATAGGCATGGAAACGGCGGTGGTCGCTGCCTGTTCGGCCGTGCTGATGCTTGGCGCCGGATTCCATGTCTACTGGGCCTTCGGCGGCCGCATCGGCGCCGGCGTTTCACTGCCTCAACGCGAGGACGGCAGTCCGGCGGTGAAGGAGACGGCCGTCGGCGCCCTGGCGGTCGGTCTGGTCCTGGCGCTGGTCCTGCTCCTTCTTCTTGGTTTCGCCGGTCTGATCCGCCTGCCGCTGCCGCACTGGCTGCTGAAGACGGCCCTTATCCTGTGGGCGGCCGCATTCACCCTGCGGGCATTGAGCTGGTCGCGATATTTCGGGCTGTTCAAGCGGGTCAGGAACACGCGTTTCGCCAGATACGACAGCCTGCTTTACAGCCCATCTTGCCTGTTGTTGGGGCTGGGCTTATTCCTGCTCGCGCTGGCGGACACGGCATAGCGAGGCGGTGGAACCATTCGCCACTGCTGAAAAACCCGGCTAGAATAGGCAATCGGCTTCGTGTAAGGAGCCGCGACCTCGTATCGAGGCTGGAATGGCGGGCAAGCGCGTTCGCCGGTTTGTTTTGACGCAATTCCGACGGAAATTTCACAGTTTTCCCCTGGGTTGCTCCGAAAGGGCGTTTGGGTGCAGCGATGACGAAATGGTCGCCGAATTCGTGGAGAGCAAAGCCGATCAAGCAGGTCCCGGCCTATCCGGACCTTGCCGCTCTGAAGGCCACGGAAGCACAGCTTGCCACCTTCCCGCCGCTGGTTTTTGCCGGCGAGGCGCGCAAGCTGAAGAAGCAGCTGGCGGCGGTGGCCGCCGGCGAAGCCTTCCTGCTCCAGGGCGGCGACTGCGCCGAGAGCTTTGCCGAGCATGGCGCCGACAACATACGCGACTTCTTCCGCGTCTTCCTGCAGATGTCGGTGGTGCTCACCTTCGCCGGCGCGCAGCCGGTGGTGAAGGTCGGCCGCGTCGCCGGCCAGTTCGCCAAGCCGCGCTCGTCCGACAACGAGACCAAGGCCGGCGTGACGCTGCCGAGCTATCGCGGCGACATCATCAACGGCATCGAGTTCGACGCCAAGTCGCGCATCCCGGATCCTGCCCGGCAGGAGATGGCCTACCGCCAGTCGGCCGCGACGCTCAACCTTCTGCGCGCCTTCGCGCAGGGCGGCTATGCCAGCCTGGAGAACGTGCATCGCTGGATGCTCGGCTTCGTCGCCGACAGTCCGCAAGGCGAGAAATACGGTGCGCTCGCCAACCGCATCACCGAGACGATGGAGTTCATGCGCGCGGTCGGCATCACGTCGGAAACCAATTTCGCGCTGCGCGAGACGGATTTCTACACCAGCCACGAGGCGCTGCTGCTCGGCTATGAGGAAGCGCTGACGCGCGTCGATTCGACCTCCGGCGACTGGTACGCGACCTCGGGCCATATGATCTGGATCGGCGACCGCACCCGCCAGCCGGATCACGCACATATCGAATATTGCCGCGGCATCAAGAATCCGCTCGGCCTGAAATGCGGCCCGTCGCTGACGCCGGACGGTCTCATGGAACTCATCGACCTGCTCAATCCCGAGAACGAACCGGGCCGCCTGACGCTGATCGCGCGCTTCGGCTCGGACAAGGTCGCCGAGCACCTGCCGAAGCTGGTTCGGGCGGTCAAGAAGGAAGGCCGCAACGTCGTGTGGTCGTCCGATCCGATGCACGGCAACACGATCGAGGCGGCGGGCTACAAGACGCGGCCGTTCGACCGCATCCTCAAGGAAGTGCAGACCTTTTTCGAGGTGCACCGCGCCGAAGGCACGCATCCGGGCGGCATCCATGTGGAGATGACCGGCAAGAACGTCACCGAATGCACGGGCGGCGCCCGCGCCATCACGGCGGAAGACCTGCAGGACCGCTACCACACACATTGCGACCCGCGCCTCAACGCCGATCAGGCGATCGAGCTCGCCTTCCTGGTCTCGGACCTGCTCAAGAAGAGCCACCCGGTGCAGCACAAGCAGGCCGCCATCGCCTGAACAGCGCCTGATGCCGGATTATTATCGGAGGCGCTGGCGCGAAGCCGGCGCCTTTTCAATTTGGGCAGGTAGGTTTCAACCGCCGGCTATTCGGGGTCGGTTCATTCCGGATCGGGCGGTCCGGGAGGATTGCCCGGGAAGCTGGTTCTACCGGGCGGAATGACGGCAAAGTTGATCTCCAGGGGCGGTCCCTTGAGCGACCAGTTGAATGCCACCGTCTTGACCGGCAGACCGGCGGTCCAGGCCTCCTGTTGCGGAGAAAGTTTCCAGCCGCGCGGCCATACAAGCAGCATGCCCTGATCCCGCAGCCGCTGGTCCGTGATCCACGGGGCGAGGCGCCTGTCGAGGGTCGTGAAGATCGAAGGCTGGTCCGGGGCTTCCAGTCCGGCAAGCCTGGCCGTGCCGTCGTCGCCGCCGACAATGCCCAGCGGCGCGGATACCGCCTCGTGCCAGATTGCATCGGCCGTCAGCGAAATCGACCGCGCCGGCCAGCACATTGGCTGCAGGCGGCCGAGTATGTTGCAACTGGTCCAGCGGGTCGCCGCATAGGCGCTCGACACGCCGACCACGCATAGCAGCGCCAGCACCGCCAGCCGGCGCAATTCCGTTGGTCCCAGCCGCCGGCCCAGAAGCGCGATCGCCAGGACGCCGACGAGATTGTACATCGTCGCGCCCCAGGCTTCGCCGGTGCCGGTAAACAGCGATGCGGCCATGATCAGGAGCGCCGGCCCTAGACCCATCCATGCCAGGTAGGCAACCGCGCGCCGCTCGGGAGCAAGGTAGGCCGGCAAGGGGTCTTGCACGGGCCTGGGCTGCCGTCGCAACAGGCCGGAAATAGCCAGAACGACGGGCACAGCGGCAAGCCCGGCAAGCTGAACGCCGATATAGTAGAGCCGGGCGCGGTTGGCGATCACCCAGGCGTTACGATGCTCGGCATAGGTCAGCGGCAGGAAATCGAGGCGGACGAGCGCCACCGCCAGCGGCGCCACGACGCCAAGAAAAACCGCGAGGCCGAGCCACGGCCATGGCGTGGCGAGCCGGCTTCGGGCACGGGTGTCGCACAAAATCCAGATGCCGCCGAAGGCCAGCAGCAGAGCCGTCGAGAACTTGGCGTAGAGCCCAACGCCGGCAACGAGGCCGAGGGCGAGCCACCAGCCCGGCCGCCCGTCACGCGCCGCGCGCCATAGCAGCCAAGAGGTCGCGGCCCAGAAAGGCATCTGCGCGTAGTCATGGTTGAATTGCGGGGTGGGCCAGCCGAAGAAATAGATCGCGGGCATCAACAACACGGCGGCGAGCGCACGGGTCGGGCCCATGATGTCGCGCGCGAGCAGATAGACCAGGACGAAAGTCGTCGAGACCATCAGCTGCGACAGCATGTATTGCGGCCAGCGGAACGAGCCGGTCAGGAGATGGCTGATCTCGAGCAGCCAGCAGGGAAGCTGCGGGTGCTTGTAGGTCAGCAGCACCCATTCACGACCCCACAGGAAACCTTCGACGACGTCGCGCGGCGGTCCAACATTGACGATCGCCGGCATCACGGTCCAGCAGGCGATCTGGATCAGGCACAAAAGCGCCAGCAATCGCCATGGGTGCCGGACCAGGCTGTTCCAGATCGAAGACAGATCGTCTTCAGCCGCGGCCGCGGCAGGCCAGACATTCACGGATTCGCTGGTTCTCGACATGCGGGCCTAAAATCACACCGGTGGATTGCTGAACAGTCCGATAGCAAAAGCTTACGAAAATGTATGCTGCCGCAACATTGTAAAGCCAAGATTGCTATGGAACCCGTCGCCGGCGCTTCGGGCAGGGACCGCCGGCTGATCGTTGCCGGAGCCGGCCCAGGGGCGCCGCCGTTCCAGCAATACAGGTGCCTCCATGCGCCACCAGCATGCCGTCATTCATCACCGCGGGCTCGATTTCTGGTCGGCGCGCGCCGCGGTTCTCGTCATCATCTGCCTTCAGCTTCTGGTCATCAACAACCTGTCCTTCGGTCCGCGCTGGCTCGCCCCGACGGTGGAAGCGGCGCTGCTGGTGCCCCTGTCGATCGCAACGGCCTGGACGCAAATGGCGACGCGCAAGGCAGTCGATCACGAGCATTGGTACGCGATCGGCCAGTTGCGCCTCTATATCCGCCGCACGGCATTGGTGATGACCGGCGTCATCAGCATCATGAATTGCGGGTCGCTGGTTTACCTGGTGCGGGCGCTGCTGGAAGGGCATGCCGGCGCCGGCACGACGCTGCTCGTCGATGCGCTCAACATCTGGGTCACCAATGTGATTGTGTTTGCGCTGTGGTTCTGGAGCACCGATCGCGGCGGTCCGCCGACCTGCGGCCTGGTCAAGCGTGCGCAGGCCGACTTCCTGTTCCCGCAAATGACGCTCCCCGATCGCGAGATACAGGGCTGGCTGCCGGGCTTCGTCGACTATGTCTTCTTGGCCTTCACCAATGCCACGGCGTTCTCGCCGACCGATACCTTGCCGCTCACGCAGCGCGCGAAGCTGCTTATGATGGCCGAGGCGATGATCTCGCTGTTGACGATCGCGCTGGTGGCCGCGCGCGCCGTGAACATCCTGGCCTAAGGTTTGTTGATATTCAGGATTCCCATCTTGGCTTGGTCGTGATTCAAGCTTTTGATGGAACGATTCGTGCTGACGGACGCCCAGTGGGCGAGGATGGAACCGCAT
>NZ_VFTJ01000016.1:0-131507 GCF_006439595.1 Mesorhizobium sp. B3-1-9
ATCCCCAAAAATCAGTGTTGAATCTGATTTGCCGGCCTGTGGGAATCCCAATTCCTTAAATCGTCACTACGGCCTAGAGCATGAAAAAGGGCGGCCGAGGCCGCCCTTTGCGAAGTCATTCCCGAGGCTTCAGGCTGCCGGCTCGAAGCGCAGCGCCACGCCATTGATGCAATAGCGCAGGCCGGTCGGCGGTGGGCCATCCTCGAAGACATGGCCGAGATGGCTGCCGCAGCGCGCGCAATGGCATTCGGTGCGGACCATGCCGTAGCTGCGGTCGACGGTGGTGGCGATCGAGCCCGGAACCGGATCGTTGAAGCTCGGCCAGCCGGTGCCGCTCTCGAACTTCAGCTTGGATTCGAACAGCGGCTGGTCGCAGCCGACGCAGTAGAAGGTGCCGGCGCGCTTCTCGTAGAGCAGGGCGCAGCTGCCGGGGCGCTCGGTGCCGTGGTTGCGCATCACGGCATATTGCTCCGGCGTCAGCCGGGCGCGCCACTCGGCATCGGTGCGGGTGACGGGATAGGCGTGGGTGTCCATGGAATCTCCTCGGCCTTGGCGGCTCGTTGTTGCTTGCAACGGGTATTCGGCGGAACATAGGCATTTGTTACAAACGCCGCCAGTGAAAGCGAGCTAGTGCTTGCGCGACAACTGTCTTGTCGCTGCCTCAAGCCCGGCCAATGTCAGCGGGAACATGCGGCCGCCGAAGATGTCGCCGATCAACTGGATCGAATGCGTGTAGCGCCAGTTCTTCTCGGCTTCCGGGTTTAGCCAGATCGCGTTCGGCCATTGCCGCAACAGGCGGGCCAGCCACACACTTCCGGCCTCCGGATTCCAATGCTCGACCGAGCCGCCTGGGTGCGCGATCTCGTAGGGGCTCATCGAGGCGTCGCCGACGACGATCACCTTGTAGTCGGGCCCGTATTTGTGGATGAGGTCGAAGGTCGGGATCGTCTCGGCCAGCCGCCGCCGATTGTCCTTCCAGACGCGCTCGTAGAGGCAGTTGTGGAAGTAGAAATATTCGAGCTGGCGGAACTCGGCGCGCGCGGCCGAGAACAGTTCCTCGACGCCGCGGATATGGTCGTCCATCGAGCCGCCGACATCGAAGAACATCAAAAGCTTCACCGCGTTGCGCCGCTCGGGCCGGGTTTTGACGTCGAGATAGCCGTGCTCGGCGGTGGCGTGGATGGTGCCGGGAAGGTCGAACTCCTCGTCGGCGCCCTCGCGCACCCAACGGCGCAGCCGCTTCAGCGCCACCTTGATGTTGCGGGTGCCGAGCTCGACGGTGTCGTCGAAATTCCTGAATTCGCGCTTGTCCCAGACTTTTACCGCGCGACGATGGCGGCTTTCATCCTGGCCAATGCGCACGCCTTCGGGGTTGTAACCATAGGCGCCGAAGGGCGAGGTGCCGCCGGTGCCGATCCATTTCGAGCCGCCCTGGTGGCGGCCCTTCTGTTCCTCGAGGCGCTGCTTCAGCGTCTCCATCAGCTTGTCGAAGCCGCCGAGCGCTTCGACCAGCTTCTTTTCCTCCTCGGTCAGATGCTTCTCGGCCAGCCGGCGCAGCCACTCTTCCGGGATGTTGACGACATCGACGGCATCGGGGCCGCCGAGCGCCTCGACACCCTTGAAGACATGCGCGAACACCTGGTCGAAACGGTCGATGTGGCGCTCGTCCTTCACCAGGGCCGCGCGCGCGAGGTAGTAGAAAGCCTCGACGTCATAATCGACGAGCCCGGCTTCCAATCCTTCCAGCAGCGACAGATATTCCCTGAGCGAAACGGGAACCCGCGCGGCCTTCAGTTCGAGGAAGAAGGGGATGAACATCGGCTATCTCTAACCAATGACCACGGCGGACTCACCTGAGATGTAGTCGATTTCGCCTGATCTCAGCAGATCAGCCAATGTACGTGGGCTGGGGACGGGCAGGCGCTTCACAACACGAATCTCAGTCCATTCCCGGATCGCGAGCGCTGCGTCGGCAACCGCTTCGTCAGGGCTCGCGCCACCGCCATGGCAACCCGGAAGATCGGGTATCCGAACCCCCCAGACGTCATCGGTACCGTCCAAAATTCCTACATAGCAGGTCATTCAGCTCGTTCCGGGCTTTCAAATTGCCTTATAGCAGATCGTATTCGATGAAGCCCGTCCGCCGCGCCACATGATCATAGAGCCGGCGCGCCGTGGCGTTGGTCTCGTGCGTCATCCAGTAGACGTTCTTCACCCCGATCTTGCCGGCCTCGTCTTGCACCGCTTTGATCAGCGCGGCGCCCACGCCTTTGCCGCGCACCTCGGGATCGGCGAACAGGTCCTGCAGGTAGCAGTTGTTTTTCTCGGACCAGCCGGAGCGGTGATAGAGATAATGGGTGAGGCCTACGGCCTTGCCATCGAGCGTGGCAATGAAACCCTTCGGCTCGAACTCGCCATCCGTGAACAGGCGCTTCCAGGTGATCGCGTAGACCTCTTCCGGCAGCTTCGTCTCGTAGAAAGTCAGATAGTCGGTCCAAAGCCGGCGCCAGTCGGCGTGGTCGGACTGCGCGAGCGGGCGGATGATGATCTCGGACATTTTTTCCTCCAACATTTTGACCCGAAGCTGCGGCAGCGGCCGCTCGCCGGCAACGGTCCACGGACGGGAAAGCGCTATTGCTGCCGGCTTACTGCTGCCGTCTGGCCATAAAGGCCAGGCGCTCGAACAGGTGCACGTCCTGCTCGTTCTTCAACAGCGCGCCGTGCAGCTTCGGCAGCATGTTCTTCGGATCGGCGCGCAGATCCTCGGGCGCGATGTCGTCGGCGACCAGCAGACGGATCCAATCCAGCGCCTCGGAGGTAGACGGCTTCTTCTTCAGGCCCGGCACCTCGCGGATCTCGTAGAACTGCGTGAGGGCTGCCCGCACCAGATTCTGCTTGATGCCGGGGTAATGCACCTCGACGATGCGGTGCAGCGTGTCTATGTCGGGGAAGCGGATGTAGTGGAAGAAACAGCGGCGCAGGAAGGCGTCCGGCAGTTCCTTCTCATTGTTCGAGGTGATGATGACGATCGGCCTGAACTCGGCGCGGATCGTCTCGCCTGTCTCGTAGACGAAGAACTCCATCCGGTCGAGTTCCTGCAGGAGGTCGTTGGGGAATTCGATGTCGGCCTTGTCGATCTCGTCGATCAAAAGCACGACTTTCCTTTGCGCCGCGAAGGCGTCCCACAACTTGCCGCGCTTGATGTAGTTGGCGATGTCGTTGAAGCGCTCGTCGCCGAGCTGGCTGTCGCGCAGCCGCGAGACGGCGTCATATTCGTAGAGGCCCTGCTGCGCCTTGGTGGTGGACTTGACGTTCCATTCGATGAACTCGAGCTTGAGTGCCGATGCCACCTGGCGGGCGAGCTCGGTCTTGCCGGTGCCGGGCTCGCCCTTGACCAGCAAGGGCCGTTCCAGCGCGATCGCGGCGTTGACCGCGACCATCAGATCCTTGTCGGCGACATAGGCTGCGGTGCCTTCGAAACGCATCTTTTCTCCTGTCCGTGCGGCGGGACCGTAAGGAGGCTGGACGGGCCGCGCAAGGGCGGTTGCGGAAGAGCTCCCTACCGGGATGGTCTGCAAGACGAATTAGGCGCGAATGGTTGCCCGTTTCACTGGCGCTCGGCTAACCATCGGCCTATATTTGTTTCCGGCGGTCTGCGCTTCCCGGCAGGAGAAACTTATCCCCGGGGCCTTATCGATCCTTAGGGAGCTGTCCCTGGGAAGACCCGTGGGTTTTCTCACACGGCGCCCACCTACTTTGTAGGCACCCGGGATCGACCTCTCCACCGGTTGTGTGGATCGTCACTCTCCCGTTTTCGGGAGACATGCGTCTTCTCTCTGTTTTGCGCAATTCCGGACGGAAAAACCGCTGCGCACTTTTCCTGGAATTGCGCTAGAAACGTCGCTCCTGAAACTCCATTCAAATCTGACCTTTTCTAGCTTCGGCGCATGTCACCTTCCAGAGACCTGAAAAAACAGCTTCGCAAGGAAGCGCTGGCGCGCCGCGATGCGCTCGACGAATTCTGGCGGGTGGAAATCGCGCTTGAAATGGCCGAGACCGCGAAGGAAAAAATCGACTTCGAGCCCGGCCGGGTCGTCTCCGGCTTCTGGCCGATGCGCTCGGAGGTCGATGTGCGGCCGCTGATGTTCGCGTTGCGCGAAAAGGGCGCCAGGCTCTGCCTGCCGGCAATTCTCGACAAGACCACGATCGTCTTCCGCGAACTGGTGCGCGGCGCGCCGATGGTCGAGATGGGGTTCGGCACCGTCGGGCCGCATGAAGAGGCGGAAGTGCTCGACCCCACGCTGATGCTGGTGCCGCTCGCCGCCTTCGACGCCCGCGGTCACCGCATAGGCTATGGCGCCGGCTATTACGACCGCGCCATCGCCAGGCTGGCCGACAAGGGCATCGTGCCCAGGCTGATCGGCATCGCCTTCGACTGCCAGGAAGTGCCGCTGGTGCCGAACGAAGACCACGACGTCATCATTGGGGAAATACTGACCGAGAGCGGGTTGCGTCGGTTCGCGACTTGACGCGGGCGCCCATCTGGCAAATACTACTGAATTCCAGTAGGCTGGCATGCTTGAATTCGAATGGGACGACCAGAAGGCGACGAGCAATCTTGCCAAGCATGGTGTGGCATTTGCGGATGCCAAACGCCTGTTCGACGACATCCATGCTCTGCATTATTCGGATCGCTCCATGGATTACGAAGAGGAGCGCTTCATTGGCATTGGAATCGTCAATGGATTGGTGCTGACGGTGGTTTACACCGAACGCGGCGACCTAATAAGACTGATCTCCGCCAGAAAGGCGACGCGCCATGAGCAGAAAGCATATGACCAGGCACGCAGGAACTGAATCCGATTGGGAGCGTCTGCGTAGCATGAGCGACGCGGAGGCGGAGGCTGGCGCCCTGGCGGATAAGGACAATCCGCCGATTGGCACGGATCGGCCGGGCATGGCGCGTGTCGCGCGTGTCAAAGTCATCCGTCGGGCCTTGCATCTCACCCAAGAGGAGTTTTCGGTTCGCTATCGCATTCCGCTCGGCACGCTGAGAGACTGGGAGCAAGGAAGAACCGAGCCGGACCAAGCGGCACAGGCCTATTTGCAGGTCATCGCCAAGGAGCCGGAAACGGTGTCGCGGGCGCTCGGTACGCGCAGCGCCGCATGAGACTCCTCTTCCTCGGCGACATGGTTGGCAAGACGGGACGCACGGCGGTTTGGGAACAGCTGCCAGGGCTGATTTCCGACTTCAAGCTCGATTTCGTCATCGTCAATGGCGAGAACGCCGCCGGCGGCTTCGGCATAACTGAAGAAATCTTTCGCGAGACGCTCGCGGCGGGCGCGGATGTCGTCACCACCGGCAACCATGTCTGGGACCAGCGCGACGCGCTGATCTTCGCGCCGCGCGAGGAGCGCTTCCTGCGGCCTTCGAATTTCCCCAAGGGCACGCCGGGGCGCGGCTCGGGCGTCTACATCGCCCGCAATGGCGCCCGCGTGCTGGTCGCCAACATCATGGGCCGCGTCTTCATGCACCCGGAGCTCGACGACCCGTTCCAGGCCGGCGAGCGCGAGCTGGCCGCCTGTCCGCTTGGCGAGCAGGCCGATGCGGTCATCGTCGATTTCCACGCAGAGGCCACCTCGGAGAAAATGTGCTTCGCGCATTTCGTCGACGGCCGCGCCAGCCTCGTGGTCGGCACGCATACGCATCAGCCAACCGCCGACCATCAGATCCTCAATGGCGGCACCGCCTATATTTCGGACGCCGGCATGTGCGGCGATTACGATTCCTCGCTCGGCATGGACAAGGAAGAACCGCTCAACCGGTTTCTTTCCAAGGTGCCGAAGGGCCGTTTCGAGGCGGCATCCGGGCCTGCGACGCTCTGCGGCGTCGGCGTCGATATTTCCGACCGCACCGGGCTTGCCGAAAAAATCGCGCCGTTTCGTCGCGGGCCGCGGCTGGAAGAAACGGCGCCGTCCTTCTGGCCGTGACATTGATATAGGTGCGCAGAGTACCTAATTGCCGGCAACACTGCTCTAGATCGTAGAGGGGACGACCTCCATGCAGCTTGTCGAATTTCTGGCGCCGCACTTTCACTTTGTTTCCGATCCGACCGCATGGGTCGCGCTTTTGACCCTGGTGGTGCTCGAGGTCGTGCTCGGCATCGACAATCTGATCTTCATCTCGATCCTGACCAACAAGCTTCCGGAAGCGCAGCGCGCCCGCGCGCGCCGGCTCGGCATCTCGGCGGCGCTGATCATGCGCCTCGTCCTGCTCGCCACCATCTCGATCATCGTGCAGCTGACGGCGCCGGTGTTCACAGCCTTCGGCCACGGCTTTTCCTGGCGCGACCTGATCCTGATCGCCGGCGGCCTGTTCCTGGTCTGGAAGGCGACCAAGGAGATCCATCACACGGTCGACCCGCAGGACCATCAGGATACGATGGTGGGCACGCTGCAGATGAGCCTTGCCGGAGCGATCTTCCAGATCCTGCTGCTCGACCTCGTCTTCTCGATCGATTCCATCATCACCGCCGTCGGCATGACCGACGAGATCGCCATCATGTATATCGCGGTGATCGTGGCGGTGAGTGTGATGATGCTGGCGGCGACGCCGCTCGCCAATTTCATCGCCAAGAACCCCTCTATCGTCATGCTGGCGCTGGGCTTCCTGTTGATGATCGGCATGACGCTGATCGCCGACGGCATGGGCTACCATGTGCCCAAGGGCTACATCTACGCCGCCATGGGTTTTTCAGCCCTGGTCGAGGGCCTCAACATGCTGGCACGGCATCGCAAGAAGCAGGGGTCGGGCGGCGGGCATTAGGCCAAAATGCCCTTCGGGTGACGGTCGCCGATCAGGCCGAGCGTCAGGCCCTGTTCCAGCCATGCCTTGGCTCCGGCGAGCACAAGAGAGAAGCCGCCGGTCGAGTCGATTGCCTGCTTGACCTGCTCGTCGGCGGAGCCGGCGAAGCCGAAATTGCGGACTTCGAGGAAGGTCGCCTCGTCGGGCATTTTGGTGAAGGTCCAGACGACGGTGGTCGGCGGATCGCTCCATTGCATGACGATCTTCTCGTTGGGGACGATCTCGCTGACCTCGACCCTGGTCGAGACCCCGTACATGCGCCACTCCCACTCGACCGTCTTGCCTTCGTCCAGTCGTCCGCTCGAATGCGTGAACCAGAATTTCGTGGTGATCGCCGGATCGACGATCGCCTCGAAGACGTCGGCGACCGGCCGCCGGATCAGCATGGCGGTTTCGGCGGTGGGGGCGCGCTTCAATTCCACAGTACTCTCCTCGATGTCAGGGCAAATTGATCTGCCAGGAGACGCCGAACCGGTCGTTGAGCCAGGCGAAACGCTGGCTGAAGCCGTAATTGCCTGGTGGCATCAGAAATCCACCATCCTTGGAAAGAACGTCGACGATCCGCTCCAGTTCCTGCCCGGAAGAACAGTCGACAAAGAAGGAGAAGGACGGCGTGAACGTGAAGGCGTGATGGACGGGGCTGTTGTAGATCCTGATCTCGACGCCGCCGACCAGAGCGCGCGCCAGCTTGAGCGTTCCTTCCGTCCCGTCTTCGCCCGAACCGTAGCGCGCGATGTCGAGGACACGGCTATCGGGAATGGTCCCGCAATAGAGGGTCATGGCCTCCTCGCCGTTTCCCTCGAACATCAGGAATGGTGTTGCTTTCGTCATCGGGGCGACCTCCTCCTGCTGGATATCGGGACTTGACGCAGGCTCAGATGTTGGTCTCGTTGGCCGGTTCGCCCTTCATCTCGCTGCGGTAGTAGCCGTCGCGCAGATTGATGCCGTATTCGAGATAGGCCTTCATGCAGGCGAGCATCTGCGACCAGCCTTCGCAGTTGAGGTAGGACTTCTTCAGGCCGACCTCGCCTTCGCGCCAGCCTTGCTCTGCGATGGTGACGAAGGTGCCGCCGTCCTCCAGCGGCTCGAAATTCATCTCGATGCGGGTCTTGTAGGCGGGTTTGCCGTCCGCATCGGTGGCGTCCCAGCGCAGCACGATGCGCTTGTCCTTCGTCACTTCGTCGACCTCCACCGGCACCATCTTCCACCAGGTGACGGTCGTGCCGGCGACAAGCGGAGCGGAAGCGCCGCCAATGGTGGTGAAATAACCGCTGAGCTTCGTCGGGTTGACGACGGCGTCGAAGACCTCGGCGACCGGTTTGCCGATGCGTCCGGAAATCCTGAATCCAAGCGACATATCCACAGCTCCTTCCTTGCTTGCCAAAACGATATGTTATAGAAACATAACATGTCAAGCGAAACCGTGGACGATCATGTTTTCAAGGCCTTGGCGCATCCGCGCCGGCGCGAATTGCTGGATCGGCTGAAGGACCAGCCGCAGACCACCGGCGCGCTATGCGGGGCTTTTCCGGACATGGACCGCTGCACGGTGATGATGCACCTGAAAGTCCTCGAGGAGGCCGACCTGATCGTTGCCAAGCGTGAGGGGCGCGAGCGCTGGAACCATCTCAATGCGCTGCCGATCAAGCAGATCCACGACCGCTGGATCAGCCAGTATGCCGGTCACGCCATCAGCATTCTCGACCGGTTGAAGTCCGATCTGGAGGGGTGAGCGGGCCGGTTCAACGTCGGAGTGACGGCGCGGCTGGACGAATTGAGCCGATTTATCTATAAGCCGGCCATTCCGACATAGAGCGCCGCGTGCCTTCGCAGGCATGTCCGGGACGTTCTGAAAGATTGAATTCGAGCATTTTGCCGAAGACGAGGTGATGACACCCCGCTTCGAGATGCTCTAGCCGAACACGACAGGGGTGCCATGGCTGGCCATTCGCAGTTCAAGAACATCATGCACCGCAAGGGCCGCCAGGACGCGGTGCGGTCGAAAATGTTTTCCAAGCTGGCGCGTGAAATCACCGTCGCCGCCAAGAGCGGGACGCCCGATGTATCGATGAACCCGCGCCTGCGCCTCGCCGTGCAGAACGCCAAGGCGGTGTCGATGCCGAAGGACAACATCCAGCGCGCCATCAACAAGGCGTCGATGGGCGATGCCGAAAACTACGAGGCGGTGCGTTATGAAGGTTACGGTCCCGGCGGCGTCGCGCTGATCGTCGAGGCGCTGACCGACAACCGCAACCGCTCGGCCTCCAATGTGCGCGCCGCCTTCACCAAGGCCGGCGGAGCGCTCGGCGAAACCGGCTCGGTGTCGTTCATGTGGAACCGCGTCGGCGAGATCTACTATCCGGCCTCGGCCGGCAGCGCCGACAAGGTCATGGAAGCGGCGATCGAAGCCGGCGCGGATGACGTCGAGTCCGACGAGGAAGGCCACACCATCTATTGCGCCTTCGAAAACCTCGGCGACGTGTCCAAGGCGCTGGAAGCCTCGCTCGGCGAAGCGGAATCGGTAAAGCCGATCTGGCAGCCGCAGAACAACGTTCCGGTCGACGAAGAGCGGGCGCAATCGCTGATGAAGCTGGTCGCCACCCTCGAGGACGACGACGACGTGCAGAGCGTCTACGCCAATTTCGAGGTCGACGACGAGACCATGGCCAAGCTCAGCGCGGCCTGAGGCAAGTCGCCATGAGCGAGAAGCCGCTTCCCACCATTCGCATCACCTACTGCACGCAGTGCCAGTGGCTGTTGCGGGCCGGCTGGATGGCGCAGGAGCTGCTCTCGACCTTCGGCACCGATCTCGGCGAGGTGGTGCTGGTGCCGGGAACTGGCGGTATCTTCACCATTTCGTGCAACGACGTGCTCATCTGGGAGCGCAAGCGCGACGGCGGTTTTCCGGATGCTGCAAAGCTCAAGCAACTGGTCCGCGACGTCATCGACCCAGAGCGTGACCTCGGCCACGCCGATCGCAAGGATCATAAAAAAGACTCCGCCTGAGCCGGGGTCTTTTGCATTCGCGGGTTGCTGTCTTCAGGTCAATGCCATGATGAAGCAGGCCATTGCCGCGATGGCGGTGATGGTGCGGACGTGATTCCACATCACCCACTCATTCAGATGGTTCGCCCACACGGCGGCGCCGTTGGCGCTCGCAGGATCGACGGCGGCGAGTGCGTCGTTGAGCGGCACGTTGAAGATCATGGTCACGATCGGATTGCCCACGAAATAGAGCACCGCGCCGGCAAGCAGCCAGTACGAGCCCGACTGGCTCCAGCCGAAGAAAACGCCGGCAATCAGCACCAGGCAGATGAGGCCGGTGCCGAACAGCGCCGTCATGAAGGTCGGGGTGATCACCGTGATGTTGATCGAATTCATCGCGGCGATGCCGCTCGGGACGGGCAGTCGGGCAAGGGCCGCCATGACGAAATTCGAGAAGGCAAAGAAGACGCCGCCGACGACGCCCGAGCCGATCGCGGCGATGAAGGTGAGAGTGGGAAGAAGGTTCATCATCTCAGTTGCTCCAGATGCCGGGTTTTGCTCGATTCCAAAATACGAGTAATCCTCACATTTGCAAAACGTGATAAACCCTCGTATTTTGTGAGTCAAGCCAGTTTTCGAGAAATCGCCCGGACAGAGCCATGGATGAAAAAGTTACCGCCAAGCCGGACCAGGCGGCTATTGCTTCACCGCGCCGGTCGCCTACGCAGCAGCGCAGCCGCGAGCGGGTCGAGCGCATGCTTGCGGCCGCCTCGGCGCTGATTGCCGAGCAAGGCAGCGATGCCATGCGCATGGGCGAGGTGGCGGAAAGGGCTGGGGTGTCGATCGGCTCGCTCTACCAGTTTTTCCCGGACAAGCGGGCGATCGTCTGGGCGCTTGCCGAGCGCTACACCGCCGAAAGCCAGGCCTGCATTGCGACGGCGCTCAAGGATGTCCGCGATGCCGAGGGAATGAAACGGGCGTTTTCGGAGCTGGTGGACATCTACTATCAGTTGCTCCTGGCCGAGCCGGTGATGCGCGACATCTGGTCGGGTACGCAGGCCGACAAGGCGTTGCGCGAACTGGAACTCGCCGACAGCCGGGCCAATGCCGAATTTTTGGTCGCGGTGCTGAAGCGGCTGCGCCCCCATGCCGATCCAGTGGAGCTGGAAACGACGGCGTTCCTCGTCTGGCAGATGGGCGAGGCCGCGGTGCGGCTGGCGATCTCCGTCGAGCGGGACGAGGGCGACAGGCTTGTCGCGGCCTACAAGCGCATGGCGCTTAGGGAGTTTGTGGGGGAGTAGGTACAACCCAGGCGCTTTCCCACAGCGTCGGCGATTGGCGAAATCGCCGGCGAGAGCGCCCCTCTCCCCGTCACTATACGGGGAGAGGATGCCGGCAGGCAGGTGAGGGGCGGCGCCGACCTATGACATTGGCGTCGTCGAAAAAGCGCACTGTCATCGAATTCTGAATTTCTCGCACCTTGGCCGGCCAATCGCCGAGGCTAGCGCTGCCCCTCATCCGCCCTTCGGGCACCTTCTCCCCGTAGAACGGGGAGAAGGAAGAAATGCGGCCAACAAAAAACCCGCCTCGAAGGCGGGTTTTCAAAGTCTGCCGATGTGTCCGGCTTAGAGGCCGAAGCCTTCGAAACGCTTCTTGAACTTCGACAGGCGGCCGCCGCGGTCGAGCAGGGTCTGCTGGCCGCCGGTCCAGGCCGGGTGCGTGGTCGGGTCGATGTCGAGGTTCATCGTGTCGCCTTCCTTGCCCCAGGTCGAGCGGGTCTGGTATTCGGTGCCATCGGTCATGACGACCTTGATGGTGTGGTAGTCGGGATGAATATCGGCCTTCATTGTCGTGTTTCCTGGCTGCCGGCGCTGCTGACGGGCCTAAAGGCCTGCGTCGATGCGCCCCTTTTTAAAACTCGAAGCCGCAGCTAATGAAAAGCCACGGCTTCTAAAACGGTCGGCGAGCCTATACATCAGCCGGAATTGAATCACAAGGCCGCGGCGAGCGCATATTGAAGCGCGGTGCCGGCAAGCGGCCAGAGGAAACGCTCATGGCGGAAATCGGTGGCAGCGCAAGCGAGCGCAGACGCTCGGTCCGGCCGCTCCGCAGCCTTTTTCCCTATATCACCCGCTACCGGAAGCTCGCCATCGGTGCCATCATCTCGCTGATCGTGGCGGCGGTAACGACGCTGGCCTTGCCGATGGCCGTGCGGCGCATGATCGACCACGGTTTCCAGGCCGCGGGCTCCACCTTCATCGCGGAGTATTTCGCGGCACTGGTTCTGATGGCCGCGCTGCTCGCAGCGGCCTCGGCCAGCCGCTACTATTTCGTCATCACGCTCGGCGAACGGGTCGTCGCCGACATCCGCCGCGACGTTTTCTCCCATGTCACGACACTTTCGCCCGCCTTTTTCGATCGTTCGCATTCGGGCGAGATCGTGTCGCGGCTTGCAGCCGACACCACGCAGGTTAAGTCGGCGGTCGGCGCCACCGCCTCGGTCGCGCTGCGCAACGTCATCCTCGGCCTCGGCGCGGTGGCGATGATGGTCGTCACTAGCCCGAAACTCTCCGGCCTGGTGATCGCGGCCATTCCGGTGATCGTGCTGCCGCTCGTCGCCTTCGGCCACTCGGTGCGCCGCAAGTCCCGGCAAGCGCAGGACACGCTCGCCGAGGCCACCGCCTATGCCAGCGAGCAGATCGGCGCCGTGCGCACGCTGCAGGCCTTCTCCAACGAGAAGCTGGTGACCGGCCGCTTCGCCGCGGCGGTCGACGCTGCCTTCGAGGCGGCGCGGGCCTCGGTGTTCGCGCGCTCGTTCCTGACCTTCTTTGCCATCTTCATGATCTTTTCCTCGGTGGTCGCGGTGCTGTGGTTCGGCTCGCGCGACGTGCTTGCCGGCACGCTGTCGGCCGGCACGCTCGGCCAGTTCCTGCTCTACTCGGTGTTTGCCGCCGGCGCGCTCGGCGCGTTGTCGGAGGTGTGGAGCGAGCTGTCGCAGGCGGCGGGCGCCGCAGAGCGGCTGACCGAGATCCTGGCCGAGACGCCGGCGATCCAGCGGCCTGCCGACCCCGTTCCGTTGCCGGCCACGGCCAAGGGCGCGATCAGCTTCGACGACGTCTCCTTCTCTTATCCGGCGCGGCCGGACCGCGCCGCCGTGCATGGCCTGAGCTTCCAGGTGAAGCCCGGCGAGACGGTGGCGATCGTCGGGCCTTCGGGCGCCGGAAAAAGCACCGTCTTCTCGCTGATCCTGCGCTTCTACGATCCCGAGAGCGGCCGCGTCGTCCTCGACGGCGTCGACGTGCGCGAGGCCGATCCGGCGGCTGTCCGGCAGAGGATCGCGATCGTGCCGCAGGACGTCACCATCTTCGCCGCGAGCGTTCGCGACAATATCGGCTTCGGCAGGCAGGGCGCCAGCGACGCCGAGATCGAGGCCGCGGCCAAGGCTGCCCTTGCCGACGAATTCATCGCCAGGCTCGACAAGGGCTATGACAGCCAGGTCGGCGAGCGCGGCGTGACGCTGTCCGGCGGGCAGCGCCAGCGCATCGCGATCGCCCGCGCCATCCTGCGCGACGCGCCGATCCTTCTGCTCGACGAAGCGACCTCGGCGCTTGACGCCGAGAGCGAGACGCTGGTGCAAAGGGCGCTGGAGCGGCTGATGCGCGGCCGCACCACCATCGTCATCGCGCACCGGCTGGCGACGGTGCTCAAGGCCGACCGCATCCTGGTCATGGATGGCGGGCGCATCGTCGAGGAAGGCACGCATCAGAGCCTGGTCGCCAAGGGCGGCACCTATGCGCGGCTCGCCAAGCTGCAGTTCGAGACCGGAGCCAGCGCCTTCAGAGGCGCGGCGGAGTAGAGCAAATCTTAGGGCGCTCGCCAATCGGCGAGAAGCACAATGCTGCCTAAATGTTTCGTTTTGGCAAAATGGCGCTGGTCGGCTGTCACCAATGTTGCGGCGCGATTGATTGCCATGGCGTAGTAAACGCAGTCGTTGAGCGTTGGATAGCCGCCGGCAGGGCTCAGCTGCGTCGCGATTTCCTGCGTTTTGGCCAGCTCGCCCATGTCCGGTTCCAGAAGCTGGAAACCGCCTTCCCGCAGCCCGGCGATCAGCGTTGCGACCATAACGAAGGATTGCTCATAGTGAAGCGCGGCAGATAGTGACTCGTAAAGTAAGATGCTGGGGGCGGCCATGGCGCGACCGTCTGCGATGTTTTTCGCGAACAGGTTTCGCGCCTGTTCGCTACCATCCTCGTCCCGAAAGAGTTTGATGAAAATCGACGCGTCGACAATAATCACTTTTTCCGGCCTTCGAGGATGTCCTCTGGTCGGCCGTCCATCTCCTGGCGAATTCTACGCAGCACGTCGGTCAAGCTTTCGCCGCCTGTCGAGCCCGGTTTCAATTCCCGGATCATCTTTAAAGCGCGCTCCTTTGCGGCATCTTTCAATGCCTTTGCGATTGCCTCCTCGACGAAACGGGATCGCTTGTTTTTCGGAACTTGGTTCTCGAGCGTCTCCTTGACCGCGCTGTCGATAGAAAACGTAGCGCGTTCCTTAGGACCTGAAGCGTTCATCTGCGCACCTCGTGGTCATAAGATATAGCAGCACGAAATCGTACGCAAATGGGCGATGAGCTCATTCTAGTTCTCTGACGTGGTAACGACCCGCCGACTTATGCAGTTCCGTAGCGTCTGCGCAGGTGCTCGGTGAAATAAGCGGCGTTGAGCTTCTCGCCGGTGGCGCGCTCGAGCAGGTCCGGCGTCGACCAGCGCGAGCCCTGCGACCAGATCTTTGCGCGACGCCATTCGTTGACGGCGCTGAAATCGCCCTTGGCGAGGTCCTCGTCGGCTGAGGGGTGCTCCCTGGTCAGGGCCGCCCATTGCTGCGCCGCCATCATGGCGCCTAGCGTGTAGGAGGGGAAATAGCCGAAGGCGGCGCCCGGCCAATGCACGTCCTGCATCGGCCCGTCGGCCGGGTTGTCGATGGTCGAGAGGCCGAGATAGTCGCGCATCTTGGCGTCCCATGCCTCCGGCAGGTCGGCGACCTCCAGCCGGCCGGACACGAGTTCCTGCTCGAGCTCGTAGCGCAGGATGACATGCAGCGGATAGGTGACCTCGTCGGCATCGACGCGGATCAGGCCGCGCTCGACATGGTGGACATGCGGCATGATGTCGTCGAGCGACCAGGCTTCGCCGAGGTGTTTTACGACCACCGGCAACGCCCAGCGCCAGAACGCCGGGTTGCGGCCGATCTGCTTTTCGACGAACAGGCTCTGGCTCTCATGCACGGCCATGCCGCGCGCCTTGCCGAGCGACCAATGCGACCAGGCTTTCGGCAGGTTCTGCTCGTAAAGCGCGTGGCCGGTCTCGTGCAGCACGCCCATCAGTGCCGACAGGAAGTCGGAGGTCTTGTAGCGGGTGGTGATGCGCACGTCGGTCGGCACGCCGCCGCAGAAGGGATGGTGCGACACCGACAGCGAGCCATGGGTGAGGTCGAAGCCGACGGCCGCCATCATGGCAAGGCCGAGCTCGCGCTGGCGGTCGACGGCATAGGTGCCCGACAGCGGCTTCAACGGATGTTTTGCCAGCCGCGCTTCCTGCATGGCCAGCGCACGCGGCAGGAAATCCTTGAGAAAGGCCTTCAGCTCGGCAAACACCGGCGTGATGTCGGCGGCGCGGTTGCCGGGATCATACTGCTCCATCAGCGCATCATAGGGGGCGAGGCCGAGGGCGTCGGCGCGCAGCGCCGCTTCCTCTCGCACCAGGGTCACGACGCCTTCCAGCGCCGGCAGGAAGCCGGCCCAGTCGTTCTTGGCGCGCAGGTCGCGCCAGAGTTGTTCGGAACGCATGCGCGCCACCGTCTGGCGCTCGACGAATTCGACAGGCAGGCAGGTGAGGTTGGTGTATTGGCGGCGCAACTCCCTGACCGCCGCCTGCTGCTCTTCGCTCAGCGGCTCGGCTTCGGCGGCCGCGATCCAGTCACCGATCTCCGGCGCGGTCGCCTGGGCGTGCAGCATGCCGGCAAGCGAGGACATCGCCTCGGCGCGCTTCTCGCCGCCGCCGACCGCCATATGCGTCGCCTCGTCGGCGCCGAGGATGGCTAAAGCATGCTCCAGCGCTTCGAGCTTGTGGCCGAGTTGGTCGAGTTTCTGGAAGGACATGGCGGGTTCCGGCTGCAAATGGGCTGGCGCGAAAAAGATACCAAGGCGCGAAGCTTGGCAACCCTGCTCGGCGAGGCCGGGGTCAACCTATCTTGCGCGGCGGCGTCGACGTGTGGTCAATGCTTGTCCGAACGAGCGGTGGGGAACAATGATCGGCAATATCCTGGTCGGGCTGGTGGCGCTGATCCACTGCTATATCGTCTACCTTGAGATGGTGTTGTGGGACACGCCGCGCGGCCACAAGGCGTTCAAGCTGACGACGGAATTCGCCAGCGCCTCGAAGGTGCTTGCCGCAAATCAGGGACTCTATAACGGCTTTCTCGCCGCCGGCCTGATCTGGGGACTCTATCTCGGCGCCGGCGGATTCCAGATCAAGATGTTCTTCCTCATCTGCGTCGCTATTGCCGGCCTCTACGGCGCGGCGACCGTCGGCCGCAAGACACTCTTCATCCAGACTGTGCCGGCGGTGCTCGCCATCATCGCGCTTTGGCTCGGCGTGTAATCGAAGCAGGACGCGATCCAAAAAGGACGCCCTCGGGGCCAGGTCCCGCGGGCGCCAGTTGGTCCCTTCCTGTGTGCCGGCCGTCTCCTTGAAATGGCGGACCGCTTCAGCCGTTCGGGTAATTGCCGCCGCCGTCGCCGTCGCCCACCATGAAGCCGCTGCCGGTGTCGTTCATCAGCCTCTGGTCGACATTGTCGAGGCGCCGCAGCATCTCATGATATTGCGCGGACGGTATCCTGCCGTGATCCGAGGCCGCGACATGCTCCGCGGCCTGGCTGATATGCGCGGCGCGCATGTGCAGTCGGTGCGCTTCCGAAGCCGAAATGTTGTTTGCCTGCCGGGCATCGGTGATGCCCTGATCCACGCCCTGGATCTGATCGATCAGGCTGGTCACACGCGGGCCGATGAAATTGGCTGGAGGGGTCGCATCGAGAAGTCC
Source organism: Mesorhizobium sp. B3-1-9 (assembly GCF_006439595.1). Taxonomy (NCBI): domain Bacteria; kingdom Pseudomonadati; phylum Pseudomonadota; class Alphaproteobacteria; order Hyphomicrobiales; family Phyllobacteriaceae; genus Mesorhizobium; species Mesorhizobium sp. B3-1-9. The sequence continues at coordinate 16,949 of NZ_VFTJ01000016.1, forward strand.
CTTGTGGTGCCCGGCCGCATAGGCGCCGGCGAGCGGGGCCGCGATCAGAACCGCAGCGAGGATTGCAGTCTTGAGAGATGTTGAAGCGCGCATGGCGGCGCATCCTTCTACCAGGAAGGGAGCGGCCGCGCCGCGTCGCCTTCCAACCTTCCGGGCCGTCCGGTTCCGTCGCGTCGCGATGGGAGGCATCGCCGGCGGGACCCCGGCCCTGCGCGGCAAGTTAGGTGCGTCGATTCGCGATGTGTAATTAAAAAAAGATAATGTTTTCAGGCCTTGCCGCCGGAACTTGGCGCGCTAAGTATTCAGCCGACAAACAACTTCCCGTGACTTTGCGTGATCCTAAAGTGCGTCGCGATCTTCAGATACGCTCCGTGCGCTTTAGGGCTTTGATTCTACGCATGTCTTTGTCCCGAAACCGGTCCCCACTTTCGGGAGACATGCTTCAAATCACCGTTCGGTGAGCTTCAGTTCAATGCGGCGGTTCTTGCTGCGCGCCTCGTCGGTGTCGGCCGGGTCGAGCGGCTGGAATTCGCCGAAGCCGGCGGCCACCAGCCGGTTGGCCGGCACGCCGTTCTCGATCAGGAACTTCACGACGGACGTCGCGCGCGCGGTCGACAATTCCCAATTGTCGCGGTAGCGGCCAGTGCCGGAGAGCGGCTGGTTGTCGGTATGGCCGTCGACGCGCAGCACCCAGCTGATCTCGGGCGGGATTTCCTTCTGCAATTCGATGATGGCGTCGGCGAGCTTCTTCATCTCGACCTTGCCGGCGTCGTTGATCACGTCGGAGCCGGTCGGAAACAGCACCTCCGACTGGAAGACGAAACGGTCGCCGACAATGCGGATGTTCTCGCGGTCGGCGAGGATTTCGCGCAGCCGGCCGAAGAAATCGGAACGGTAGCGGTTGAGTTCCTGGACGCGCTGCGCCAGCGCGACATTCAGGCGGCGGCCCAGATCGGCGATCTTGGTGTTGGAGACGCGGTCGCGCTGCTCGGAGACGTTGAGCGCGTCTTCCAGCGCGCCGATCTGCTTGCGCAGGGCGGCGATCTGCTGGTTGAGGATCTCGACTCGGCTCAGCGCCTGCTGGCTTATCTGGCGCTGGTTGCCGAGTTCGCCGGACAGCTGGTCGGCGCGCTTGCTGGCCGCGTCGCCGGCGCCGGCGCCCTGCGCCAGCAATTGCTCGAGGCGGCTCTTTTCAGCCTGCGCCGCCGACAGCGACGCCTGCAGGTTGGCGAGCGAATCTTCCTTGTCCTGGCTGTTCGTGCGTTCCAGCGCGAGCAACTGGGTCAGCTCGTTGATCTGCGAGTTGAGGCGGTTGAGCACCGTGTCCTTGCCGGAGATCTCGCGGCTGAGCAGGAACTGCGCCAGCACGAAGACGGTGAGCAGGAACATGATCGCCAAGAGCAGCGTCGACAAGGCATCGACGAAGCCCGGCCAGTAGTCGATGCGGCGGTCGGCGCGCCGTCTTGCCAGCGCCACGTCAGTGGACCCCTTGCTTCTTCAGCGCGTCGGCGATTTTTTCCAGCGTGTTGCGCATGGCCTTTTGCTCGTCGGACTGGGCTTCGACCCAGTCGCGCATGATCTGCTGCTCGGAGCGCATGTTCTTCACCAGCCCCGAGATGCCGTCGGCAAGATTGGCCATGGCGGTGGCGACGCGCGGATTGGAGCCGCCGCCATTCTCCTGCAGGCTGCGCAGCCGCTCCGACAGCAGGCGGATGTCCTCGGAGGATTCGGCTGTTTTCGACGTCTCGGACACGACGATGTCCGATGACAGATCGGTGACCGAAGACAGCCAGTTTTCGAGCTCGGTGTAGAAGCGGGTCTGGGCGCGGCCGGCCTGCAGGTCGAGGAAGCCGAGCACCAGCGAGCCGGAAAGGCCGAACAGCGAGGACGAGAACGCGGTGCCCATGCCGGCGAGCGGCGCCGACAGGCCCTGCTTGAGCGCGTCGAGTACGGCGGCGGCATCGCCGGTGCCCGGGTCCAGCGCCTCGATCGTCTCGCGGATCGAGGCGATGGTGTTGAGCAGGCCCCAGAAGGTGCCGAGCAGGCCGAGGAACACAAGCAGGCCGACCAGATAGCGCGAGGTGTCGCGGCTCTCGTCGAGGCGGGTGGCGATGGAATCCAGCATCGTGCGCATCGAGGAGGTCGAAAACGCGATCGTCGACGAGCGGCCGATCATCGCCTTCATCGGCGCCAAAAGCACCGGCTCGGTGGTTTCGGAGCCGGCGCGGAAGGAATTGACCCAGCGCACCTCGCGGAACAGCCGCCCGACCTGGGCAAAAGCGAGCAGGATGCCCACCACAAGCACGCCGACGATCAGTCCGTTGAGGCCCGGATTAGAGGAGAAGGCGGTCGAGATCTGGCGGGTGAGGATGGCGGCGATGAAAGCGACGATGATCAGGAAGATCACCATGGTGAGCAGGAAGACCTGCGGGCTCGACAGCTTGTGCGGATCATAGACCAGGACGTCCGATCGCCTGCCGAAGGATCTGAGAAAAGCCATCCGTGCCCCGTTTCCGATGCCACCGCCGCAGAATTGCCGCGACTCTAAACGGAATTGTGACCAAATTGAATGGCGCTTGGCAATATGGCCCGATAGGCCGGCGCCACAGGCCTAGAACCGGTTGACCACCAAGCAGTCGACCATGGCGGCCAAATGCAGGCCGGCGCCGGTGACGACGAAGCCGTGCCAGACGGCATTGTGGAAGCGCAGGCCCTTCCAGGCGAAGAAGACGACGCCGCAGGAATAGACGATGCCGCCGGCGACGAGCAGCGCGACCGAGGTCGTCGGCAGCGTCTCGACCAGCGGGCCGGCGAGTACCACGCCGCTCCAGCCGATGGCGAGATAGAAGACGATGGCCAGCCGGTCGTAGCGCCCGGGCAGGAACATCTTGATGGCGATGCCGGCCGCTGCCGCGCTCCATACGACGACGATCATGGGCAGCGCCAGCGGCGTGTTGTGGAGTTGGGCGAGGAAGGGCGTGTAGGTGGCGGCGATCAGGAGATAGATCGCGGCGTGATCGAAGCGGCGCAGGATCCATTTCGCCGGCCACGAGACCGGCCACAGATTGTAAGTCAGCGATACGGACAGCACGGTGAGCAGCGACACCACGTAAAAGACGGCTGCGGTGTATTCGCCTGGACCGGAATGAAAAGCGGCAAGCGCTAGGAAAGTCGAGCCGGCAGCGATCGCCAGCACGATGCCCACTGCATGCACGATGCCGTCGGCGATTATCTCGGCGCGCGAATAATGCCAGCGCCCCACAAAGGGGATGTCAAGCTGGGTATCTGGCCGCACATCGTTCATAAAATGGTCCTGCTGTCCCTTGATCTGGGCAGTCGCGGACCAGTATTTCAAGTTTCGGTTGCGGTTTTGCGACTGCGGAGCGGCGCGTCCTTTCGACGCGCAAAGGACACGGCAGCACTTTGATTTGCACACGATCCTTCCCGAAAATCGATTCCGACTTTCGCAGTAAGGGCGCTTCGCGCGCGCCGCCTCTCAGCGCGACGACAGCGGCTTCTTCACGGTCTTGAGAAGCGCGCGCTGGATGACCTCATTGCCGGCGACGACCTCGCCGCTGTCCAGCATGTCCTGTCCGCCATCCATATCGGAGACGAAGCCGCCGGCTTCGCGCACCAGAAGGATGCCCGCGGCGATGTCCCAGGACGACAGGCCGGTTTCCCAGAAGCCGTCCATGCGGCCGGCCGCGACATAGGCGAGATCGAGCGCGGCGGAGCCAAGGCGGCGTACGCCGGAGACTTCGGCCATGACGTTGCGCAGTTCGATCAGGAAATTGCCGTGCTGGCCGCGGCCGAGATGCGGTACGCCGCAGCCGATTACCGCGTCGGTCAGCTTGGAGCGCCCGGCAACGCGCAGCCGACGGTCGTTCATGAAGGCGCCGCCGCCGCGCTCGGCCGTGTAGAGTTCGTCCATCGCCGGATTGTAGACGACGCCGGCGACGATCTGGCCCTGGCGCTCGAGCGCGATCGACACCGAGAAGACCGGAATGCCGTGCAGGAAATTGGTGGTGCCGTCGAGCGGGTCGACGATCCAGCGGTGCTGGGCGTCCTCGCCTTCGACCGCGCCGCGCTCCTCCATCAGGAACGCATAGCCCGGCCGCGCCTTGGAAAGCTCGGCGAAGACGATCTCTTCGGCCTTGCGGTCGGCCTGGCTGACATAGTCGCCCGGGCCTTTCATCGAGACCTGCAGGTTCTGCACCTCACCGAAGTCGCGCGACAGCGAGCGGCCGGCCTTCATCGCGGCCTGGACCATGACGTTGAGGAGAGCGGAACGCGCCATTTTTTCTTCCTGCTTTTTTGCCGTTAATCCGCGCGGCGCATGTAGGTGATTTCGTTGGTGTCGACGATGATGCGCTCGCCGGCCGAGATGAAGGGTGGCACCAGCACGCGGATGCCGTTCTCGAGCACCGCCGGCTTGTAGGAGGAGGCAGCCGTCTGGCCCCTAACCACCGGGTCGGCCTCGGTGATGGTCAGCGTTACCTGGTCGGGCAGCGAAATGCCGATCGGCCGCTCCTCGTAAAGCTGCACCGTCACCATCATGCCGTCCTGCAGGAAGGCGGCGCGCTCGCCAACGAAGTCCTTGGCCAGTTCGAGCTGCTCGTAGCTTTCGGTATCCATGAAGACCAGGGCGTCGCCCTGCTCGTAGAGGAACGAAAAATCCTTCAGATCGAGTCGGATCTGCTCGACGGTCTCGGCCGAGCGGAAGCGCTCGTTGAGCTTGGTGCCGTTGATCAGGTTCTTCAGCTCGACCTGATTGTAGGCGCCGCCCTTGCCAGGCTTGACGGTGTTGGTCTTGACCGCCACCCACAGCCCGCCATCGTGCTCGATGACATAGCCGGGACGGATTTCGTTGCCACTGATCTTGGCCATGATGAACTGATCCGGAATGAGATTTTTCTGGCGCGGGTCGCGCTTTGGCGCCTCCAAGACCACAAATTGCACGCAGTAGCAAGGGAGGGAGGCAAGGGAGGGGACCCAAACGAGCCCGGACATGGCCCCCGTGGCGCCATGCGTCAACGCAGGCGATTTGCCTTTTGCAGCGCCTGCTTGGTCTGGTCGTCGTCGAGGCCCTGCAGGAAATCGTCCATCCGCGGGTCGATCAGGCCGGCGCGGCGGGCGACGATGTACCAGGCGCCGGCAAGGATCAGGTCCGGGTCGGTGCCGATGCCGCCCATATAGAGCTTGGCGAGGCGGTTCTGGGCGGCGACATTGCCGCCCTCCGCCGCCCGCTTCATCCAGGCAAAGCCCGATTTCAGGTCGCGCCCGCCGCCGCGTCCCTCGATCATCCAGGCGGCGAGATCGATCTGCGCGGTGTCGTAGTTCTGCCTCGCGGCCTGCGCCAGCAGACGACGCGCCTGGGCGTCGTCATGCGGCTTGCCGCCGACGCCGTTGGCGTAGAGTTGCGCCATCGCATATTGCGCATCGGCAAGGCCGGTGGCGGCGGCGCGCTCGTAATATACGGCGGCCTTCACCAGGCCGTCATCGCCCGGATCCTGCTGGACGAGCAACTGGGCGAAATTGAACTGCGCAAGCCGGTTGCCGGCCTCGGCCGAGGCCTGCATCAGCGCGAAGGCGCCCTTTTCGTCCTTCTTCACATAACGGCCGTCGAGCAGCATCAGTGCATATTGGAACTGTGCCTCCGGCACGCCCTGTTCGGCGGCCAGCGCATACCATTTGCCGGCCTCGGCCGGATTGAGCGGTACGCCCAGTCCGCGCGACAGGATTTCGGCCACCAGCGTCTCGGCCGCCGGATCGCCGTTCTTGGCCCGGTCCATGGCGAGGTTGTAGGCGGTCTTGTACAGCCCGCGCTGGAAGGCGCCGTAGGCGGCGTCCGGCTGCTTGGCGCCGAAACGGTCGGGATTGACGGCGTCGGCCGATGGCGGCGTCATGGTGGCCGGTTGCGGCAAGGTGTTTTGGATCGGCTTGTCGATGTGCGTGGCGGTGCCGAACCTGCTCGCATCCGGCTCGCCGGCATCCGGCGTTGCCGCGTTCGGTGTGGCCGTATTCGGTGTGCCGGAGTCCGGAGTGCCGGCATCCGGCCGCTGCTGTGGCAGTGGGATGGTCTCAGCCGCCATCGCCGCCTGCGCAAACAAGCCGGCCAGGACAACCAGAGAAAGGACACGCAGGCGCATGTCAGTCCTCGAAACGCGGCGCGGTTTCATCGAGCAGCGCGTTGGCGGCGGCAATCGCCGCCCGCGGGTCGCGCCCGTCGGCAAAGACGGCGCTGGACAGCGCCACGAACTCGGCGCCAGTCGCGGCCACCGTCTCGACGGAAGCAAGCTCGGAGCCGGCCATGACGACGCAGGGGATCGAAATCATCTCCGCCCACCATTTGCCGAGGGTGAGGTTGCGGTGGTGCGGCTCCGGCTTGTTGTCATAGCCGAAACGGCCGAAGAACATATAGTCGGGCCGCTCCTCGCCGAGCTCCAGCGCCTCGTCGCGCGTCTTGGCGCCGCCGACGCCGACCATCATCTTGCCGGCCAGGCGCTCGATCGTCTCGGCCAGTTCCGCCGACTTCACTTCGACATGGATGCCGTCGGCCTGGACGCGCCCGGCGATGCGGCTGTCGCCGGCGATGATGACAGCGACGCCGGCACTTTGAGCGATCGGCACGATCCTTTCGGCGAAGGCCTGGAAGGAGGCATCGTCCATGCCGTTGTCGGGCAGGATCAGCGAGGCGACGTCGCCTCCCTCGAACGCCGCGCAGATCTGCTCGGCAGGCACGAGCGGTGGCGCGATCAGCACGATGCGGCAGCGGTTGGGCGGAGTTAAATCGTTCATTGGCCTTCGATCCCGGTTTCGCCTATGCCGGGCGAAGATGGTTGCATTGCGGCATAGAGCAAAGGGGGCGGCTTGAACAGCAGCCGTGCGCCGCCAGGGCCAAAATGCTTAACCACCGCTGTGGCTTGCGTCGCCCATTCGGGTTCCGAGGATGGCGTTGGAAGCCGCGGGGAGATCCGCTAGATATGCAGGCAAAAAGCAGGACAGGCACATGGCGCAAAACATCTACGACCGTCCGGATTTCTTCGACGGCTACAGCCGTCTCGGCCGCTCGGTCGAGGGCCTGGACGGCGCGCCCGAATGGCCGGCGCTGCGCGCCATGTTGCCCGACGTCCACGGCTTGAGCATCGTCGATCTCGGTTGCGGGTTCGGCTGGTTCTGCCGCTGGGCGCGCTCGCATGGCGCGAGCGAGGTCCTCGGCCTCGACCTGTCGGAAAAGATGCTTGCGCGGGCACGCGCCGCCGGCTCTGACGATGCCGTCACCTATCGGCGCGCCGACCTCGACGAGCTCAGTCTGCCAAAAGCCCGTTTCGACCTCGCCTACAGCTCGCTTGCCTTGCATTATGTCGGCGATGCCGCGGGCTTGTTCGCGACCGTCCACCAGGCCCTGGTTCCCGGCGGAACCTTCGTCCTCTCGACGGAACATCCGATCTACATGGCGCCGACCAACCCGGGCTGGTCCGTCGATGCCGCGGGCAGGAAGACATGGCCGGTCTACCGGTATCTGGTCGAGGGACCGCGCGCCACAGACTGGTTCACCAAGGGCGTGGTCAAGCACCACCGCACCATCGGCACGACGCTCAATTTGCTGATCCAGGCCGGATTCAGCATCGGGCATGTCGAGGAATTTTGCCCGTCGGACGAGCAGATCGCCGCCCGGCCGGAACTGGCCGAAGAACTCGAGCGGCCGATGTTCCTGCTGGTCCAGGCGCGGCGGTGATGAACTCAGCTTGAAGCTAACCTCGCGCACGCGGCCACATTCGCCAGCGCCGGATGTCGGGATCTGGCGCAAGTTCGGCGCATTCCTTGGCGACTCCCGCACGCCCCCGGCACTAAGCTGTGCTCGCTGCCTCAAGGAGGTTTCGCATGCGTGGCCATTGCTTATGTGGCGCTGTTGCCTTTGAAGTCGATGGCTCGGCACAGGCCTGCGTGGTTTGTCATTGTGAAAGTTGTCGGCGGCAATGTTCTGCGCCGATGACCGCCTACATTGGCGTCCTGGACGGCCAATGGCGATGGCTGGGCAAGCCACCGAAGGTATTCAACTCTTCTCCCGGCGTGGAAAGAACATTTTGCGATCACTGTGGCTCGCCGCTTTCCTTCCGCTCAAAGAACATGTCTGGTGTCATGCATTTCTTTGCGGCGGCGATGGCGGAGCCGGAAAAATTTGTGCCTACGCTACATGTCGCTTTCGAGGAAAAGCTCCCTTGGTTGAAACTCGCCGACGGCCTGCCGACGCGTTTTGGGCCTGACTATACGAAAGGCTAGAGGGGGCCGGCGCTTCCGTGAAACGCTGAGCCGCGCTAAAGCTCCAGCTTGTAGCCGATATGGCTGGCCTTGAAGCCCAGGCGCTCATAGAAGCGTTGCGCGTCGAGCCGGCTCTTGTTGGTCGTCAGCTGGACGACGCGGCAGCCTCGCTCGCGGCATTTGTCGATCGCCCATTCGAAGAGGCGCTGTCCCAAGCCCTCGCCGCGCCGCTCCGCCGCGACGCGCACCGCCTCGATCAGGCCGCGCCGGGCACCGCGCAGCGACAGTCCGGCGATAAAGGTGATCTGCAGCGTGCCGATGACATCGTCGCCGTCGGTCATCACCGCGAGGAACTGGTTCGGATCGCCGTCTATCGCCGCGAAGGCGTCCAGATAGGCCCGCGACAGCGGCAGGCCGGCGTCTTCGCGGGTCTGACCGAGCGCGTCGTCGGCAAGCATCGCGACGATCGCCACGACGTCCGCTTCGCGCGCCTTGCGAATGCTGATGGCGCTCATTTCCATACCTCGAGACAGCGAGCCGGCCGAACGACGAACCTTGGCCGTGCGGCAGGTCGTCGATATCAGGCCGGCAATAGCGGATGCCGGCATTAATGACTATCCGGGCGGCGCTGTTCTGCGCTATGGCTGAATTCCCGCCTTCTCCAACCTTCCCTTGCCGATGTCAGGCCTGCTCAGCGACCCGTGGTTCTATGCCGCCGCCATTCCGGCGGTGATCCTTGTCGGCCTGTCGAAAGGCGGCTTCGGCGGCGCCGTCGGTTTCGTCGGCGTGCCGCTGATGGCGCTGGCCATCCCGCCGGTTCAGGCGGCCGCCATCCTGCTGCCGATCCTGTGCCTGATGGATGTGGTTTCCGTGTGGACCTGGTGGGGTGTCTACGACCGCAAGATGCTGGTCGACATGATGCCTGGCGCCGTCATCGGCATCGGGCTCGGCTGGCTGACAGCGGCTTTGGTCACCGAGGAGATGGTGCGGCTGATCGTCGGCGCGGTCGCGCTGGTGTTCGTGCTGCGCTGGATCTACCTGCAGTTCCGCCATGGTGCCGACCATGCGGCGGAACCGAACCGCATTGCCGCCGCCTTCTGGGGCACGGTCGCCGGTTTCACCAGCTTCGTCGCCCATGTCGGCGGCCCGCCCTTCCAGGTCTATGCGCTGCCGATCCGGCTCGACCCGAAAGTGCTGTCGGGCACGGCGGCGATCTTCTTTGCCGCCACCAACGCGCTGAAGCTCATCCCCTATTTCGCGCTCGGCCAGTTCGACACCACCAACCTTACAGCGTCGGCGGTGCTGATGCCCCTGGCGCCGCTCTCCACCATCGCCGGGGCGTGGCTGGTGCGTCGCATGCGGCCGGAGATCTTCTACCCGTTCACCTACGCCACCGTCGCGGTGGTCGCCGTCAAGTTGCTGTGGGATGGTATCGCCGGCTTGTGGTGAGGTGGCTATCAGGCCACCTCACCACGAGCATTCAGGCGGCGCTCGGCACCATCTGGCGGCTACCGCCGAAGGCGAGCGCGGCGCCCAGCGCAACCACCATGACCATGCCGGCAAGAATGCCGATGTCGTGCAAAGTGGGCTTCAGCACCATGTCGGCGATGATCACCAGCATCACCGCATAATCGAGGCGCGCCCAGTTCATCATGCGCTGGCCGATGGCAAGAACGGCCGGCGTCACGCCCTGCTCGGCGATCATGACACCCATGCGCTCGCCGGTCGGCTTGAAGACGAGCATGCCGATCGAGAAGGTCGTGGCATAGCCGACGAGGCCGATGGCGATCCACAGGTCGGTAAAGCCGACCCAGAAGCCGCACATGATGAGGCCAAAGACCAGCGTCAGCATCGACATCGGCGCGAAGAACCTGCCGCCGAGCTGCCCGCTGGCGCGCATAGCCTGCAGCTTGTCCTCGATGTTGCCGGCACGCTCGGCCAGCACGCCGAGCAGGAACAGCACGAAGCCGCCGCCGACCCACAAAACGGCCGAAACGATGTGAAGGAATTTGACGATCGAATACCAATCCATGATCTGCTCCCGGATATCCCGCATGATTTCGAGCGGCGCGGATTTGCGCGCCGCTTCAGAGGAGCGGGCTTTTGCGTGGCGCGTGTTTCGGAACGATGTCGCGGCGGCAGCCAACATGTTTCGAAGGCCGCGATGACAGCATCCGAAATCCGGTTTTCGGGCGATCCCGCGCGGCGAGGCCGGCTGTCCTGTTCCGGCACAGAAAAGCGCGGTCGCTTAAAAAATCGTCGCCGTGTTAAGGGTTCATTAAGCTTTACGGGCGTTTACTATGCGCATCCAGTTTTGCTGGATTCTTACCGAGTGGTTGGAGCCACTTTGTTTGACGCCTCCCTGTTAAACTCCTGAGAGCCGCCTTATCCGCGGCTCTTTTTTTGTCCGCGGGCGGCAAGCCGGTGCCATCCGCTTTGCGGATGGCTGGAACGAGGCCGGCGTTAACCGTTTGTTAAACATGCGCTTGCCTTCATGGGCATCGAAGCGCATTTTCAAGCCTCAGTCATTTAGGGTGCGGGCCGCGTCGGCAAGGATTGCCGAATCGGCCGACGGCAGTGCAGGGGCGTATCGATGAACGAGCCTTCGAAGGGCAGCGCGAAAACCATCAAATTGGCGGAGCGCCGGGTTTTCTCCCAATCCTTCAAGCCGCTCTACCAGGAAGGCATGGGGCTGGTCGAGCAGGCCGCCGAATATCTCGACGGCAAGGGCAGGCTCGAAGCCAAGAAATTGTCGCGCACGGCGGCGACGCTCTATGCGGCCGAGTCGATGCGGCTGACCACAAGGCTCATGCAGGTCGCCTCGTGGCTGCTTTTGCAGCGGGCGGCGAATTCCGGCGAGATGACGCGCGACCAGGTGGCCTCGGAGAAATCCAAGGTGCGGCTCGACACCGCCTCTGCGCATGACGAGGCGCTCGGCTGGAAAGAGCTGCCCAAGGATTTTCTGGACCTCGTGACGCGCTCGCTGCGCCTGCAGGCGCTGGTGCGGCGCATGGACGAGGAAATCTATGGCGGCGTCATCAACGAGACGCACGCCCCCAGCCGGCGGGCCAACCCGGTTTCCGACCAGATCAGTCTCTTGAATACGGCTTTCGCGCGCGGCTGAAATCGCGTTTGCAACAAACGCCGCGATAGCGGCGCGCGGGAAGCGGGAACCCACATCGTTCAATCGAGGCGCGATCTGGCGAGCCGCGATCGTGGCCGCAAGTCGAGCGCCTGCGACCCCGACTGCTCTTCGGTACTACGGTAACCGTCGTTGCATCGAAGGCCATGCCGGCCTTCGCGAGAAATATCGCCCTTGTCTCGAAGCGATGGGCCCCTAGTTGGAGCCGTTCGCCGCAGCCGGGTCGACCCGAGCCGGTTTTGCAAGAAAATCACCGTCACTGTGACCAAAGCAGATTGCGAGGCTTGATCCCGTGCATTCGCCATTGGACCGCATCCCGGTATCGATCATCATCCCCAATTATAACTACGAACAGTTTCTTGGACGCGCCATCGACAGTGCGTTGGAGCAGGACCACCGAAATGTCGAGGTCGTGGTCGTCGACGACGCATCGACGGACGCGTCGGTGGCCGTCATCGAATCCTACGGCGACAAGATCCGTTCGTGCCTCAGGCGCAGGAATGGCGGACATGCCGCTGCTTTCAATACGGGGTTCGAGGCGAGCACCGGGGAGATCGTTCTTTTCCTCGACGCCGACGATTATCTCTATCCGAACGCCGTCTCCGAGGTCCTGGACGAGTGGGACGCGGATGTCGCCCAGGCGCAATTCAGATTGCACCTCGTCGATGAGGACCAACGTATCAAGGATGTCTTTCCACCCCCGGAACAGCCGTTCGACTCGGGCGACGTCGTCCCGGAATTGTTGCGAAAGGGGCGCTACCGTACGACGGTGACGAGCGGGCTGGCGTTCGACCGCGAGGCGCTGGACCCGATAATGCCCATGCCCGAAAGCGATTTCCGGCAAGGCGCCGATGGCTATCTCGCGACGCTCGCGCCGCTGCACGGGGAGGTGAAATCCATCGACACCTGCCTTGGCGCCTACCGCATCCACGGTTCCAACCATTCGGTCTTTGCCGAAAAGCTTGCCGAGCGGGCGCGCTGGCGCGTGGCGCATGACTTCCGGCGCCTTGAAGCCTTGTCCGACCGGGCGGCCGAGATCGGTCTGACCGTACCGCCGGATGCCGGCCTTCGCGATCCGGTTCATCTGGAAGAGCGACTGGCCTCGCTTTGCGTCGACGAGCCCCGGCATCCGGTCGCGACCGACTCCCGGCTGGGACTGGCGAAAGCGGGCGCCGCCGCCAGTCTGGAAATGAACGCATCCTGGCGGCGGCGGGCTGCGCTGGCAGCCTGGTTCCTCTGCATTGGGCTCCTGCCGCGGCGCATGGGAAATGCAGTCCTGGCATGGAAGCTTGTCGCGTCGTCGAGGCCGGCATTTCTCACGCGGCTGTCGAAAACCATCCGTCGCGTGACGAACTAAATTAGATCCGGATTTCGGGCCTGCCAGCCCGTGAACGCCAGCTTGATGGGATTTCGAATGCGTTCTTAAGATCGCGATTGTTTCTGGTTTGTTCACATTTCGCTGGCATCGCTTGCCGCCACGGCTAGACTTGGCGCATGGGGGAAGCGATTCGCATCATCGGCATCGATCCGGGGCTGAGGCGCACCGGTTGGGGTATTGTCGACAGCGTGGGCAATTCGCTGCGCTTCGTCGCGTCCGGCACGGTGCGGTCCGACGAAAAGGAGTCGTTGGCGACAAGACTCTGCCAGTTGCATGACGGTTTGGCCGAGGTGCTGCACCAAGCCATGCCGCATGAGGCAGCGGTCGAGCAGACTTTCGTCAACAAGGATGCCACGGCGACGCTGAAGCTCGGCCAGGCGCGCGGTATTGCCATGCTGGTGCCGGCGCGTGCCGGGCTGGTGGTCGCCGAATATGCCCCCAATGCGGTCAAGAAGGCGGTTATCGGCGTCGGCCACGGCGAGAAGAAGCAAATCCATATGATGGTCAAGGTGCTGATGCCGAAGGCGATCTTCGATACCGACGATGCTGCCGACGCTTTGGCCATCGCCATCTGCCATGCGCATCACCGCCAAAGCGTCGCCTACCGGATGGCAGCGCTGGCGTGAGGGGACAATCATGATCGGCAAGCTCAAGGGCACGCTGGACGAGATCGACGAGGACTCCTGCCTCGTCGACGTGCACGGCGTCGGCTATGTCGCGCATTGCTCGGCGCGCACGCTGGCGTCGCTGCCGTCGCCGGGCGAGGCGGTGGTGCTGTTCATCGAGACCTATGTGCGCGAGGACATGATCCGGCTCTACGGCTTTCAGTCGGCGCTGGAGCGCGAGTGGTTCCGGCTTTTGATGAACAATGTGCAGGGCGTCGGTGCCAAGGTGGCGCTGGCCATCCTGTCGACGCTGGCGCCGGCCGACCTCGCCAATGCGATCGCGCTGCGCGACATCGCCATGGTCTCCAGGGCGCCAGGCGTCGGCAAGAAGGTGGCGGAGCGCATCGTCACCGAATTGCGCACCAAGGCGCCTGCCTATGCGGGCGCGGCCAGCGGCACGATCGGCCTCAAGCAGGAGCTCGGCGAAGGCGTCGCGGCGGCACCGATTACAGATGCGGTCTCCGCGCTGGTCAATCTCGGCTATTCGCGCGACATCGCGGCGAACGCGGTTGCGGCAGCGCTGAAATCGGCCGGCGAGGGCGCGGATGCATCCAAGCTGATCCGCTTCGGCCTTAAGGAACTGGCGCGGTGAGGCGGCGCTTGTTCCGTTGTCGGTCCTATGCAAGGAAGGCGGCATGAGCCTTTCGCCCCGCCTCATTGCCCCCGACAAGCGCGGTGAGGATGCCGACCAGACCTTGCGGCCGCAGTCGCTCGACGAGTTCGTCGGCCAGGCGGCGGTGCGCGCCAATCTCAAGGTCTTCGTCGATGCCGCCAAGGGCCGCGGCGAGGCGCTCGACCATGTGCTGTTCGTCGGTCCGCCGGGGCTCGGCAAGACGACGCTGGCGCAGATCATGGCGCGCGAGCTCGGCGTCAATTTCCGCTCGACCTCGGGTCCGGTTATCGCCAAGGCGGGCGATCTGGCGGCGCTGCTCACCAATCTGGAGGAGCGCGACGTGCTCTTCATCGACGAGATCCATCGGCTCAATCCGGCGGTCGAGGAAATCCTCTATCCGGCGATGGAGGATTTCCAGCTCGACCTGATCATCGGCGAGGGGCCGGCGGCGCGCTCGGTCAAGATCGACCTCGCCCGTTTCACGCTGGTCGCGGCGACGACCCGGCTTGGGCTCCTGACCAATCCGCTGCGCGATCGTTTCGGCATTCCCGTCCGGCTCAATTTCTATACGGTCGAGGAGCTGGAGCAGATCGTGCGGCGCGGCGCCCGCATCCTGTCGATGCCGCTTGGCGACGATGGCGCGCTGGAGATCGCGCGCCGCGCGCGCGGCACGCCGCGCATCGCCGGCCGGCTGCTGCGCCGAGTGCGCGATTTCGCCAGCGTCGCGGGGGACGGCCACGTCGACAGGAAGATCGCCGACGAGGCGCTGACAAGGCTGGAGGTCGACGCGCTCGGCCTCGACGCGCTCGACCGCCGCTATCTGTCGATGATCGCGCGCAATTTCGGCGGCGGGCCGGTCGGCATCGAGACGATCGCGGCCGGGCTCTCCGAGCCGCGAGACGCGATCGAGGACATCATCGAGCCCTATCTGATCCAGCAGGGCTTCATCCAGCGCACGCCGCGCGGCCGCGTTCTGACCGCCAATGCCTGGCGCCATCTCCGGCTCGACCCGCCGAAGGATATCGTCCAGCAGCAGATCAGCCTGTTCCAGGAAGAGTAACGCATATTTGTTCGCCGTTTGGCCGCGTAACGGCCCGTCTGCGCAGAATCTGCTCGCCTCGGCCTAGCTGAGGGCGTAATTGCCCCCTTTAAGGCAGCTTCCTGATAGAATCCCAAGGGGCTTGGGCCGATCCATGATCACCAGACGTGGTTTCCTGCGCCTTGTCGGCGGCTCGGCCTTCAGCCTGGTGTCGCTTGGCGCTTATGCCGTCGGCATCGAGCCGATGCTGCTGACCCATGTGAAGCGCTACACGCTGACGCCGCCGCACTGGCCGGCCGGACTCAAGTTGCGCGTCGTGGCGCTGGCCGACATCCATGCCTGCCGGCCCTGGATGACGCCGGAACGGATCGCAGCACTTGCCGAAGAGGCCAATGCGCTGCAGCCGGACGTCATCGTCATGCTGGGCGACTACCCCGCCGGGACCCGGCTGGTGACCGGCTGGGTAAACGCGTCGGAATGGGCGCCCGCGCTGGCCGGGCTCAAGGCGCCGCTCGGCGTGTGGTCTATCCTCGGCAATCACGACTGGTGGGATGATCGCTCGGCGCAAGCGGCCGGGGCAGGGCCGACGATTTCGCGAAAGGCGCTGGAGGCCGTCGGCATTCCGGTGCTGGAGAACGACGTCGTACGCCTGGAAAAGGACGGGCAGGGCTTCTGGATAGCCGGCCTGGCCGACCAGATCGCCCTGTTGCCGGACAAGGCCAAGGGCCGCAGGGGGCTCACCGGTCTCGACGATCTTCCCGGCACGCTGGCCAAGGTTGGCGACACTGCTCCCATCATCCTGCTCGCGCATGAGCCGGATATTTTTCCGAAAGTGCCCTGGAGGGTTTCGCTGACGCTGTCCGGTCATACGCATGGCGGACAGGTGCGGCTGTTCGGCTATTCGCCGGTGGTGCCTTCCGCCTACGGCAACCGTTACGCCTACGGCCATGTCGTCGAGAACGATCGCAACCTGATTGTCTCGGGCGGACTGGGCTTCAGCATCGCGCCGATACGTTTCGGAGTGCGGCCGGAGATCCTGCAGATCGATCTCGGCTAATGCATGTCGCGCAAAAGTGTGCAGCGGTATGCATGAAAACAACGGCTTAAAGCGCGTCGCCTGAATCCGCTTCAGCGCGACGCGCTTTAGCTCAGCTTACCGAAGCGCTCGGATGGCGTTCATCACGTCCGGCTCCGCCTTCTCGCCGTCGAACGCGTCGACGACGCCGAAGGCGCCGCCATAGCTCCACACCGACCAGGAAAAGCCGTGCGCCTCGGCGCGGGCAATCATGTCGCGCACATAGGCCGCGCGGTAGGCGGCCGGCATGACGAAGCCGTTGCCGTATTCCTGGCGGATCATGCCGAATTCGCCGAGCGTGATGTCCCGCGGCTTGACGCCGTTTGCCGTCGCCCAGGCGTCGACCGTCGCGAACGGCGCATCCATCAGGCCAAGCAGCTTTTCGGGGCTGTCCATCGTCGCCACCTGCTCGTCGAGATAGGCGAGCAGGCCGCTCCGCCGCGCCCAAGGCGCCTCGGCCTTGATCCGGTCGCGGATCGTGTCCAGCGCCATGTCCAGCTGCGCCTTCGGAACGGCCGTCAGCGGGTAGGGCAGGCCGGTGACATAGGGGATGAAGTCGCCGGCCCAGCTTGCGCCCTGATGCGTCAGAAGAAACGGATCGTAGGAGTGGAAGGTCCAGATGACGTTGTCATCGGCGATCGTCCTGGGATCGATTTTGGCCAGCGACTCCGCGTTCGAATAGCAGCCGCCGCTCAGCACCAGCGTGAGCCGGGTGGCTGCGGCGCGCGCGGCGGCGAACAAGCGCTTCTGCAGGTCGGGCCAAAGATTGGTGCCGCTCGCGTCGCAATCGACCAGCGGCTCGTTCATCAATTCCAGCGCGACAAGCTTCGGATCCTCCTTGGCCAGCGTCCGCGCCATCTTGCGCACCAGCTCGGTATAGGCATCGAAGACGGCCGGATCGTGCATGACGTCGCTCATGCCGATCTTGCGATTGCCGCCGGCGGGGATCAGATGCAGGTCGACGATCACCTTGAGGCCGGCGCGGTTGACCATGCGCGCCGAGTCCAGCACGCTGCCATAGAGGTCGTCGCGAAGGGCCGCGGTCTGATCCGAGAGAAAGGGCGCGGGATCGACCGGCATGCGCAGGAAGTCGAAGCCTGCATCCTTGAGCGCCTTGAGGTCGTCCTCGTTGAGGAATTTGCGCCATTCCGGATAGGGCAGGATCGTCTGGCGGTCGCCCCATCTGTCCTCGTTCGGCCAGGTCACCCACTGGTCGAGATTGAGGCCGCGTTTCATCGAGAACGTCGCCGCTCCGGCGGGCAACGCCAAAGCGGCAAACGCAAGCAGCGCCGCCATCAAGGTCTTGATCATCGTGCCCAACAATGCCATCCCGTTTGCGCGCGAAAACAGTGCGTGTCGCCCAAAAGTGTGCAGCGGTTTTGGGATAACGACACGCATAGAAAAAATGCCTAGGGCCCGAGGGCTTTAGGTGCCTGTTCGGGCCTGAAAAGGAAAGCGCGATGGACGATCATGGTGAATCGGCGGCGCTGAGCGCCGGGCTTTCCGGCGCGCTGACGGATTTCGGCCATCGGCTGATGGCCCGGGTCTACTATGCCGACACCGATTTCTCCGGCGTCGTCTATCATGCGCGCTATCTCGAATTCCTCGAACGCGGCCGCTCCGACTATCTGCGGCTGACCGGCGTCCACCACACCGAACTCCTGGACGGCAAGCATGGCGAGCGCATCGTCTGGGTGGTGCGGCGCATGGAGATCGACTTCCGTTCGCCGGCGCGCATGGACGATGTCCTGACCATCGACACGCGCACCGACGACATTTCCGGCGCCCGCATCTTCATGGGCCAGCATTTGAAGCGCGGCGGCGATGTGCTGGTCGAGGCCAGGGTCGAAGCGGCGATCGTCGGCGAAAGCGGCCGGCCAAAGCGTTTCCCGAAGGAATGGGTCGCCGCCTTTATGCCAAGGGCCAAGGCCTGACCCTTCGGTTGCCGGCACAATCTCGAAGCCGATAACCAGACGGCTCCTGTGGCCGGACGGCTGCAGCCATGCGCGGCAATGCGCCGCGCCTTACGTCCTAACCCATCCTTAACCATAACGGTTCATGAAGGAATTGGCGAAGATTGGCGCAATCCGTGCGCCTTCCTTTCACCAATATTTGCCTCGAAAAGGCCGCGAAACGGTGCATTCGGGGCGTAGCCCGCAAGCTTCACGCTTCGCGCGATCGGACCAAAGGGATGCCATGGGCCAGCCGCCAGCGATGCCCGGATAATCTTAAGGACTTAAGTCATGGAAAACATCGCACTCGCCGATCCGGCAGCGCATTTATCGATCTGGGCGCTGTTCATGCAGGCCGGCTGGGTGGTCAAGCTGGTCATGATCGGCCTGCTCTGCGCCTCGATCTGGACCTGGGCCATCATCATCGACAAGCTCGTCGCCTATGGCAGGATGAAGTTGGCACTGAACCGCTTCGAGCAGATCTTCTGGTCCGGGCAATCGCTTGAAGAACTCTATCGGACGCTGGCCGACCGCAAGACCACCGGCATGGGCGCGATCTTCGTCGCCGCCATGCGCGAATGGAAGAAGAGTTTCGAAAAGGGCGCGAAATCGGCGCTGGCGCTCCAGACCCGCATCGACAAGGCGATGGACTTGGCGCTGACGCGCGAAATGGAGAAGCTGGAGGGTCGCCTCGGTTTCCTCGCCACCACCGGCTCGGCCGCACCCTTCATCGGGCTGTTCGGCACCGTCATCGGCATCATGACGTCGTTCCAGGCGATCGCCGCCTCGAAGAACACCAGCCTCTCGGTGGTGGCGCCGGGTATCGCCGAGGCTCTGCTGGCGACCGCGATCGGCCTGCTCGCGGCCATTCCCGCGGTCATCGCCTACAACAAGCTGTCATCGGACGCGAACAAACTCGGCGTGCGCATGGAAGGGTTCGCGGACGAGTTCTCCGCCATACTCTCGCGCCAAATCGATGAAAAAGTAGCGCAGAAGACCTGAGGAACGATCATGGGGATGTCTGCAGGCGCAGGTGGCATGGGGCGAGGCGGGCGCGGCCATAGGCGGCGTGGCCGTCACCATGCCCTGATATCCGAAATCAATGTCACGCCGATGGTCGACGTGATGCTGGTGCTGTTGATCATCTTCATGGTCGCGGCGCCGCTGCTCACCGTCGGGGTTCCGATCGACCTGCCGGACACGCAGGCCAAGGCGATGAATGTCGACACCCAGCCGATCACCGTTTCGATCGACGCCGCGGGCAAGATTTTCCTGCAGGAGACTGAGATTCCGATCGAGGAACTGGTAGCCAAGCTGCAGGCGATTTCCAAGACCGGCTATGACGAGCGCATCTTCATCCGTGGCGACAAGTCGACGGACTATGGCACGGCGATGAAGGTCATGGCTCGCATTTCGGCGGCCGGCTACAAGAATATCGGCCTGGTCTCGCTGCAGGAACAGGATCAATAGACGCCCAATGCGGACCGGCCTCACCTCTTCGGTGATATTGCATGCGGTGGCGCTGGCCTTCGGGCTGTTCACGCTGTCGTCGCCGCCGGCCATGCCTGCCAGCGACGTGGAGTCGGTGGCGGTCGACATCGTGCCGATGGAAGCCGTGGCACAGACGCTGCAGGGCGACAAGAAGGCGGTCATGCATGACAAGCCGGCACCGCTGCCGACCAAGCGTCCCGATGTCGTGCCCGACGCCCGGAAGGTCGGCGAGAACTCCGTCGATACCGACAAGCCGGTGACGGACGAAGCCAAGCCGAAGCCGGTCGAGAAGACAGCGGCGCCGCCGCCCGCGCCGACGCCGACCGAGAAGCCCGCGGTCGAGGACGTGCCGAAGCCGCAGGAGAAGCCGAAGCCGACCCCGGCGACCGAGGTAGCCCCGACGCCGACGCCGAAGGAAGAAGTCAAGCCCGAGCCGGTCAAGCAGACGGAGCCGAAGCCGACACCAGCCAAGGAACCGACGCCCGCGCCGCAGCCGGACAAGACCGCGGCCATCCAAAAGGAAGAGGTCAAGCCTGACGCCGTCGCAGAGGCGATCTCGCAGGATCAGCCGACGGAAGAGGCAAAGCTTCCGGATTCGGCGCCAGCGCCGGAAGCGCGGCCGAAGCCGCAGCCGGCCCAGGCCGAGAGCGCCAAGGCGCCGGATCGCAAGGATGCGGAAAAGCCGGTCAAGGAGGCTTCCTCGAAGCCGAAGTCAGACGAGAAGCAGTTCAACGCCGACGAGATAACGGCCCTGCTCGATAAGCAGAAGCCGTCCGGCGGCGGCGCCAAGCGCTCGACCCAGCAGGCCTCGCTCGGCGGCGAAAAGGACCAGGGCCAGAAGCTCTCCAAGTCGGAGCAGGGGGCGTTGGAGGATCAACTCGGTGGTTGCTGGACCCTTCCGGTGGGCCTCGAAGGTTCCGAGAACTTCACCGTGGTCATCCGTTTCAACCTGAATGCCTCCGGCAAGCTGGAGGGCCGCCCGACCGTTGAGAAGTCCAGCGGCAACCCTCAGTTCGACGCCAGCGCGGTTCGCGCCGTGCAGAAATGCGACGTCGCCGGACTGCAGGTTCCCGCCGGGAAGCAAGACATATGGTCCGACGTTCGCGTCAACTTCGACCCGAGAGCGATGCTCGGTCTTTAGCCTGAGCGTCCGAGAAATCAGCAAGAGAAGCGAGAAGACATGCAATCCATCCTCAAGCCGCTCCTGATGGTCGCCGCGATGGCGATGGGCATAAATGCTGCCGTCACCTTGCCTGCCCGAGCAACCCTCGAGCTCAACGTCAACAAAGGCAATGTCGAGCCGATGCCGATCGCCATCCCTGACTTTCAGGGAGGGCTTGGACCGCAGATATCGGAGATCGTCGCAGCCGACCTGAAGCGGTCAGGACTGTTCGCGCCGATCGACAAGGCCGCCTTTGTCGAAAAGATCACGAATCCGGATGCCCAGCCTCGTTTCGACGACTGGAAGGTCATCAATGCGCAGGCGCTGGTGACCGGCAGCGTGAGCAAGGAGGCGGATGGCCGCATTCGCGCCCAGTACCGGCTGTGGGATATTTTCGGCAACCAGCAGTTGGCCGGCGAGCAGTTTTTCGCCAACGACGCCAACCAACGCCGTGTCGCGCACATCATCGCCGATGCGATCTATGAGAAGATCACCGGCGAAAAGGGTTATTTCGACACCCGCGTCGTCTTCGTCGACGAGTCCGGCGCCAAGAACGCCCGCAAGAAGCGGCTCGCCATCATGGACCAGGACGGCGCCAATGTGCGCTACCTGTCGGACGGCCGCGCGATCGTTCTGACGCCGCGCTTCTCGCCGAACCGGCAGGAAATCACCTACATGTCCTATGAAAGCGGGCAGCCGAAGGTCTATCTGCTGCAGATCGAGACTGGACAGCGCGAGCTGGTGGGCAACTTCCCCGGCATGACGTTCGCGCCGCGCTTTTCGCCCGACGGCCAGAAGGTGATCATGAGCCTGCTGCGCGATGACGGCAATTCCAACATCTTCGCCATGGATCTGAGGAGCCGTTCGACGACGCGGCTCACCGATTCGACCGCGATCGACACTTCTCCTTCCTATTCGCCGGACGGCTCGCAGATCGTCTTCACCTCCGACCGCGGCGGCGGCAGCGGCCGTTCGCAGATTTACGTCATGGGCGCGGACGGCTCCAATCCGCACCGCATCTCCTTCGGCGACGGCGTCTATTCGACGCCCGTCTGGTCGCCGCGCGGCGACCTCATCGCCTTCACCAAGCAGAGCGGCGGCGAATTCCAGATCGGCGTCATGAAGACCGACGGCTCGGGCGAGCGCATCCTGTCCTCCGGCTTCCAGCAGGAGGGTCCGACCTGGGCGCCGAATGGTCGCGTGCTGATGTTCTTCCGCGACACCGCCGGCGGTCCCAAGCTGGTCTCGGTCGATCTCACCGGCCGCAACGAACAGCAGATTCCGACCGCGAACTATGCATCGGACCCGGCGTGGTCGCCGCTTTTGGAGTGAGGGGCGGGGAACTGGAGAACTGAAGAAGCAGGAACGCTACGTTGGACGCGCCAGCGAAGTCGAGACATGGATCTCTTACGCCTTCAACCTCGGGCACATTTCGAAGGCACGGTTTGACGAGTGGCTGCGATCCTACAACCAGACCTACGCAATGCTGGTGAATCTCAGAGGGTCGCTGAAGTGACCTGTTTCTCCAGTTCTTCAATTCTCCAGTTCCCCAATTCCCTCTTTTTTCATGTTTTGGCCGCATTTCCGCCTAGGGTCCGCGCGCAATGTCGCCCCTTGGAAAGCGTGGGGCCAAGCAGTCGCGGACGGCGGCTCGAAACCAAACATTAACCGTGTTTCTTGAATGCCGGTTAACCCAAACGTGGTTACTGGGTGATCAACGAAATCACTCGAATGCGAAGGAGAGGCGGCATGGGCCGTATCGCAGCACTTACCCGAAACCCGGCCATGATCGCGCTGGTGGCGGCTCTCGCCATTACCGGTTGCGCCTCGAAGAAGACCCCGAACAGCGCGGCCGATCTCGGCCTCAACGGTGCCGGCGCCGCTACGCCGGGTTCGGCGCAGGACTTCACCGTCAACATCGGCGACCGCATCTTCTTCGATACCGATTCCTCGTCGATCCGCGCCGATGCGCAGACCACGCTGGCCCGCCAGGCGCAGTGGCTCAACCAGTACCGCCAGTACGCGATCGTCATCGAAGGCCATGCCGACGAGCGCGGCACGCGTGAGTACAATCTGGCGCTGGGCGCCCGCCGCGCCGCCGCCACGCGCGACTTCCTGGTCTCCAAGGGCGTCTCCGCTGGCCGCTTGAAGACGATCTCCTACGGCAAGGAGCGTCCGGTCGCGGTCTGCGACGACATCTCCTGCTGGTCGCAGAACCGCCGCGCCGTCACCACGCTTTCCGGCGCCGGCTCCTGATCGATTTTCGCCAAGGGCACCAGGCGTCCCAGGCGACAAAAATACAACATCCCAAAATGAAAGGCGGCCTCAGGGCCGCCTTTTTCATTTGCAACGGATTGAAACAAAATTTGGCCGAAGTCTCGCGTCCTGCTATGAGCGCGAGGGCGCTTTCTCCCACTGTTTGATTTGGAAAGGCGCATCAGGCCAACACCCACCGCGAGAGACAGAATGCATTTCAGAACGGTCCTGAGCGGCACGCTTGCGCTGCTGCTCGTATCAAGCCTCCCAAGCCTTGCCGCCTCGGCCGACAGTGCCGGGCGGGCCTCCGACAGCGGGTTCACCTTCCATCTGCCGACGCTTGGCATCTTCGGCGACAAGAAGAAGCCGGAACAGGCGCAGATCGCGCAGCAGGATGGCGGCGCTGGCATGACTGGTCTGGAGGACCAGCTTCGCCAGATGAACGGCAAGATCGAGGAGCTCAATTTCCAGATCCTGCAGATGCAGGAACAGATGCGCAAGCAGCAGGAAGACAATGAGTTCCGTTTCCAGCAGCTCGAGGGCGGTTCGCAAGGAGGCGCCAAGCCGGCCGGGCAGAAGAAATCGGAAGCCGCGCCCCAGGACGGGAACAGCAACGACGGCAACACCAATCTCGGCGATGCGGGCACCGGTCAATCCGGCACCGGCGACGCCGGAACCGACAACAGCGTCGCCCAGGCTCCGGCGACGCAGGCGCCGGCCGACACCGGCGGGCAAGACAGCGGCGGCAAAAGCGTCGGCGACGTCATCGTGGAATCGCAGACCGGCGATCCCGGCAAGCTGATCACCGGCGCGCCGCCGAAGAATTTCGGCACCATCACCGTCGACAAGAACGGCAATGTCGTCAATGCCGAGACCGGCCCGCAGGCCGGCGCGCCGGCGGAAGCCCCGGCGGCCACCGCAAGCGCTCCTTCCGCCGAGACGCCGGCCAAGAAGAACAAGGCCGGCGACACGCAAGTTGCCGCGCTGCCGTCGACCAACGATCCCGACGAGCTCTACCGCAACTCCTACCAGTTCATCCTGTCGGGCGATTACCCGACCGCCGAGCAGGGTTTTCGCGATCATATTTCGCGCTTCCCCAAGGACGCCAAGGCGGCGGATGCGCATTACTGGCTGGGCGAGTCGCTGCTCGGCCAGCAGAAATACCGTGACGCGGCCGAGATATTCCTCGCCGCCAGCAAGGAATACCCGAAGGCCAAGAAGGCGCCCGACATGTTGCTCAAGCTCGGCGTTTCGCTGGTCGGCCTGAAGCAGAACGACGTGGCCTGCGCCACCTTCAGCGAGATCGGCAAGCGCTATCCCGATGTTTCCGGCGCGCTCAAGGAACGCATCAAGCAGGAAAAGGCGCTGGCGGCGTGCTGACGCCCGATACCAAAACTCACCTTTCAGACCACCTTTTCTCCGACCTAGATCTTTCGACCGGCGCCGTTGCGGCCGTGTCCGGCGGCAGCGACTCGACCGCCCTTCTCCTTCTCCTCAAAGATCACCTCAACCGGACCGCATTGGCCGCCAGGCTGCTCGCGGTGACCATCGATCATGGCCTGAGGCCGGACTCGGCCACCGAGGCGCGGTTCGTTCAACGCTTCTGCGCCGAGCGCGGCATCGCGCATCGCATTCTTCCCTGGCGCGGCGACAAGCCCGCGACCGGTCTGCCGGCCGCCGCGCGCGAGGCACGCTACAGGCTGCTTGCCGAAGCGGCCGGCCCCGAAGGCATCAAGCTGATCCTGACCGGCCATACCGCCGACGACCAGGCCGAGACGGTGCTGATGCGGCAGGCCCGTGACGAGGAAGGCCGGGGCCTTGCCGGCATGGCGCCCGCCACGCTGCACGACTGGCGGACATGGATCGTCCGGCCGCTGCTAGGCATCAGGCGCGCGGTGTTGCGCGAGATGCTGCGGGCTCGCGACATCGGCTGGATCGAGGACCCTACCAATGTCGATATCCGGTTCGAGCGGCCGCGCGTGCGGGCAAAGCTTGGGCAGGGTGATGGCGAACGGCGGATCGCGGAAGCGTTGGCACGGTCGCAGCAGGCGGCTCTCGAGCGCCACGACATCGGTCGACGCGCCGCCATGCTCATCGACGCGTTTGCCGACAGGCCGGTTCCGGGCCTCATCCGCCTCGACCGCGAGTTTACCGAGCATGAGGATGGCCAAGCCGCCCTCTATGCGCTGCGCATCCTTTTGGCCGCTGTCGGCGGCGTGTCGTTCCTCGCCGACGAGGCGCGCTGCGCCGCGCTGCTTTTCCGCCTGCGGTCGGCTCCGCTTTGCGCCACATTGTCGCGGACGGTGGTCGACGCGCGCCGAACCGGCATTTTCCTGCGCCGCGAGAACCGCAACCTGCCCGCCGCCCTGCCGCCGTCGGATAACCAGCTTTGGGACAACCGGCGACGCATCACTTTGAAAGACGGGCCGGACGGCTTGGTGATCGCGCCGCTGGGGTCCGCCGCCGCCAGGAAAGCGCCTTTGAGCGAGGATATCCCACCAAGCCTTTCGCGCGCCGCGCTTGCCGCGGAGCCCGCGCTGTGGTCTGGAGACGAACGCCTTGATTTCACTGGCGGCGATGCCGGCCCGCGGGCGATCTCGATGGTCCCAGTGGTAGCCCCTTTCGCCCGCTTCCTGCCGTCCTTCGATCTCGCGCTCGCCGCCGCCGCCGCGGCCCTTGTCGGTGCGCCGCCGCCGCCGGCGCCGCCATTCCACGGCCATGATGGCGGCCGAGGGTGGGCGAAAGCTTAACCGATACGTGCTGTTCTGCTTGGCAAGGGGAGGCGCTCTCCCTATGTTAGGCCCAAGCTTCTCCATCATCGCGGGTCCGTACGCGGGACCCCAACGGGACAATAGATGAATCCGAATTATCGCAACCTCGCGCTCTGGGCGATCATAGCGGTCCTGCTCATCGCCCTGTTCAATCTTTTCCAGACGCCCCAGACGCGCGGTGCCACGACGGATATCGCCTATTCGCAGTTCCTGCAGGATGTCGCGTCCGGCCGGGTCAAGAGCGTGACCATCGCCGGCGCCCGCATCTTCGGCAACTACACGGACAACGCCAATGGCTTCCAGACCTACTCGCCCGGCGACCCGTCGCTGGTCTCCAGGCTGCAGGACAAGAACGTCACCATCACCGCCAAGCCCGAAACCGACGGCTCCAATTCGCTGTTCGGCTATCTGATCTCGTGGCTGCCGATGATCCTGATCCTCGGCGTATGGATATTCTTCATGCGCCAGATGCAATCAGGCTCCGGCCGCGCCATGGGCTTCGGCAAGTCGAAGGCAAAGCTTTTGACCGAGGCGCATGGCCGCGTCACCTTCCAGGACGTCGCCGGCGTCGACGAGGCCAAGGAAGACCTCGAAGAGATCGTCGAATTCCTGCGCGATCCGCAGAAGTTCCAGCGCCTCGGCGGCAAGATCCCGCGCGGCGTGCTCTTGGTCGGACCGCCCGGCACCGGCAAGACGCTGCTCGCCCGCTCCGTCGCCGGCGAAGCCAACGTGCCGTTCTTCACCATTTCCGGCTCGGACTTCGTCGAGATGTTCGTCGGCGTCGGCGCATCACGTGTGCGCGACATGTTCGACCAGGCCAAGAAGAACGCGCCCTGCATCATCTTCATCGACGAAATCGATGCCGTCGGCCGCCATCGCGGCGCCGGCCTCGGCGGCGGCAATGACGAGCGCGAGCAGACGCTGAACCAGCTGCTGGTCGAGATGGACGGTTTCGAATCCAACGAAAGCATCATCCTTATCGCCGCCACCAACCGGCCCGACGTGCTCGACCCGGCGCTGCTGAGGCCCGGCCGTTTCGACCGCCAGGTCGTGGTGCCGAACCCCGACATCGTCGGACGCGAGAAGATCCTCAAGGTGCATGTCCGCAACGTGCCGCTGGCGCCCAATGTCGACCTCAAGGTGGTTGCACGCGGCACGCCGGGCTTTTCCGGCGCCGATCTGATGAACCTCGTCAACGAATCCGCGCTGATGGCGGCGCGCCGCAACAAGCGGCTCGTCACCATGGCCGAGTTCGAGGACGCCAAGGACAAGATCATGATGGGCGCCGAGCGCCGCTCGTCGGCCATGACGCAGGCCGAGAAGGAGCTCACCGCCTATCACGAGGCCGGCCACGCGATCCTGGCTCTCAACGTGCCGTCCGCCGATCCGCTGCACAAGGCGACGATCATCCCGCGTGGCCGCGCGCTCGGCATGGTCATGCAGCTGCCGGAAGGCGACCGCTATTCTATGAGCTACAAATACATGGTGTCGCGGCTCGCCATCATGATGGGCGGCCGCGTCGCCGAGGAGTTCAAGTTTGGCAAGGAGAACATCACCTCCGGCGCCTCCTCCGACATCGAGCAGGCGACCAAGCTGGCACGCGCCATGGTCACGCGCTGGGGCTTCTCCGACAAGCTCGGCCACGTCGCCTATGGCGACAACCAGGAAGAGGTCTTCCTCGGCCATTCGGTGGCGCGCACGCAGAACATCTCGGAAGAGACCGCCCAGATCATCGACGCCGAGGTGCGCCGGCTGATCGACGACGCCTATTCGACCGCGAAGACCATCCTGACCAAGAAGAAGAAGGAATGGATCGCGCTCGCCGAAGGGCTGCTCGAATACGAGACGCTGTCGGGCGACGAGATCAAGCAGCTGATCGCCGGCAACAAGCCCGCCCGCGACCTCGGCGACGACACTCCGCCCAGCCGCGGCTCGGCCGTGCCGAAGGCCGGCACCGGCGGCCGCCGCAAGAAGGGCCCCGAGCCCGAAGGCGGCATGGAACCGCAGCCGCAGGGCTGAGGTTCGGTAGACGATACAAACAAACGCCGCGGATCAAACCGCGGCGTTTTCGTTTTGGGAGCGCCAAAGGTTTAGCTGGCGCGGCTGGTGAATTGGCGAAACCCGGCGCGACAGCCAATCTCCCCCCTTGTGGGGGAGATGCCCGGCAGGGCAGAGAGGGGCGCTGTCCCGCCGGCCTCTCTTCGCCATCCTCGAGTCTGACCGGCTTGCCGTGACCGTAGCCGAAGGGCGCATCGAAGCAAAATTCTCAACCGTTGCAACGCCTTAAAGCGCGTAGCCTGAATCCGCTCCAGCGCGACACGCATTAGAATGACGACCGCAAAGTAGCGATCCTTCGCCCCCTCTGCCGGACATCTCCCCCACAAAGGGGGAGATTGGAAGCGTAGCCGACGGCGAGCCTCCTTGTAGCGTGGGTATGACCTTTGTGAGCACCCAACAAAAAGGCCCGCGCATCTTGCGATGCGCGGGCCTTTCTCTGGAAGAGACTAGGCGATCAGCTCTTCAGCTTGGCATTGCACAGGCTGTAGAAGCCGCCGCCCTTCTGGATCCACTTCAGGCCGTTCAGCGTGTTGGCATCCTTGTTGGCGTAGTACTGCTCGAGGCAGGTGTGCATGCGGCCCTTGGCCGGGGTCTCGGTGGCGAATTTCGGCGAAATCGCCTTCGGGAAGCTGACGCCCTTCGGCGCGGCGACGGACGGCTTCGCCGGCTCGTTGGTGTAGGTGGCTTCCGTCGGAGCCGGCACGGTGTCGTCATCGTCGGCGCCGGCGCCGCACTCGGCCTTGCGGAAGTCGTTCCACTTCATGCCCTTGAGCGTGTTCGCCGTTTTCGCAGCCTGGTACTTGGTGCTGCATTCGGCCATGCTCAGGCCCTTGCCGCCGTCGGCAGCCGCGGTCGAGGTCTTGGCCGTCTTGGCGGGCGCGGTTGCCGCCGCGGCGGTTGCGCCGGCGCCGCACTCGGCCTTGCGGAAGTCGTTCCACTTCATGCCGTTCAGCGTGCCGGCGGATTTCGCAGCCTGGTATTTGGCGCTGCATTCCTTGGAGCTCAGGCCCTTGGCGGCGTCGTCGGTAGCGGCGGCCGCCGCCTTCGTCTTCTTGGCGGGCTTGGTGTCGGCGGCCTTCGTATCGGTCGCCGCCTTGGCGTCTGTCGCCGCCTTGGTGTCGGTGGCGGCGGAAGCGTCGCTGCCGCACTGCGCCTTGCGGTACTGGTTCCAGGTCTGGCCAGCGAGCGTTCCCGCATCCTTGGCCGCGTTATACTTGGTGCTGCACTCGGCCATGGTCAGCGCGTTGGCCGGCGCCGCCAGGAACAAGGTTGCGACGGTGATACCCGTCAAAGCTGCAAGTCTATGAATAAGCATGGCGTTTTCTCCCTTGCTGCCGCCAATAAGTGTCCCTATGCCAAATCAATAACTCTCAATGTCCGGTTGCGCCAGATGCTTCCGGCGTGGGCGCCGTCACAAAGTGTGTTGCTCCCGATAAGGTGATGAATTGCTTGCCGGTTCGCCGCCAGTCAAGCTTTGCCGGTGGATAGGGCGCCGAAGAGCCTCGCATGGGCAGGTGTAGCGCCGGCAAGTCAAAGGTGGTGATAGGCTGCCGAATCACTTGCGCCGCCCGCGACAATGTTTTTCTAAGGATTGGTAATATATAATCATGAAATTTGATGATCGGATGCGGCCCCAATTGTGGCAAGACGGGCGGCTGAAGAACCGACGGGGACTGTAAGGCACATGGCAGGTCAGTATTTCGGCACCGACGGTATCCGCGGACGCGCCAACAAATTTCCGATGACGGCCGAGGTCGCCATGCGCGTCGGCATGGCCGCCGGGCTCTCCTTCCAGCGCGGCAATCATCGTCACCGCGTCGTGCTCGGCAAGGACACGCGGCTTTCCGGCTACATGATCGAGAACGCGATGGTGGCGGGCCTGTGCGCCGCCGGCATGGACGTCTTCCTGCTCGGTCCCATACCGACGCCCGCGGTCGCGATGCTGGTGCGCTCATTGCGCGCCGACATCGGCGTGATGATCTCGGCCTCGCACAATCCCTACTACGACAACGGCATCAAGCTCTTCGGTCCCGACGGGTACAAGCTCTCCGACGAGATCGAGGAGCGCATCGAAGGCATGCTCGACAAGGACATCGAGCTGGCGCTCGCCGATTCCGACGGGCTCGGCCGGGCCAAGCGCGTCGACGGCGTGCATGACCGCTATATCGAATTCGCCAAGCGCACGCTGCCGCGCTCGATGTCGCTTTCGGGCCTGAGGATCGTCGTCGACTGCGCGAACGGCGCAGCCTACAAGGTGGCGCCCGAGGCGCTGTGGGAACTCGGCGCCGAGGTGGTGGCGATCAATGTCGAGCCGAACGGCTTCAACATCAACAAGGAATGCGGCTCGACCCATCCGGCCGGCCTGCAGAAGAAGGTGCACGAGGTGCGCGCCGACATCGGCATCGCGCTCGACGGCGACGCCGACCGCGTCGTCATCGTCGACGAGAATGGCGCGATCGTCGACGGCGACCAGATCATGGCGCTGATCGCCGAATCCTGGCACCAGAGCGGAAGGTTGGCCGGCGGCGGCGTCGTCTCCACCGTGATGTCCAATCTCGGCCTGGAACGCTTCCTCGGCGACATGAAGCTGCAGCTGCACCGGACCAAGGTCGGCGACCGCTACGTGGTCGAGCATATGCGCGCGCACGGCTTGAATGTCGGTGGCGAGCAGTCGGGCCACATCGTGCTTTCCGATTTCTCGACCACCGGCGACGGCCTCGTCTCGGCGCTGCAGGTGCTGGCCTGCATCAAGCGGCAGAACCGCCCGGTCAGCGAGCTGTCGAAGAAGTTCGAGCCGGTGCCGCAGCTGCTGAAGAATGTCCGCATCTCGGGCGGCAAGCCGTTGGAGGAAGCGCCGGTCAAGGCGGCGATCGAGGAAGGGCGCAACCGGCTCGGCACGTCCGGCCGCCTCGTCATCCGGCCTTCTGGCACCGAGCCGCTCATCCGCGTCATGGCCGAGGGCGACGATCCGCAACTGGTCGAAGCGGTCGTCAACGACATTGTCGGCATCCTGCAGGAAACCCGCAGCGCCGCCTGAAGCCGGCCGCCGGGTTTCAACAAGGTCTTCAAGCCCGCCGCCAGGCGGGCTTTTTCGTCGCCGGGCGGGCCGTTCGGACAACGGGGTTCCCTCTAAAATTGTATAGATTCGTGGTTAATCGGTACGGTTAAACGGCTTTTAACCTTTGCAATTCATTATCCACACCCGAGGTCAATCATCTTCGGGCGATGTCGTCCCGAGGCTTCTTAGGGGTGACAGAATGTTCAAAACAGCAAGAATGGCATTGCTTGCCGCGCTGTTCGCGGGCTTGGCCGGACCGCTCTTCGCGGCCGACCTCCCCGAACCGCAAATCGAAGAGGCGCCGCCGCCGGTCGTCGAACAGCAGCCGATCGATGTCGGCGGCTGGTACATCCGCGGCGACATCGACTATCATTGGTCCCGCTTCGGCGGCGCTGACTACATCACTTACGGGGCCGCGCCCCAGACTCAAGGCAGCTTCGCCACGGGCTCCCTCAAGGGTGCCTTATCTGCGGGCGCCGGTATCGGCTATCAGGTGAACCAGTATTTCCGCACCGATCTCACTGCGGACTGGATGAGCAAGTCGAACTTCCGCGGCTCGACCGTCGGCTTCTGCGGCGGCGGCGTGCCCTGTACTTCCGTCGACACGTCCTCCTATTCGGCGCTGCTGCTTCTGGCCAATGCCTATATCGATATCGGCACCTGGCATGGTATCACGCCCTATGTCGGCGCCGGCATCGGCGGCGCCTGGGTCAAGTGGGATACGCTTCACAACAGCGACGACGATGGCGACTTTTTCCATCGCGGCGGCAAGGGTTGGCGCTTTGCCTATGCCCTTATGGCCGGTGCGTCCTACTGCCTGACGGAACGCGTCAAGCTGGACGTCGGCTACCGCTACAGCCATATCAATGGCGGCAAGATGTTCGAATACGCTTCGGACAGCAATGTCGGCCCTGGTTACGATCGTGGCATCAACGTGCATGAAGTGCGCGGCGGTCTCCGCTACCAGTTCGGCGGCCAGTCCGACTGCGCTCCGCCGCCGGAGCCTTACGTTCCGCCGGAACCGATCTACACCAAGTAATCGCTTCCTAGTCCTGGAATTTTAAAGCCGCCCGGCGCCAGCCGGGCGGCCTTCGCTTTCCTATGACCGCTTAAATCCAATCAAAATCAATTCGGTAACCGGCTGTTATCCTTAACCCGCACTTAACCACTATGGTTAACAATGGCTCCTTGAAACGGCGCCCGCGTTCGCGGTTGGCGCCAATTTCGGGAGCCGGGGACCATGATATCCAGATCGCGTATCGCGTCGACGCTTGCCGCAACCATCCTGTTGCCGATGACGCCGGCGCTGGCGGCGGACTACGATCCGCCGGTCTATGCCGACCAGGCGCCGGACTACCAGCCGGTCGAGGTCGGCTCGGGCTGGTACCTGCGCGGCGATGTCGCCTATCTGCCGCAGAAGAGCTTCAAAAACGGGGATTTCACCTTCCCGTCAGCGATCGCCAGCGCCAGCTTCAGCGAGAGCGAGGACGCCTATTTCGCGAGCGTCGGCTTCGGGTATCATTTCAATGACTATCTCCGCGCCGACCTCAACCTCGGCTACCTGCCCGGCAACAAAGCCAGCTTCAGCTATGACGACACAGCCACCGTGGTGGCGCCGGCAACGGCGACCGTGGGAGCTGGAAGCCTCAAGAACTATGCCTTCTCAGGCATATTGAACGGCTATGTCGACCTTGGCACATATGTCGGCGTCACGCCTTATGTTGGCGCAGGTATCGGTATCGTTCAAAGCAAATACAGTCTTTCGGCGGATTATTTCACCGACAACGGTGACGCAAGCGACGACTTCTCTCAGCGCAGCAGCAAAACGAAATATTCCTTGGCGTACACATTGAACGCCGGCCTTGCCTACCAGGTCTCGAAGAATGTCCTGATCGATCTTGGCTATCAGTATTTCTCCGCGCCCGATGCCGAATATGTTACGGCCGCAAGCCTGAATTCCTTCCCTGTCCACAAAGGCATCAGCAACCATCAGATCAAGCTTGGGCTGCGTTACGATCTCTGGTGAGCGGAGTAGGCGCAGAGGTTCGACGGCGGGTCCTGAAGGCCCCGCCGTTTTCGTTTCGGATCGAGCATCAGTCGAAGGGAATATCCTGACAGCGACAAAAACTTTGTTCTTGACGCCGAAGGTCTAAGCGCATATCGCCGTCCGTGGGCCACCCCTCCCCAACGAGGGGCCACTATCTGGAAGGATAGACCACGATGACGACGCTTACCAAGCCCGGACTCCGTCCGGCAAACCCCAATTTCTCTTCAGGTCCTTGTGCAAAACGCCCCGGCTGGTCGGTCGAGGCGCTCAAAGCTGCCGCGCTCGGGCGCTCTCACCGCGCCAAGATCGGCAAAAGCAAGCTCGAGCAGGCAATCGAGCTGACGCGCGAAATCCTCAAGGTTCCCGCGGACTACCGCATCGGCATCGTGCCGGCGTCGGATACCGGCGCGGTCGAGATGGCGCTGTGGTCGCTGCTCGGCGAGCGCGGCGTCGACATGGTCGCCTGGGAAAGTTTCGGCTCCGGCTGGGTGACCGATGTCGTCAAGCAGCTCAAGCTCGCCGACATGCGCAAGATCGAGGCCGGCTACGGCGAACTGCCCGACCTGACCCAGATCGACTTCGACCGCGACGTCGTCTTCACCTGGAACGGCACGACCTCGGGCGTGCGCGTGCCGAATGGCGATTTCATTCCTACGAACCGCAAGGGCCTGACCATCTGCGACGCGACGTCGGCCGCCTTCGCGCAGCGGCTCGATTTCGAAAAGCTCGATGTGGTCACCTTTTCCTGGCAGAAGGTGCTGGGCGGCGAGGGCGCGCATGGCATGCTGATCCTCAGCCCGCGCGCGGTCGCCCGGCTGGAGACCTACAAGCCGGCCTGGCCGCTGCCGAAGATATTCCGCCTGACCTCCGGCGGCAAGCTGATCGAGGGCATCTTCAAGGGCGAGACCATCAACACGCCGTCGATGCTGTGCGTCGAGGATTATCTCGACGCGCTCCACTGGGCGAAGTCGATCGGCGGGCTCGAGGCGCTGATTGCCCGCGCGGACGCCAATGCCGCGGTGCTCGACCGGTTCGCCGACAAGTCGGCGTGGCTCGGCCACCTCGCCGTCGATCCGGCGACGCGCTCGAACACGTCCGTGTGCCTTTCGTTCACCGACGCGCAAGTGGCGGCGCTCGATGCGGACGGGCAGGCGGCCTTCGCCAAGGGCATCGTGTCTTCGCTCGACAAGGAGGGCGTCGCCTACGACATCGGCTCCTACCGCGACGCGCCGCCCGGCTTGCGCATCTGGTGCGGCGCCACGGTAGAGACCGCCGATCTCGAAGCGTTGCTGCCTTGGCTCGACTGGGCCTTCGCCACGCAGAAGGCATCGCTCAAGGCAGCGGCCTGAAATCCGTGGCGGCCTCCGGCCGCCACCATTTTCCGACACATCCAATCCCCTTCAAGGAGGCCGTGATGGCGCCCCGCGTTCTCGTTTCGGATAAACTTTCCACCACCGCCGTGCAGATCTTCAAGGATCGCGGCATCGACGTCGACTACTTGCCCGACCTCGGCAAGGACAAGGAAAAGCTGATCGAGGTGATCGGCCAGTATGACGGCCTCGCCATCCGCTCGGCGACCAAGGTCACCGAGAAACTGATCAATGCCGCCGGCAGGCTCAAGGTCGTCGGACGCGCCGGTATCGGCGTCGACAATGTCGACATCCCGGCCGCCAGCCGCAAGGGCATCATCGTGATGAACACGCCCTTCGGCAATTCGATCACCACGGCCGAGCATGCGGTGGCGATGATCTTCGCGCTGGCGCGACAGATACCGGAAGCCAATGCCTCGACCCATTCCGGCAAGTGGGAAAAGAACCGCTTCATGGGTGTCGAGATCACCAGCAAGACGCTGGGCGTGATCGGCTGCGGTAATATCGGCTCGATCGTCGCCACGCGCGGCGTCGGCCTGAAGATGCATGTGATCGCCTTCGACCCGTTCCTGTCGGACAGCCGCGCCGAGGAGCTCGGCGTCCAGAAGGTCGAGCTCGACGAGCTCTTCGCCCGCGCCGACTTCATCACCTTGCACACGCCGCTGACCGACAAGACGCGCAACATCATCGATGCGGCTGCGATCGCCAAGATGAAAGACGGCGTGCGCATCATCAATTGCGCCCGCGGCGGGCTGGTCGTCGAGGCGGACCTGGTCGCGGCGCTGAAGAGCGGCAAGGTGGCGGGCGCCGGCATCGACGTGTTCGAGGTCGAGCCGGCCGAGCAGAACGCGCTGTTCGGCATGGATAATGTCGTGGCGA
The DNA here is from genome assembly GCF_006439595.1 of Mesorhizobium sp. B3-1-9. NCBI lineage: Bacteria > Pseudomonadati > Pseudomonadota > Alphaproteobacteria > Hyphomicrobiales > Phyllobacteriaceae > Mesorhizobium > Mesorhizobium sp. B3-1-9. The sequence goes on from NZ_VFTJ01000016.1 coordinate 52,167, forward strand.
CCCCGCATCTCGGCGCCTCGACCACCGAGGCGCAAGAAAATGTCGCGCTGCAGGTCGCCGAGCAGATGAGCGACTACCTGATAAAGGGCGCGGTCTCCAACGCCATCAACATGCCTTCGATCAGCGCCGAGGAGGCGCCGCGGCTGAAACCCTTCGTCAAGCTCGCCGAAGTGCTCGGCGCCTTTGTCGGCCAGGTCACCGAGGATCCGATCAAGGAGGTCGAGATCCTGTTCGACGGCTCGACCGCGACGATGAACACGCGCGCGCTGGTGAGCGCCGCCCTTGCCGGCCTCATCCGGCCGCAAGTCTCCGACGTCAACATGGTGTCGGCGCCGATCATGGTGAAGGAGCGCGGCATCATCGTTGCCGAGGTCAAGCGCGACAAGTCGGGTGTGTTCGACGGCTATATCAAGCTCACCGTCAAGACCGAGCACAGGACGCGCTCGATCGCCGGCACCTGCTTTTCCGACGGCAAGCCGCGCTTCATCCAGATCAAGGGCATCAATCTCGACGCCGAGGTCGGCCAGCACATGCTCTACACCACCAATGCCGACGCGCCCGGCATCATCGGCCTGCTCGGCACGGTGTGCGGCGAGAACGGCGTCAACATCGCCAACTTCCAACTCGGCCGCAACCGGCCGGGCGGCGATGCGATCGCGCTGCTTTATCTCGACGCGCCCTTCCCGGAAAAAGTGCTGGAGCAGGTGCGCGCGCACAAGTCGATCGACTCGGCGAAGCGGCTTCGCTTCGACGTCGGTGTCGAGTAGCCGATCATCCATCGTCCGACATGAAATGCCCCGCCTGCAGCAGCAGGCGGGCCGCTAATTTATGATATGGCCGTCACCCGGCGGCTGCTTGGCGCATGATTTGAGACATCATCCCGTCTGCAGCGCTGCTCGGCTGCCGCTGTACTCGGCAAGCGCAATGCCACCGAGGACAAGTGCCAGCGCGAAGGCCTGATAAGCCTGAAACTGCTCGCCGACGATCAGCACCGAAAGCAACGTGCCGAAGATCGGCACCAGATTGATGAACAGGCCGGCGCGGTTGGCGCCGATCAATTCGTTGCCCTTGATGTAGAGGACCTGCGAGACGACCGAAGCGCCGAGCGCCGTGTAGAGCGTGAGTGCCCATCCTCGCGCATCCGGCACGATGACGCGGCCAGATGCGACCTCCCAGACGAAGAAGGGCACGGAGATCAGCAGCGCGGCGATCGACAGCGCCAGCATGAAACTCTGCCAGCGGATTGCCGGCTTGAGGCGCAGCCCCACCGAATAGAGGCTGTAGCAAAGCACCGCGACAAGCATGATGGCGTCGCCGAAGTTGAGATCGAGCTTCAAGAGCTGGCCGAGGTCGCCATGACTGGCGGTCAGCGCGACGCCGACGATGGTGAGGACGACGCCGACGACCTGCAGAGGCTGCACGCGCAGCCTGAACAGCACGAAATTGGCAAGGATGATGACGATCGGAATGGCTGCCTGCTCGATCGAGACGTTGATGGCGGTCGTGTAGTTGAGCGCCGTGTAGAAGATGACGTTGAAGATGGTGAAGCCGCAGGCGCCGAGGCCGGCAAGCAACCTCCAGTGCCTGCGCACTTCAGGCCAATCCTCGCGCAGCGTCCGCCAGCCTATGGGCAGCAGGATCAGCACCGCCATCACCCAGCGCAGGAACACCAGCGTCATCGGCGAGACATGGCCGACGGCAAGCTTGCCTGCCACCGAATTGCCGCCCCACAGGAGCATGGTCGACAGAAGGAACAGATAGGCGGCTCGGTGCATGAAGGTTCCGGCCTCGGTGTTCGAGGGTTCAGCCCGGCCTAGAGTGGAGGCGGCGGCAAGTAAATGATGCGAAAGCCGGAATTTGTTGTGCCTGGATCAGGTTGACGTTTCGCCGGCGGCGTCATTTTGATCCAACTCCTGTGTGGAGCATGGTCACTTGCGAAAGCCGGTTCCCGCTTTTTGGGTTCGCTGACCTTCGGTTCGGGGTCATGCTCCAAGGATGGTTTCGGCGGCAAAGAAAGGGTCGCGCCCGCCTGCGCTAGACGCTATAGAGGCCTGTCGTTTCAGGCCGCCCGCGCGGCATTTCAAGGGAAAAGAACATGGCCAATGTGGTGGTCGTCGGCTCGCAATGGGGCGACGAAGGCAAGGGCAAGATCGTCGACTGGCTGTCGGAACGGGCCGATGTGGTCGTGCGCTTCCAGGGCGGCCACAATGCCGGCCATACGCTGGTCGTCGACGGCAAGGTCTACAAGCTGTCGCTGCTGCCCTCGGGCGTGGTGCGGGAAGGCAAGCTTTCGATCATCGGCAATGGCGTGGTGTTCGATCCGCATGCCTTCGTCGCCGAAGCCAAGAAGCTCAAGGAGCAGGGCGTGGAGGTCACGCCGGAGCGCCTGAAAATAGCCGAAAACACCGCGCTTATCCTGTCGCTGCACCGGGAGCTGGACGGATTCCGCGAAGACGCCGCCTCAAATTCCGGAACCAAGATAGGCACGACCCGCCGCGGCATCGGCCCCGCCTATGAGGACAAGGTGGGACGGCGCGCGGTGCGGGTGATGGATTTGGCGGATTTGGAAACACTTCCCTTGAAGGTCGACAGGCTGCTGACGCACCACAACGCGCTGCGTCGCGGGCTCGGCCATGCGGAAGCGACGCATGAGGCGATCATGCAGGAGCTGACCTCGGTGGCCGCCGAGATCCTGCCCTACATGGACCGCGTCTGGAAGGTGCTCGACGACAAGCGTCGCGCCGGCGAGCGCATCCTGTTCGAGGGCGCGCAGGGCACGCTGCTCGACATCGACCACGGTACCTATCCCTTCGTCACCTCGTCCAACACCGTGGCCGGGCAGGCGGCTGCCGGCTCGGGCGTGGGCCCCGGCGTCATCGGTTATGTGCTCGGCATCGCCAAGGCCTACACGACGCGCGTCGGCGAGGGACCGTTCCCGACCGAGCAGAAGAACGAGATCGGCGAGTTCCTCGGCACGCGCGGCCATGAGTTCGGCGTGGTCACCGGCCGCAAGCGCCGCTGCGGCTGGTTCGACGCCGTGCTGGTGCGCCAGGCCGTCGCCGTCAACGGCATCAAGGGTATCGCTCTCACCAAGCTCGACGTGCTCGACGGGCTGGACGAGATCAAGGTCTGCACGGGCTACAGGCTCGATGGCGAGACGATCGATTACCTGCCGGCCAGCCAGGGCGCGCAAGCGCGGGTCGAGCCCATCTACGAGACGCTCGAAGGCTGGAAGGGAACCACGGCCGGCGCCAGAAGCTGGAATGATCTGCCGGCGCAAGCCGTCAAATATGTCCGCCATATCGAGGAGCTGATCGGCGCCCCGGTGGCGCTGCTCTCCACCAGCCCCGAGCGGGACGACACAATACTTGTGACCGATCCGTTTCAAGACTAGTTTCACAGCCCTTCCCGGCGCTACGGCTGATTTGCGGCCGGCGGGAAAAGAATGCAGGTCACCTGACGCATGGCAGATTTCGTTAGTGTTCTGAAAAAGCAGATCGACAAGAAGGTGGACCCTTCGTTCGAGGTGCGCAAACAGATATACGACGGTGCCCGCGCGGTGCTGGCGAAGAAGCTCGCCGAGTATTCCCCGCCGCTTGCGCCCGATGTCGTCAGCAAGCAGAAGCGCTCGCTGGAAGATGCCATCTCCAGCGTCGAGCGTGAATATGCCAAACCCGTTCCGGCCGAGGATCCGCTGGCGGAGCTGGAGCATATTTTCTCCTCCATCGACCGCAACAAGAACCAGCCGAGCCATTCCCGCCAGCCGGCGGCGCCTGAGCCTGCCAAGCCGGATCCGTTCAAATCCGAACCGTTCAGGCCGGCGCCCGCGCCCGCCAGGACGGAACCAAGCTGGCAAAGTGCGCCGAAGGCGGAGCCCGCGCGGCAGAACCCCGTGAAAGCCGAGCCGGCGTGGCAGAACACGGCAAGGACGGAGCCGAACTGGCAGACCGCGCCAAAGGCCGAACCAGCCTGGCAGAAGGCGCCGCCGCCGATGCCGTCGCCGCGCGAGGACGATGTAGGCCTGACGGGCATGGACGATGCCGATGACGGCGGCGATGTCTTTGCCAATGACGAGCAGCCGGCGGCCGATACCTTCCAGCGCCTGCGGCCACAGCGGCAGGAACGCAAGCGCAGCTATGGCGGCTTGATCGCCGCTCTCATCGCGCTGTTGGTGCTCGCCGGCGGCGGCTACGGCATATGGCTGAACAAGAATGCGTTCGGCTCGCTCTTCGGCCTTGGCGGTGGCAGCAAGACGGTCTCGACCGAGCCGCTGGTCAAGCCGGCTCCGGCCAAGCCGGCGACGGAGACGGCGGCCGCGCCGGCTGCGCCCAGCGCCAGCGAGCCGGCCGACGCGACCAAATTCACGCAACGCCTGACACCCGAGGGCAAGGAGACCGATCCCGGTCCGGCCGGCGGACAGGCCACGATCGGCGAAGGCGAATCCGTCGCGGCGCTGACCTCCCGGCCGCCGGCCGCGCCGGTGACGACACCGCCTGTTCCGGCCACGCAAACGCCCGAGGCGCCTGCCGCAACGCCGGCTCCGACCGACGCCGCCAATCCGACGCCGCCAGCGGCCGGAACAACACCGCCCGCGGCTGATGCGGCAACGCCGCCCGCGGCTGGCACCACGCCACCGGCGGCTGGAGCAACGCCGCCGGCCGCAGGCACGACGCCGCCCGCGCCAGCGCCGACGACTGCGACCGTGCCGGTAGGACAGAAGGCGATCTTCTATGAGGAGCGCACCAGCACGCAGCAGGGCACGGCCGAGCCCGGCAGCATCGTCTGGTCGCTGGTGCAGGAATCGCCCGGCGGCGATCTGCCGCCCGAACCGGCGATCCGCGCCGAGGCGACGATCCCCGGCAAGAATATCCAGCTGCGCATGACGATCCGGCGCAACACCGACCAGACGCTGCCGGCCAGCCACATCGTCGAGATGATCTTCCTGACGCCGGAAGGGTTTGACGGCGGCGGCGTCGACAACATCCTGCGCATCGCCATGAAGAGCTCCGAACAGGACGCCGGCAGCCCGCTGATCGGCATTCCGGCCAAGATCGCCGACGGCTTCTTCCTCGTCGCGCTCAACGACACCAAGGCGGACGAGGACGCCAACCTGACGCTGCTTCGCGGCCAGGACTGGATCGACGTGCCCGTGGTCTACAAGACCGGACGCCGCGCGCTGCTCACCATGGAAAAGGGCATCCCGGGCGAGAAGGTTTTCGACGAGGCGCTGAAGGCCTGGGCTGCGAAGACGTCGGGGTGAGGAACAGCGGCGGTCTTGAGCTACCGCTCAGAAGCCCTGAAACAGCATGTCGAGAGCGGCGACGATCTCATCGTGATGTCTTGCGAGGTTTCCTTCTGCCGCCCGCAATTCCGAAGCCATTACAGCCGAAATGAATTGAGTGACCATCACGTGGTCTTTGCCATCGATTCTGAAGATCGGATTTAGCCTGCGCGCCGGCAACGGTGCGATGTTGGGCGGCAGAAGCGGAACGACGACGTTGGTGTCGAGGTGTTCCAGTATGTCGGACTGGACATCAAGGAGATAACCGTCGCTTCCTGCGTTCCGATAGAAATCATAACGGGCCATCAAAACAGCCGGTGCTTGGCTAAAGGCAGACCGTTGCGTTTGACATATTCGTTGGAGCTTTCGAGCGCTTCCTTGTTCTCTTCCTGCCAGCGACGCGTTTTCTCGGCAGAAATTGCCTTAGCGATCCCTTGCTCGGCAGCGCGGGACATGTTGATGCCCAATGCCTTGGCCTCCTCGATCAATCTGGAATCAATCGAGGTGTTGACCGATTTGCGTTGCGGTTTTGCAGTTGAATGGAGCATGGCCTACCTCTCTTCATGCGCATAGAATAAGCGCATATCTGCGTGCAAGCAAGCTGCTCATCCCTCCATCTCTTCCCGTAGCATCTCCAGTTCCAGCCACTCTTCCTCGAGCGCGGCCAGCGTCGTGCGCTCCTTGTCGAGCGCGGCAATGGTCTTCTGGAACGAGGCCGGGTCGCGCTCGTAGAAGGACGGGTCGGCGATGTTGTTCTCCAGCCGCGAGATCGAGGCCGTCACCGCCTCGATCTTCTTGGGCAGCGAGTCCAATGCGAATTTCTGCTTGAACGAGAGCTTTTTGGCGGGGCCTTTGGGTGCTGCCTGTTCGGCTTTCGATCCAGCCTCGCTCGCCTCGGCCTTCGACCTCGCCTTGCGGTCTTCCAGCTTCGAGCCGCCGCGCTGCGCCAGCATGTCGGAATAGCCGCCGGCATATTCGATCCAGCGGCCGTTGCCGTCCGGCGCGATCACGCTGGTGACGGTGCGGTCGAGGAAGTCGCGGTCGTGGCTGACCAGGATCACGGTTCCGGCAAAGCCCGCGACCAGTTCCTGCAGCAGTTCCAGCGTCTCCATGTCGAGATCGTTGGTCGGCTCGTCGAGCACCAGCAAATTCGCCGGCCGCGCCAGCACGCGGGCCAGAAGCAGGCGCGCGCGCTCGCCGCCGGAAAGCTCGCGCACCGGCGTGCGCGCCTGCTCCGGCTTGAACAGGAAATCCTTCATGTAGGAGACGACATGGCGCTGCTCGCCATTGACAACAAGGTTCTCACCGCGCCCGTCGGTGAGGTAATGCGCCAGCGTCTCGGCCGGGTCGACGGACTCGCGCTTCTGGTCGAGCGTCGCGATCTCCAGATTGACGCCGAGCCGCACGGTGCCGGCATCCGGCGCCAGCTCGCCGGTCAGCATCTTCAACAATGTCGTCTTGCCGGCGCCGTTCGGGCCGACCAGGCCGACGCGGTCGCCGCGCTGGATGCGGGTCGAGAAACCCTTGACCACGGTGAGCTCGCCAAAGCTCTTGTCGATGCCCTTGGCCTCGATCACCAGCTTGCCGGATTCGGCTGCATCGCTCGCCACCATGGTGGCAGTGCCTTCGGCGCCGCGATGGCTGCGGAAGCGCTGGCGCATGGTCTGCAACTCGCCGAGGCGACGCATGTTGCGCTTTCGCCTGGCGGTCACGCCATAGCGCAGCCAGTGCTCCTCGCGCACGATCTGGCGGCCGAGCTTGTGCTGCTCGCGCTCTTCTTCTTCCAGCACCTGGTCGCGCCATTCCTCGAAATGGGCAAAGCCCTTGTCCAGCCGCCGCGTCTGGCCGCGGTCGAGCCAGACGGTGGCGCGCGTGACGCGCTCGAGGAAGCGGCGGTCATGCGAGATCAGGATGACGGCGGAGGAGGTGCGGGCAAGCTCCTCTTCCAGCCATTCGATGACCGACAGGTCGAGATGGTTGGTCGGCTCGTCGAGCAGGAGGATATCGGGCTCCGGAGCCATGACGCGGGCAAGCGCGGCGCGGCGCGCCTCGCCACCGGAAAGATCGTTCGGACGCTCCTCGCCGGTCAGGCCGAGATGCTCCATCAGATAGGTGGCGCGATGCGGATCGTCGGCCGGGCCGAGGCCGGCCTCGACATAGGCACGCACGTCGGCAAAGCCGTCCATATCCGGCATCTGCGGCAGATAGCGGACGGTCGCCGAAGGCTGGCGGAACACCTCGCCGTCCTGCGGCTCGATCATGCCGGCGGCGATCTTAAGGAGCGTCGACTTGCCGGAGCCGTTGCGGCCGACCAGCGCGATCTTCTCGCCTGCGGATGCGCTGAGCGCCGCGCCGTCGAGCAGCGGGGTGCCGCCGAAGGTCAGTTTAATGCCGTCGAGATTGAGGAGTGGCGGCGCCATGTCAGCTTTCTGGAAGAGGATAGGGGTGGGCCAGAAGCAGCGCCCGGCCGCGCTCCAGCGCGATGCCGAGCCGCCCTTTGACCTCGTTTGATATAGTGAGCGAGGAGCCGAACGCCACCTCGACGCAGTCGAGCGGCCATTTCGCGCCGGTCACCGTCAGGCCGGCGAGCTCGGAGAAGCCGAGCACCGAAAACAAGGTGCCGTCGTCATAGTCGAAGCCGGCCTTGCCAGGCAGGATGGGAACGCCTTCCTGCGCGCCGCTGGTCAGCAAGACCTCGGTGCCGGCCTCTGCCAGCCGAAGCGCAAGCGCCAGGTGCAAGAAAGCATGGTCGGCGCGCTTGCCGCCGAAGGCGCCGGCCAGCACCAGGCTGGTGGCGCCACGCTTAAGCGCTTCCGCTATGGCGAGCTCGCCATCGGTCATGTCCTTCTCGGCCGGGAAGACTTTTCGCGGAACGGCGGCGAGATCATCCGACAGATTGGCAGGCACCGAGTCGAAATCGCCGACCCACAGCTCCGGCACCAGTCCAAGCATGCGGGCATGGCCGATGCCGGCATCGGCGGCGATGACGCGCGAAGCTTCGATCTGGCGTTCGAGCCGGGGCGTGCGAATAAGCTCGCCGCCAAGCAGGATGGTGAATGTGCCCATGGCCGTGGCCCTTACCAGCCCTCCAAGCGAAACGGAAGCCGGACGGCCCCGCGCTTCGGTTGCGCGCCTGCTGTCCGAACATCAGCTGCCCGGCAAACTTCCGCTTGCGCGCCGCTTCGGCGGGGCCTATCTGTCGAAACGCTCTAACGGGGTGCCGGACGTGATCCGGCTGAGAGGCGATCAAGCCAACCCGCTGAACCTGATCCGGTTTGTACCGGCGGAGGGATTAGACGTTTCGGACCATCCGGCGCCTCAATCCTTGTCATTCGAACGAAGGAGGCGCCGATGCGCGCAATGCTGTCCAATCTCATTCTCGCAACCGGTCTTGTCTCGCTTCTGGCGAGCGTCGCGCCTGCAGAGGCAAAGGACAAGCTCACCGTCTATACCTATGAGAGCTTCACCGCCGACTGGGGACCCGGCCCGGCCATCAAGAAGGAGTTCGAGGCCGAATGCGGCTGCGATCTCGAATTCGTCTCGGTGGCCGACGGCGTCGCCCTGCTCAACCGCGTCAAGCTGGAAGGCGCCAGCACCAAGGCCGACATCGTGCTCGGCCTCGACACCAACCTGACGGCAGATGCCAAGGCGAGCGGCCTGTTCGCGCCGCATGGCGAAGTCTCCGGCATCAACGTGCCCGGCGGCTGGAGCGACGACACTTTTGTCCCCTTCGATTATGGCTATTTCGCCGTCGTCTATGACACACAAAAACTGAAGACACCGCCCAAGAGCCTGAAGGACCTGGTGGAGGGCGCCGGCACGGACAAGATCGTCATCCAGGATCCGCGCACCTCGACGCCCGGCCTAGGCCTGCTCTTGTGGGTGAAGTCCGTCTATGGCGACAAGGCGCCGGAGGCCTGGGCAAAGCTCAAGACGAAGGTGCTGACGGTGACGCCGGGCTGGAGCGAGGCCTACGGCCTGTTCACCAAGGGCGAGGCGCCGATGGTGCTCTCCTACACCACCTCGCCGGCCTATCACATGGTGGCCGAGAACACCGAGCGCTATCAGGCGGCCTCTTTCGAGGAAGGCGAGTACCTGCAGATCGAGGTTGCCGGCATCACCACGACGGGCGCCAAGAACCCGCTGGCGCAAAAGTTCATCGCCTTCATGACCGGACCGAAATTCCAGGACGTCATTCCGGAGACCAACTGGATGTTCCCGGCCGGCAAGACCGACAAGCCGCTCAACCCGGCCTTCGACAAATTGGTCAAGCCGACAAAGACCTTGCTGTTCAGCCCGGAGGAAGTGGCTGCCAACCGCAAGGCCTGGGTGGATGAGTGGCTTGCGGTGATGAGCAAGTAGGACGTCTCGGTTATTATCCTTCCGCGATGATCGCTCTACGGCGCCCCCCTCTGTCCTGCCGGACATCTCCCCCTCTAGGGGGGAGATTGGCTGTCACGCCGGCCTTCGCCAATCTCCGGCGTTGCAGGATCGAGCGCGGCGTCGAAGTTGCTAATCTCCCCCCTAGAGGGGGAGACGTCCGGCAGGACAGAGGGGGGCGCGAAGGAACGCGGCGTTTGCTGAATTCCACCAAGGTGCGACGTGCAAGCCGCCGCGCACCCTGACTCCCGCATCAACGCCGGCGTCATCGCCCTTGCCGCCATCGGCTTCCTCATTGGCGGCGCCTTCGCCGGCCTCGTCCTCGAAGGCGCGCAAGATCTCTCCGGCGCTGCCGCGGCCTTCGACGGCTACCTCTTGCGCGTCGCACGCTTCACGCTCTGGCAGGCGGCTCTGTCGACGCTGCTGTCGGTCGCGCCGGCGCTGCTGGTCGCGCGCGCATTGTCGAGACATCCGACCTTTCCCGGGCGTCGGCTGATCCTGCAGCTGTTCACCGTGCCGCTGGCCTTGCCGGCGATCGTCGCCGCGCTCGGCATATTGGCGCTCTATGGACGGGCGGGGTATCTTGCCGGCGTCTTCGCCGAACTTGGCGGTGGGGATTGGCCGGGAATCTACGGCCTCTCCGGCATCCTTGTCGCGCATGTCTTCTTCAACCTGCCCCTGGCCACGCGCCTCTTCCTCGAGGCGCTGGGCACCGTTCCCGCCGACCAGTGGCGGCTGGCGAGTCAGCTCGGCATGGGCGCCCGGCCGGCTTTCCGGCTGATCGAATGGCCGGTGCTGCGCGCGGCCCTGCCGGGGATCGCCGGGCTGGTCTTCATGCTCTGCATAACCTCCTTCACCATCGTGCTGACGCTGGGCGGCGGTCCGGCCGCGACGACGCTGGAAGTCGCCATCTACCAGGCGCTGCGCTTCGACTTCGATCCCGCGCGCGCCGTGGTGCTGACGCTGCTGCAGATCGCGCTCACCTTCGTCGTGGTCGTTGCGCTCACGCGGCTCGGCGCCAACACGGTCGGCGATGCCAATCTGCCGGTGGCGCCACGCCGCTACCTTTCGGCGGGACGGACCGAAAGCGTGCTGAACGCCGGCCTCATCGCGCTGGCCCTGCTGTTCGTCGCCGGGCCGATGCTGGCGACCGTGCTTTCAGGCCTTCAGGCCGACCTCGGCCGATTGGCGGACGAGGAGGCGGTGCGCCGCGCGACGCTCACCAGCGCGGGCCTCGCCCTGCTTGCGGCGTTGCTCAGCGTGACATTGTCGCTGGCGCTGATCGCGGCGCGGCGCGCGCTGGCCCTGCGGCGCCGGGCAGGCGGCGCCATGGGCCTGCTCGAACATGCCGCCGACACTGGCGCCGGCTTCGTGCTGGTCGTGCCGCCAATCGTCCTTGGCGCCGGCTGGTTCCTGGCGCTGCGCCACGTCACCGATGTCTTCGCCGTCGCGCCGGCCATGGTCGTCGCCGTCAACGCGGTGATGGCGATGCCCTTCGCCATCCGCGCCATTCGCCCGGCCTATGACGCGGCGAGCGAGCGCCACGAGCGGCTTTGCCTGGCGCTCGGCATATCCGGCTGGACCCGGCTCAGCCTGATCGACTGGCCGTCGCTCGGGCGGCCCCTGGCCACCGGCTTCGCTTTCGCCGTGGCGCTGTCGCTCGGCGATCTCGGCGTGATCGCGCTGTTCGGCAGCGATTCCGTGCAGACCTTGCCCTATCTGCTTTTGGCGCGCATGGGCAGCTACCGGACAGCCGACGCCGCGGGGCTTGCCTTGCTGCTTGGCCTCGTCTGCCTGATGCTGGTGGTCGCCGCCGACTGGCTGGGGCGGGAAGGAAAGTCATGACGACGAGCATCGATGGCGCCGCCGCGCAAAAGGGCCTCACCGTCGCGCTGGAGGGCGTCTCGTTCAGCTATGGCGAATCCTCCTTCAGTTTCGACGCCGAATTCGCGGCCGGCAGGATCACCGCCATCATGGGGCCGAGCGGCTCCGGCAAGTCGACGCTGCTCAATCTGATAGCCGGCTTCGAAACGCCCGATGCGGGCAAGGTGCTGATCGGCGGCGCCGATCTCGGCAACACGCCGCCTTCGGCACGGCCGGTGTCAATGGTGTTCCAGGAAAACAATTTGTTCGCGCATCTTTCGGTCGAAGCCAATGTCGGGCTCGGCCGCTCGCCGTCGCTCAAACTCGGCGATGCCGATCGCGCCGACGTCACCGAGGCGCTGGCGCGGGTCGGTCTTGCGGGCAAGGAAAGGCGGTTGCCGCGCGAGCTTTCCGGCGGCGAGCGGCAACGCGTGGCGCTGGCGCGGGTGCTGTTGCGCGACCGGCCAGTCTTGCTGCTCGACGAACCTTTCGCGTCGCTCGGCCCGGCGCTGCGCGACGACATGCTCGACCTTATGGCCGGCATCCATGCCGAGCGCGAAATGACGGTGCTGTTCGTCACGCATCAGCCGGAAGATGCGCGCCGCATCGGCCAGGACGTGGCTTTTCTCGACGAAGGCACGATCGCGGCAACCGGGCCGGCGGATGATTTCTTCGATCGGTCTGGACCGGACGCCTTCCGGCGCTATATCGGCGATCGAGGCGGCACCGTTGCCGGATCACAACATATTGCCTGGAAGCGGACATAATTTACGGCCAAACCGGCAACGGGCGATCCGGCGTTTGCTTGCCTTGTCCGGGGGAGTGTGGCTAGGTCCGGCCATGCTGGTCCGGCTGGGCCGCGATTTGCCGAAAGAGTTCGAAAGGAACCGATCTGTCGACCGGCGCTGAGAAGGTTTGGATGAGGCCGCTGGCACGATTTCTCGCGCTGGCGAGCGTTGCCGTACTGGCCAGCTGCCAGATGTTCACGCCGCCGGACGTGCAGGAAAGCGGCTTCCAGCCCTCCGACAAGCCGATCACCGTCGACAATGTCGTCGCCAACGCCAAGCTCGCCGAAATGGCGAAGGCGCAGCATCCGCGGATTCTCGCCACCTATGGCGGCGAATATTCCGATCCCAGGCTCGAACGCATGGTGGCCAAGGTCGTCGGCAATCTGACGGTGGTGTCAGCCAACCCTACCCAGACCTATCGCATCACCATCCTCAACTCGCCCAACGTCAACGCCTTCGCGCTGCCGGGCGGCTATCTCTATGTGACGCGCGGCTTGCTGGCGCTGGCCAATGATTCGTCCGAGCTTGCCGCCGTCATCGCGCATGAGATGGGCCACGTCACCGCGAATCACGGCCTGCAGCGGCAGCAGCTCGAAGCCGAGGAAGGCCTGGCGACCAAGGTGGTCTCCGATGTGCTCGGCGACAGCCCGACGGCCAAGGCGGCGCTCATCCGCGGCAAGCTCAGGCTTGCGCAATTCTCGCGCAACCAGGAACTGCAGGCCGACGCCATCGGCATCAAGTCGATCGGCGAGGCGGGCTACGATCCCTATGCGGCGGGTCGCTTCCTGCAGTCGATGTCGGCCTATACGGATTTCCGCTCGGTCAGCGGCGCCACCGACGCCAGCCTCGACTTCCTGGCGACGCACCCCAACACGCCGCAGCGCATCGAGCTGGCGCAGCGCCTTGCGCGCAATTTCGGCCCGCCCGGCGTCGGCACGCGCGACCGCGACGCATTTCTGGCCGGCATAGACGGCCTGCTTTACGGCGACACGCCGGAAGAAGGCTATGTGCGCGGCCAGACCTTCATGCATCCCAAACTCGGGGTGTCCTTCACCGTGCCGGAGGGTTTCGTCATCGACAATTCGGCGGCCGCCGTCACCGCGACCGGGCCTGGCGACATCGCCATCCGCTTCGACGGCGTGGCGATCGACAAGTCCGTCTCGCTCACCGATTACATCCGCAGCGGCTGGGTGGCGGGGTTGGAAGACGCCAGCGTGCGCCAGGAGACGATCAACGGCAACGATGCGGCGACTGCGCATGCCAGCGCGCAAGGCTGGCAGTTCGACATCGCAGTGATCCGCGCCGGCGGGCAGGTCTACAGGCTGCTGACGGCCGCGCCCTCGGCCAGCACTTCGCTGGATTCAGTCGCGCGCTCGGTCAGCGGCTCCTTCCGTGTGCTGAGCCCGGCCGAGAAGGCGGCGCTGAAGCCGCTGCATATCAGGGTCGTCACTGTCCAGGCCGGCCAGACCATGGGCTCGCTCGCCGCGCAGATGGTCGGTGTCGACCGCAAGCTCGACCTGTTCCGCGTGCTCAACGCCATGTCGCCGGGCGCGACAGTGTCGTCGGGCGACAAGGTCAAGATCGTCACCGACAGGTAGGACTCGCGAATTCGCACCAACCAGGCGCCGTCGGCTATTTGAACAATCGCCCGGGCCGGGAGCCGTTGTCCTTCACAAGCCGTCACTACCGGTGTCGCCGCCGTCACCTTCGCCGTCGCCGGTATTGCCACCGCCGGTGCTGGCAGCGTGGCTACTGCCACCAGTCCAGGATGTCCTCCCGGTTCCCGTTGGCATCGGCTTGACCTTTGGTGCCCCCGGAATTGTCGGTGTGACGGTCTTCGGTTTCGACACGGGCACGCGCACCACTTTTATCTTCGTGATGACCTTCGGGGCCTTGCACGCCATGACCACGGGGATGGTGCGCGCGGGGTGCGCGGAAAGACCGAGAATGCCCATCGAATAGACGTCTTGCCGCTCCATGCCGGCTTTGAGGAAAGCCAGGGCGCGGGCCGGGTCGGCGGGCACGCCGTTGCGGCCTTCCGTGAAGATCACGGCAAGCTCTTTCATGGCGTCGACATGCCCCATCGCCGCTGCCTGGAGCAGCAGGTCGAGGCCCTTGCCGGTGTCGCGCTCGACGCCGAGGCCATTGAACAAAGCGCGTCCCCAGGCGGCCAGGGCGTAGGGGTCTCCGTTGTCCGACGCCTTCGAATAGAGGTCGTTCGCCTTCGATGTATCGACAGCCGCCCCTGTTCCGGACGAGGCGATGGAGCCGAGCGCGAACAGGGCGCGGATATGTCCCTTGTCCGCGGCTTCCTGGATCGCTTGCCTGGCCTCGTCGATCCTGCCCGCCGCCAGCAGCGCCCGCCCCAGCTCGTAACGGAAGCGCGCAATGTCGGGGTATGACCTCACCGCCGCCTCGCAGGTCTCGAGAGCCCCGCCGCCGATCTCATTCGGCAACCGTCCCGGGACGACGCCCTGCAGGTCGAGCGGCTCGCCAGCGGCCTGGTCGCAAGGGTCGACGCCCGGCGACAGTTTCATCGTCGCCCGCTTCGCGGCGTTGCCGACGCGGATATCGAAGCCGACTTCGACGGGAGCGGCCGAGCCGATCTGCGGCTCGTAGCGCAGATTGTCGACCTCGGCGGCCATCAGGCTCGATTGCGGCGACAGGACGCGACCGGGCAAGGACAGCGTTCCGGTCGCCGGGTAGCTCGCAAGCTTGAGGCTGATCGAGGCATCCTTGGCCGGAAGATCCAGTTTCAGCGGAACCGGGCCGACGCCGACCGGGACGCGGATATCGCGACTTCCAATCGCCTCGGCGACATCGCCAACCTGGATTCCGCGCTCCGCCACCTGCTCGTTCTGCTGCGCGTCGGGAGGCGGTGGCGCTGGTTGCTCCGCCCCGCGCATCAGCACGACATCGTCGATCAGCGAGGAGCTCTCCCACGGAACCTGCTTGCCGTTGGTGGCCTTGACCACGTCGCGGCGCACGGCCGCCATGACCGAGCGTATCTCCTGGTCCGGCGCCAGCGCGCGGCGGGAGAAGGACGACGAGAACGGGCTGAGATCGCCGGAACCGTCATAGGCGACCGCCCCCGGCTCGGTTGCATAGGCAATCAGCGTGTTCTGCGAACCTGTTACCTGCGCAAGTCCGCTGTCGCCGGCGACGATCAACTGGTCGCGCAGCCAATAGTCCTTGCGCGGGAAGGGATTGTTGCGGCAGGCGTCGAGGATGATCATCTGGATCTTCGATCTCGAGCGCAGTTGCCGCAATATGTCGTCGACCTTGATGGCCTGGACCTCCATGTCGGCCGCGTCTTTCAGCGACGCATCGACCGGAATCAGGAAATTCTCGCCGCCGATCTGAAAGCCGTGTCCCGAATAGTAGACGACCGCGAGATCGGCGCCGTCGGCTGCCGCCAGATAGTTGCGGAACCGCTCTTCGAACTGAAGCCTGGTCAGGTCCTTGGCGGCGAACACCTCGAAGCCGGCCAGCCGGAACGTATTGGAGACGTCGTCCGCGTCCTTGTCGGGATTCTTGAGCGCCGGGATTTCGCGATACTCGGAATTGCCGATGACGAGGGCAACCCTTCGATCGGCGTGCGCTTCGAATGTCGTGAGGCCCACGAGGAACAGGGCTACAAGGAGCGCGCAGCATCGCAGCATGGCAAATCCCCCTTATGTTATGATCTGGAGGCGTCAAAAAAGCCGATTGCGGCGCAGCGGTCTGTTAAAGAGCTCACAATCAATATGCGTCATCGAGGAAAAATCGCCTCGACGGCGAATATATTCTTATTTAATAAATTTCTTATCTTTGATTTTTTAATTACATTAATTTCAGGCCGCTTCCGCCAAAAATTCCGGATTCTGCTTCACAAGGGCCAGCTTCAGCTTTTCCATGGCGCGGGCCTCGATCTGGCGGACGCGTTCCTTGGAGATGCCGAGCTGTTCGCCGAGCGCTTCCAGCGTGGCGCCGTCGTCGCTCAGCCTGCGCTCCTCAATGATGCGAAGCTCGCGGGCGTTGAGCGCGCCGAGCGCGCTCTTCAGCCAGACAGCCCGGCGCTGGATGTCGATCCGGTCGCCGACGATCTCGTCGGGGAGCGGGTCTTCGGAGACCAGGAAATCCATCCGCTCGGCGGCGCCGTTCTCGTCGGCCAAAGGCGCGTTGAGCGAGCTGTCGGGCGAGGACAGTCGTGAATCCATCATCGCCACGTCGGCTTCCGGAACGCCGAGCGCGGCCGAGACCTCGCGATAGAGCGTGGCATTGGAGAGCGGCTCGGCGCCGTTGGCGAGGCGGGCGCGCAGACGCCGCAGGTTGAAGAACAGCGCCTTCTGCGCCGAACTCGTGCCGCCGCGCACGATCGACCAGTTGCGCAGGATGTAATCCTGCATGGAGGCGCGGATCCACCAGGTGGCATAGGTCGAGAAGCGCACTTCGCGCGCGGGCTCGAAACGGGCGGCAGCCTCGAGCAGGCCGACATGACCCTCCTGGATAAGGTCGCCGAGCGGCAGGCCGTAGTGGCGGAATTTCGAGGCCATCGAGATGACCAGGCGCATATGGGCGACGGTGATCCTATGCAACGCGTGCTGGTCGTTCTCTTCCTTCCAGCGCAAAGCGAGGACATGCTCCTCGTCGCGCTCGAGATAAGGAGCCTTCATTGCCGCCCGGACCAGCGTCCGTCCTGCCGCGTCCTCGATCATGCCGGCTCCTTTTGGTGGTGAGTGGGCTTACAGCGGTTGAAAAGAGGCCGCCGCGCCCTACAACAGCCATGCAACGTGTCAGGCGCATCGATGGTTCCGCCGTCCGAGGGGGCAAATATTGCCAGCGGGAACGTTTTGTTATCGGCCCGAAAGAGTCGCTTGGCGGTTATCAGGCAAATTTGAGAAACAGATTTCTGGAAGAGGCGATTTTTGAAATCTGGTTCCTTATTTCGCAGCCTTCTATCTGTCAGTTTCCGGCTCTCACAATCGCGCCGGGCACCGGTCAAAACGGGATCACAGAAAAATGAAATGGCTCAAATCGCTCCTTGTCGCCGGAACGTTGCAGGTTCTGGCGGTCACGGCCGGGCATGCCGGCGCCAATCTCGACCAGATCAAGCAGGCGGGCGTCATCAAGGTCGGCACCGAAGGCACCTACGCGCCCTTCACCTATCATGACGAATCCAACGCCCTGGTCGGCTTCGATGTCGAGATCGCCAAGGCCATCGCCGACAAGCTCGGCGTCAAGGTCGAGTTCCTCGAAGGCAAGTGGGACGGGCTGATCGCCGGCCTCGACGCCAACCGCTACGACGCCGTCATCAACGAGGTCGGCATCACCGATGCGCGCAAGGCCAAGTACGACTTCTCCGATCCCTACATCGCCTCGAAGGCGGTGCTGATCGTGCGCGGCGACAACACCGACATCAAGACCTTCGCCGACCTCAAGGGCAAGAAGTCGGCGCAGTCGCTGACCTCCAACTTCGGCAAGCTCGCCGAGTCCAATGGCGCCGAGCTCGTCGGCACTGACGGTTTCGACCAGTCGATCCAGCTTCTGCTCACCGGCCGCGCCGACGCCACCATCAACGACAGCCTGTCCTTCCTCGACTTCAAGAAGCACAAGCCGGACGCCAATGTGAAGATCGCCGCGCAGGAAGAGAATGCCGACTATTCCGGCGTTATCGTGCGCAAGGGCGATCCGGAACTGGTCGCGGCCATCAACAAGGCGCTGGCCGACATCAAGGCCGACGGCACCTACCAGAAGATCGCCGACAAATATTTCGGCCAGGACGTTTCGAAGTAAGGCAATCGTCCTCTGTTCGGAAACCGGCGGGCCGTCAAAGACGGCCCGTTATTCTTTGCACGATATTCATGCGCCGCCGTCTTTGACGGCCCGTCGGCTTTTGCATGATAGTCAGTCCATACGGAGGAACGCGCCGCCGTATCTGGAAGGGAGAAGCGCTCCGTGCCGCACTGGCTGCAATTGATGCTGGAATCGTTGCCGACGCTGTTGTGGGCGGCGCTGATTTTCACCGTGCCGCTGACGCTCCTGTCCTTCGCGCTCGGGCTCATCGCCGGACTGGCGACCGCGCTGATCCGGCTGTTCGGTCCAAAGCCGCTGGTTGCGCTGGTTCGCTTCTATGTCTGGATCTTTCGCGGCACGCCGCTGCTCGTTCAGTTGTTCCTGATCTTCTACGGCCTGCCGTCGGTCGGCATCCTGCTCGATGCCTTTCCCGCCGCGCTTATCGGCTTCACGCTCAACATTGGCGCCTATACGTCGGAGATCATCCGCGCCGTCATCGGCTCGGTGCCGAAAGGCCAATGGGAGGCATCCTACTCGATCGGCATGACCTGGAGCCAGGCGATGCGGCGCACGATCCTGCCGCAAGCCGGCCGCGTCGCGGTGCCGCCGCTTTCCAACACCTTCATCTCGCTGGTCAAGGATACCTCGCTGGCGGCGGCGATCACGGTGCCCGAGATGTTCCAGGCGGCGCAGCGCATCGTCGCCACCACCTATGAGCCGCTGATCCTCTATGTCGAGGCGGCGGCGCTCTATCTCGCGTTGAGCTCGGTGCTGTCGGCGCTGCAGGCGCGGCTGGAGGTGCGGCTCAACCGCTATGGCGGGTTCCTGGAGGCCAACGCATGATCGGCCTCACCGACATCGAAAAGCGCTTCGGCGACAATCTGGTGCTGAAAGGCGTCACCGTCAGCCTGGACGAGGGCAGCGTGACGGCGCTGGTCGGCCCTTCGGGCGGCGGCAAAAGCACGCTCTTACGCTGCATCAACCTGTTGGAGATCCCGACGTCCGGCGCTTTGCGCATCGGCGAGGAGGGGCTGGAATTCCATCCGGGCATCAAGGTGCCGGCCAAGGACATCCAGCGCATTCGCCTGCAGACCGGCATGGTGTTCCAGAATTTCCAGCTCTTCCCGCATCGCACCGCGATCGAGAATGTCATGGAAGGGCTGGTGACGGTGCTGAAATGGCCGGAGCCAAGGGCGCGCGAGCGGGCCATGGCGCTGCTCGAAAAGGTAGGCATGGCGCACAAGGCCGATGCCTGGCCGGCGACGCTGTCCGGCGGCCAGCAGCAGCGTGTGGCGATCGCCCGGGCGCTGGCGCCGTCGCCGCGCGTGCTGCTTTGCGACGAGCCGACCTCGGCGCTCGATCCGGAACTGGCGCAGGAAGTGGTCGACGTGCTTGGGCAGCTTGCCCGCGAAGGCACAACCATGGTGATGGCGACGCACGATCTGAGGCTCGCCTCCAAGATCGCGCAGGAGGTCGTCTTTCTCGATGCCGGCTCGATCGTCGAGAAAGGCCCGGCCTCGGTCGTGTTCGACAATCCGGAGCGTGAGCGGACCAAGCGGTTTATCGCTTCGCTGCGGCAGGAAGAAGCGCAGAAGGAGTCTGGCGGCTGAGTCCTTTACCTCCCCTTTTGTGGGGAGACCGGACCGAAGGTCCGGGTAAAGAGCGGGGGCCGCCGCTTCTTCAAGGCTTTGTTTTCATGCATGTCGTTATCGCAAAACCGCTGCACACTTTGCGCGACATGCATTAAAGCAGGTCGCGTGAAAAAGGATTCACGCGACCTGCTTTAAGTTTGGATTTTAAGCATGTCTTTGTCCCGAAACCGGGTCCACTTTCGGGAGACATGCTTTAAGCCCAAACAAAAAACCCGACGCGAGGCCGGGTTCTTCGTAGTTCGATGAGCGAAAAAGCTCAGGCAGCTTCTTCCTGTTCGGATTCTTCGTTGTCGGCCTTGGCGCCGCGCTTCGGGCCCTTGTTGAGGTTGACCTCGATGAGGCGAACCGCCTCGGTCTCCGACATGCGGTTCACCGCGGCGATCTCGCGGGCCATACGGTCGAGCGCGGCTTCATAGAGCTGACGCTCGGAATAGGATTGCTCCGGCTGGTTGTCGGCGCGGTAAAGGTCGCGCACCACTTCCGAGATCGAGATCAGGTCGCCGGAATTGATCTTGGCATCATATTCCTGGGCGCGGCGCGACCACATGGTGCGCTTGATGCGGGCGCGGCCCTGCACGACCTTCAGCGCGCGGTCGACATAGTCCTCTTCCGACAGCTTGCGCATCCCGATCGAGGTCGCCTTGGCGACCGGTACCTTGAGCCGCATCTTGTCCTTCTGGAAATCGATGACGAACAGTTCCAGCTTGTGACCCGCAACTTCCTGCTCGTCGATCGCCACGATCTGGCCGACGCCATGCGCCGGATAGACGATGAACTCGCCGGTCTTGAACCCGTGGCGGGCCGCGTTGGACTTCTTCTGCGGGGTGATCGTTGCCATTACGCCCTGAACTCCTTAAGTTGTGCAGCCGGCATCATGCCGGCTCGAACCGATGGGGTCGGCGATAGCCGACCATTAGCCGCGCAACAGGATGAACCACCGGAAAAGCAGGGACCGGCATACCGCACGAATGCGACCGCCTGCCCAGATCGCTCTGGTCCGGATCTAAAAGCTCACCTTTCAGTGATTTGGGGCGTTAGCGCCATAAATCGACGTTGTGTCACCGGCATGTTTCGTTGATGTAACACAAAAAGTCGGAAGAATCAAGGTTTTGCTGCGTTCGCTAACGCCAAACGGGGTCGCTGCCTGTCAAGACAGCAACTGTATCGGTCGCGTTACGTCGCGTCATGCCGGCGTCGCCGGCGCCAGCATCAATCGCCTTCACCGGGCTCCGGCGAGAAATATTTCTCGAACTTCCCGGCCTCGCCATCGAAGGTTTTGGCGTCCGCGGGCGGCTCTTTCTTGGCGGTGATATTGGGCCACTTCTCGGCGTATTCGGAATTGACCTGCAACCATTTGTCGAGGCCGCCCTCGGTGTCCGGCTTGATCGCGTCGGCAGGACATTCGGGCTCGCACACGCCGCAGTCAATGCACTCGTCGGGATGGATGACGAGCATGTTCTCGCCCTCGTAGAAACAGTCGACCGGACAGACCTCGATGCAGTCCATGTATTTGCATTTGATGCAATTGTCGGTCACGACATAGGTCATTGCAGGCTCCGGAACGTCCCGATTTGCTCGGCTTTTTCAGGTTGAGGTAACGCCTTTGCCGGCTGCTTGCAAGGGCAGCGCATTCGGGCACTGCCGGCCTCGGGGAATAGAATTCCAGCGGTCTCGCCGCTGGCGGTCCGGCTGGCCCAATTCAATCATCGCCGAGCAGGCGGTCGGTCTGCCGCCGCTCGCGTTTGGTCGGGCGCCCGCTGCCGGCCTCGCGCAAGCCTGGAATGGCATCCGGAACCGTCTCGCCCTTGGGTGTCGGCGCCGGCGACATGTCCTCGTAAAGCAGCCGCGCCTCGTCGGCCGGACCGCGTCGCGTGCCGCAATTCAGCACCTTCCAGACCAGGATACGGCCCTCGAGCGTGATGGTGAGAACGTCGCCGGGCTTGACCAGATCGGAGGCCTGCGCTGCTTTGTCGCGATTGATGCGGACGCGCCCGGCGACGACGACTTTCGCCGCTAGGGACCGCGATTTCACCGCGCGCGAAAAGAACAGCCATTTGTCGATGCGCTGGCGGCCCTCTCCAACCATCGGGGCTAGCTTTGTTGGAGCGTGATCTTATCCGAAAACCGGTTCCCACTTTTCGCTGGCGCGGTCCTTCGGTTCGGGATCATGCTCTAGCCTATTTCTTCAGCTGGTCGCGCAAGGCGGCGAGCTTGGCGAAGGGCGAATCCGGATCGAAGCGCTGCGGGCGCTCCTCGCGCGGCTTGCCCTGGAAGGCCGGCTTGCCGCCCTGGGCGTTGCCCTTGCCGTCCTGCCTGTTGCCCTTCCATTCGGGCCGGCCCTCGCGGCGGCCCCCCTCGTGGCGATCTGGCCGCTCGCCTTGCGGCCTGCCTTCGCGCCGTTCGCCACCTTCGCGCCTGTCGCCGGTTTCCGGCCGTGGCTTGAACTTCGAGCGGTCGAAGCGCGGCTTGCCGGCGCCGTCGCGCTGCTCGCGGCGGCCTTCCTGGGCGGGGCGATCGCCGGGCTGGCCGGCAGCGGCGCCAGGCTGGCCATCGCGCGCGGGCTGGCCGCCACGCGGACGATTGTCGCGACGGTTGTCGTGGCGATGGCGCGGACGCTGATGGTCGAAGCGCGCCTGGCGCCACAGAAGGACAGGCTTCGGCTCTTCAGTCTCGGCCGCGGTTTCGCCGGTGGCGGCTTCCGTCGTCATTTCGGTCGATGCGGGGGTCTCGCTCTCGGCCGGGGTTTCGGTCTGCAAGGACTCGGCCTGAGCCGAGGGCAAGCCTTCCTCCGTCACGGCCTCGCCGGCCGGCTCATCGCTTTGCGCCGCCGGTTCGCTTGCCGCCGCGGTTTCCGTGGCTTCCGCGGCCAGTGTCTCTCGTCCGCTTGTTTCGTCGACAGGCTCCGCCGCGCTCTCGGCCGGGGTCTCCGCGGCATGGGTTTCGGTGCTGTCCGTCTCCGGGCTCTCGCCGGACGTTGCCAAGGTGGTGGCCTCGGGGGCGGGCGCCTCCGTCGTCTGCGCGGCGCGAGCGGCCTCTTCCGCGGCGAGCTTGGCCGCGGCCGCTTCACGGGCGGCGTCGTCCTGCGCGTCGAGCTTCGCTTTCACCTCGGCGGCCGGCTTCGCCTCGGAGCGATAGCCGAGACCCTTGAGGATCTCCTCCATGTCGTCGGCGGTGGCGCCGAGGATCGACATCATCGGCGGCGTCACCATGAAGGCGTGGCCGTCATAGGCGCCGTCCGGACGCTGGCCGAGGCCAGGCTTCCAGTTGGTCGCCGGGCGGATGAGGTCGGCGAGCCTTTCCAGGATGTCGACGCGCACGGCGCGGCGGCCGAGATTGCGGTAGCCGGCGAGCTTGTAGAAGGTCTTGTCGAAGGCCGGGTCGATGACCACGGAGGTGCGGCCGGAGGCCAGCGCATGCACCACGTCGCCGAAGCCCGGCTTGTCCTTGCCGTCATTCTTCAGCGCCCAGAGCAAAGTCACCAGGCCGGCCGGCGCCGGCTTGATCAGCGCCGGCACGAAGACATGGTAGGCGCCGAAGCGCACGCCGAGGCGGCGAAGTGCCGCGCGGCCTTCCTGGTCGAGAGACTTCATCTCCTCCGCGATGTCGCGGCGATTGATCAGGCCGAAATGCTCGACCAGCTGGAAGGCGATGCCGCGCGCGATGCCGGTGAGCTGGTCGGCATTCTTCAAGTCGACCAGCGGCTTCAAAAGCGACTCGATTTGGAAATTGACGAAACGCTCGGCGCGCGCCGTGACCTTGTCGCGGGCAGGCCCGGTCAACTGCTCGTCGGCAAGCAGGACCAGGCGCGGCTTCAACGCCTCGTCGCCGGCGACCAGTGTGCCGATCGGCGCGCCGATCCAGCGCAGGACGCCGTCCGAGCCCAAAGCCAGGTCGCCATTGGCGCAAGCGGCAAAGCGTTCGGCGCGCGCCTCGAACTCGGCGGCGAGCGCCTTCTGGGCGGCGGTGCGCACCGCCTTGGCGTCCTCGCCGCCGGCGCTCTGGTCGGCGGTGAAGCGGAACCCCTGCAACTCGCCGACATGATGGCCTTCGACGAGGACCGTTCCGGTAGGGCTGATTTCGGCTTCAGGCATGGTATTTTCTCTAAGGCGCCGCATGAGGACGGAAGTCCTGCGGTCTACGAAGCGTTTCGTCAACCGCTCATGCAGCGCATCCGACAATCTGTCTTCGATTTCGCGCGTCTTTTCCTGCCAGTGTAGCTGATCGGCCAGCCAGCCGGGGCGGTTGGAGACGAAAGTCCAGGTGCGGATCTGCGCGATCCGGTGCGAGAGCGTGTCGATATCGCCGTCCGTCGTGTCGGCGCGCCGCACCTGCTCGGCCATGTAATTCTCATCGACATGGCCGTGACGCGCAAGGTCCATATAGATCGAGGCGACGAGGTCGGCATGATGGGCCGGCGCGATCTTGCGGTAGTCCGGCAGGGCGCAGGCTTCCCACAGCAGCGCCACGCGCTCCTTGCCGGTGGCCAAAGCGCGGATGTCGCCATCGCGCGACAGATGCTCCAGCGCCTGCGCGTCCACGGCCGGCAGCGCGCGGGTCAGCCCTTCGACCGGCGCATTGGCCTCGATAGAGCGTTTCAGCGCATCGAGGCTGGAAAAGTCGAAATCGGCGGTGCGCCACTGCAGCACCTTCACCGGGTCGAAGTCATGTCCCTCAATCTTGGCGACCAGATCCTCGTCGAACGGATCGACCTGGCCGGTGACGCCGAACGTGCCGTCGCGCAGGTGTCGGCCGGCACGACCGGCGATCTGGCCAAGCTCGGCGGCGGTCAGGTTACGGTATTGGTAACCGTCGAATTTGCGGTTCTGGGCGAAGGCGACATGGTCGAGGTCGAGGTTCAGTCCCATGCCGATGGCGTCGGTGGCGATGAGATAGTCGACATCGCCGGACTGGAAAATCTCCACCTGCGCGTTGCGGGTGCGCGGCGAGAGCGCGCCGAGGACGACGGCCGCGCCGCCCTGCTGGCGGCGGATCAGCTCGGCGATGGCGTAGACCTCGTCGGCGGAGAAAGCGACAATAGCGGTGCGCCGCGGCAGCCGGGTGAGCTTCTTCGAGCCGGCATAGGCAAGGTGCGAAAGCCGCGGTCGCGTCACCACGGATACGCCCTTAAGCAGTTTCTGCAGGATGCCGTGCATGGTGGCGGCGCCGAGAAGCAGCGTCTCCTGGCGGCCGCGCAGATGCAGGATGCGGTCGGTGAAGATATGGCCGCGTTCGAGATCGCCGGCGAGCTGCACTTCGTCGATGGCGACGAAGGCGGCGTCGGTTTCGCGCGGCATCGCCTCGACGGTGCAGACCGAATATTTCGCCCCGGCAGGCACGATCTTCTCCTCGCCGGTGATCAGCGCCACCTTGTGGGCGCCGACCTTCTCGCAGACCCGGGCATAGACTTCGCGGGCGAGCAGCCTGAGCGGCAGGCCGATGACGCCGGTCTCATGCGCGACCATGCGCTCGATGGCGAGATGGGTCTTGCCGGTGTTGGTGGGCCCCAGCACGGCCGTCACGTCGCGGCCCGAAAGGATCAGCGGCTGGGAGTGTTTCGGCTGGATGTTCATCGGCTCGGAAATAAGGTTTCTGCCGCTTGTAGTCTGAAGCACGGCGGTGCCGCCGCGTGTGACAGGCGACACATAGGGACTTCGGGCGCGAAGCGAAAGCGGAATGTTCCTTTGGGGACAGGCAGAGCGGGCCGGGGTGGGCAAAATCGGTCGTTGTTAACGGCTGGAACGAGTCTGGAACGAATCAGCGACGAATCGCTGACTCGTTCTGATTCAGGTTTTGTTCACGGCTATATGTGGTTCTTTTGACGGTGAGTCTCACCACATGCTGAATCGCTGAATTGGCCCAATTCCTGCGTGGCCCCGTCGGGCCGAGACCGTCGTTAACTTTTGCCGGGCAACGGTCGCGGTCGACTTGAGCCTTGTCCTCAAGGTTATGAAATTGTTGATTTTTCTTAATCGCCTTTAACGGATTCGGTGACGTTTGCGCCGTCCGCCGTTAACTTTCCGGCCAAAGCCAGAACGAATCGGCGACGAATCAGCGATCCGGTTATTTTCCCGGTTTGTTCACCCCTAGATATGGTGTTATCCACAGCTTACCCACCGAGAATTCACAGCTTGTGGCTGAGTTGCGCACAAAGGGGGCTGCTGCCGTTAACCTTTGCGTGCCGAATTGAGGCAAGGTGTCGCGCCGAGCTTGTCGACGGGGCAAAAGGCGGCTCCGACGTCGGGGCCGCCTCAGCGCAAAAAGGGTATCAGGCGAAGTTGGGGATCAGGCGAAGTACTGGCCGCCATTGGCGGTGATGGTCGAGCCGGTGATGAAGCCGGCCTCGTCGGACGCCAGGAAGACGACGCAGCGCGCGATCTCTTCCGGCTCGCCGAGGCGGCCAACCGGGATCTGCGGGATGATGCGCTCGTTGAGCACCTTTTCGTCGATCGCCTTGACCATTTCGGTCGCGATATAGCCGGGGCAGATGACGTTGACGGTGATGCCCGCGCGAGCGCCTTCTTGGGCAAGAGCCTTACTGAAGCCGATATCGCCGGCCTTGGCGGCCGAGTAGTTGACCTGGCCGGCCTGGCCCTTCTGGCCGTTGATGGAGGAAATGGTGATGACGCGGCCGAACTTGCGGTCGCGCATGCCGCTCCACAGAGGATGCGTCATGTTGAAGACGCCGGAGAGGTTGGTGTCGATGACTTCCTTCCACTGCGCGGGCGTCATCTTGTGAAACATGGCGTCGCGGGTGATGCCGGCATTGTTGACCAGCACCCCGACCGGGCCGAGATCGGCTTCGATCTGCTTGATGCCCGCGGCGCAGGCCTCGTAGTCGGCGACGGACCATTTGTAGACCGGGATCCCGGTCTCGGCCTTGAATTTCTGCGCCGCCTCGTCATTGCCGGCATAGTTCGCCGCGACGGAATAGCCGGCGTTCTTCAAGGCGACCGATATCGCAGCACCAATGCCGCGCGATCCGCCCGTGACGATTGCTACCTTGCTCATGTGGTCCTCCCTTTAAAATCGTCTGAGCTAGTAGAGAGTAGCGAATAGCGAGTAGGGTCCGATGTCCCGCCGCGCGACGCTTCTTCATCCCTATTCGCTACTCCCTATTCGCTACTGGCTGAGCTCACAGCGCTTCCACGCACATCGCCACGCCCATGCCGCCGCCGATGCACAGCGTGGCGAGGCCCTTCCTGGCGCCGCGGCGGCGCATCTCGTGGACCAGCGTGTTGAAGACGCGGGCGCCCGAAGCGCCGATCGGATGGCCGATGGCGATGGCACCGCCATTGACGTTGACGATCGATGGATCCCAGCCCATGCCCTTGTTGACGGCGCAGGCCTGCGCGGCGAACGCCTCGTTGGCCTCGACGAGATCGAGGTCCTTGACCGACCAGCCGGCCTTCTCCAGCGCCCGCTTCGAGGCAGGGATCGGCCCCGTGCCCATGATCGCCGGATCGACGCCGGCGGTCGCCCAGGAGGCGATGCGCACCAGCGGGGTGATGCCGCGCCTTGCAGCCTCGGCCTCGGTCATCAATAGCGCGCCGGCGGCGCCGTCATTGATGCCGGAGGCGTTGGCGGCGGTGACCGTGCCGTCCTTGTCGAAAGCGGGCTTCAGCTTGGTCATGGCGTCGAGCGTCGCGCCATGGCGGATGTACTCGTCCTGGTCGACTGTTGTGTCGCCCTTCTTGCCCTTGATGGTGAAGGCGACGATCTCATCCTTGAACCTGCCGGCCTTCTGCGCGGCCTCGGCCTTGTTCTGCGAGGCCAAGGCGAACTCGTCCTGGGTTTCGCGGGTGATCTGGAACTGGCGGGCGACGTTCTCGGCGGTGTTGCCCATATGATAGCCGTTGAAGGCATCCCAAAGGCCGTCCTTGATCATGGTGTCGATCATCTTGTAGTCGCCCATCTTGACGCCGGCGCGCAGGTGCTCGGCGTGCGGCGACATCGACATCGATTCCTGGCCGCCCGCGACGATCACCTTGGCGTCGCCGGTGGCGATCTGCTGCATGCCGAGCGCGATGGCGCGCAGGCCCGAGCCGCAAACCTGGTTGAGGCCCCAGGCGGTGGTCTCCTTCGGCAGGCCGGCATTGATCGAGGCCTGGCGAGCCGGGTTCTGCCCTTGCGCGGCGGTCAGCACCTGGCCGAGGATGACCTCGTCGACTTCCGCCGCCTCGACATTCGCCCGCGCCAGCAGTTCCCTGATGACGACGGCGCCGAGCTCATGCGCGGGCGTTGCGGCGAAACTGCCGTTGAAGGAGCCGACCGCGGTGCGGGCGGCGCTGGCGACGACGATGGAATTGGAAGCGGACATTTTCTTCTCCAGACTTCGAGGTGTCGTATTTTCGAGATCGCTTTAGGACTTTCTTGCCCGTTCGAAACCCTGAGTCAAACCGGAAATGGGCATGACCGCCATGCGCGGCAAGCAGAGCGCGCGCCAGTCGCGGTAACGTGACGTTGGCCATGCGGCGTATTTTGCAATGGCTGTGCAGCATTAATTGATGCCGCAGTGCACAAACCGCTTGGAATTGTGACGCTTTTGCGCGTATCTTGGTTAAAGGGCGCAATCGTTACCGGCCGCTTACTCCTAGAGGTGCCGGTGTCCTGGGGAGGATACGGATGGCCGCAAAAGACGACCCGATCGTCATCAAGAAGTATGCCAATCGCCGGCTCTACAATACCGGCACAAGCACCTATGTGACGCTCGAGGACTTGGCCGAGATGGTCAAGAAGGGCGAGGAGTTCACGGTCCAGGATGCAAAGACCGGCGATGACATCACCCACCCGGTGCTGACGCAGATCATCTTCGAGCTGGAGAACAAGGAAGGGCAGAACATGCTGCCGATCCCGTTCCTGCGCCAGCTCATCTCCTTTTACGGCGATCAGATGCAGATGATCGTGCCGAGCTTCCTCGAACAGTCGATGATCGCCTTCTCCAAGGAGCAGGAGCGGTTTCGCGAGCAGCTCAAGGGCGCCTTCGGCAAGACGCCGATCGACATGATGAAGACGCCGATGAAGGCGCTCGAGGAACAGACGCGACGCAATGTCGAGATGTTCCAGAATGCCATGCGCATGTTCACGCCGTTCCCGCCCGCCGGCGGCAATTCGGCAGCACCGGCCGAGCCGCCGAAGAAGGAAGAAAAGGGCGACGATCTGCAGGAATTGAAGGCGCAGATTGCGGCCATGCAGCGCAAGCTGGACACGATGTCCTGACGGGTGGTGGCTGTCGTTGATGGTCGTCACTGCGCCTGAGATTAGCCGAACCGACCCATCCCTTCGTCATCCTCGGACAGGTTTTGACCGAGACCGACACTTACTTACGGTGGAAATTTGAGGCCGAACAGTTCCAGTGTCGCTTATGGTGCCGATTTGAAGAAGACCGAGGCCGCCGAAAGGCGGCTTTTGGCGTTTCGCGACGGATTAGGCTGTCGAGGCTGCGGACGAGAAGCGCTCCAGCTCCTGCACCGCCTGACCGGCCTTCAACCGCATCGAACGGTTGAAGGCCGGTTCAAGGGCCGCCCCAAAGTCCCACCCTCGAAACTCCCGGCCCGCCCGAGCAACAAAGCTCCAAGACGCGCGTCCTCACCGATTGTTGGCCGTCTACCCTCCTGAATTCGATTCGGATAGGTGACCTCTTCACCCGTCACCGGATCACGTCCGGGCTAATATTTGGCCGACAAATCGACGCGCCTCGTCTTCAATGGCCATAACGGTGCCCGACCGGCGCGTGGATGCAAAATCGAGCCCGGCAAAATAGATTCCGGGAATCGGGGCAACGCCGTCTTCGTGAACCGGCTGGCCTCGCTTGTCGAGAACACCGGGTACATCGATCCAACTGAAATCGCCCTGGAAGCCGGTGCACCAGACAATCGCTGAAATGTTCCGCTCTACGAGATCGAGCGACAGAATGGGGCGCTGGGGTAAGCGCGGAGCGACTGCCTCCGCCTCCTCCTCAACGGGTGCGGGGGCATCGAGACCGCTGCGTTCGATAAACTCATCGATACGTTTTTTGAATTGCGCGGAAATCTCGTCGCCGAACCGAATATTCCCAACAAGGTCGTCGGCGAAGACAGGCTGGCCGTTCTCCACTCCGAGAAATCGTCCGAGCAGTATGACGCCTTGGGCGCTGAGAGATTGCAGACTTATCGTGTGCAAAGCGCCAATCAGGGGCCTGCCGGCAACGCGACCGGAGGGATCGACGAAATCCTTGCGCGGCGCATCGATCAACCCGGTCTTCACCATCCATACGACAATGTCGCGCCCGCGATAGCATCGCGGCAGGCGGCCAATATGGCCTGTCGCAAGATAGGTCTCCCTGCCTGCCAGAATCAAATCTTCGGCGATTTGACTGCCAGACTGCGCACTGCCGATGACAAGGATAGCTCCGGCGGGAAGGTCGTCGGCATTACGGTAGTCAGAGGCATCGAGCTGTACTGGGCCATCCGTCAACGCGGAGGCGGAAACTGGTCGACGCGGACGGTTCAAGCTGCCGCTGGCGACAACCACGTTTTTCGCCCGCCACGTCTGCTCCGGCGTCACAATGTGAAAGAGCCCGTCACTTGATTTCAGTTTTGTGACCGAGATGCCGTTACGAACCGGGAGTTGGTAGCGCCGCGCATAGTCTTCAAGGAGAGTCGCAAACTCTATATGCGTCATAAACCCTTCTGGGTCCGGGCCATCGTAACGATCGCCCGGCATCACGCTGTACATGTTGGGAAGATTGAAGTGGAAAGAGTCCCAACGCTGGGTCCGCCAGGTTTCGCCGATTCGCCCGCGTTCAAGGACGCAATGCCGGATATCGGATTGGGCAAGCATATAACTGACGCCGAGGCCGGCCCATCCAGCGCCCACAACCACGGCATCCAGAACGCCCATTTCGTTCATGGCCGCCCCCAATGGCCATCGTTCATCTCGTCACCATCCTTCCGGCAGCCCTCGCACGCGTTGGGCGCGCGGCAACCGACCGCGGCCAGCCCGCGATGCGTGGCGACCTGTCTCCTGCTTGGACGAGCTTGCCCCGACGCCTTGCACTCGAATACTCCACAAAGTGTAGTATCTTGCGTTGATACGCTGACAGAAGGAGCGGGCCATTGAGAAGTTACGGGCAGTTCTGTCCCATTTCCAAAGCCGCCGAGATATTCTGCGAGCGCTGGACGCCATTGATCCTGCGCGACCTCGGTAAGGGCGTTTCGCGCTTCTCTGAACTTCAACGCGGTGTTGCGCGGGCGTCTCCGACCCTCCTTTCCAAGCGCCTCAAACAACTGGAGGCGGAGGGACTTGTTGAGCGGCGCCTACCGGAATTAGGGCGCGGTTGGACTTACCACCTCACGGCGCCAGGCCAAGATCTGATGCCGCTGGTGCACGCGCTCGGCGTCTGGGGTCAACGGTGGTCTCGCCGAGAGCTAATGGATCATGAACTCGATGCTGGTCTGCTTCTCTGGGCAATTGAAAGGGGGGCGCATCCGGATGCCTTCGGAGCACGGCGTTCGGTCGTGAAGCTTACGTTCCGCGAGTGACCGGCTCGCTGGCGGCACTACTGGTTTGTCGGCGAGAATGGCGCGACGCAGCTTTGCATCACTGATCCTGCGTTTGATGTCGATCTCTACCTAACCACGACCTTGCGCGACATGATCTACGTCTGGCGCGGTGATCTTCCACTTCACGCCGCGCTCAGCCAAAGCAGGATCGAAGCGATCGGCAGCGCCCGAGCAAGATCGGCCCTGCCACGTTGGCTTGCCAGGTCCAAGTTTGCCGACGTGAAGTCCGAGCGAGTAGAGAGGCGTGTTGCAAGGGGTCCCAAGGCGGCCTAAGCAGCATCGCGTTGGCGGGCCAAGGCGTTTTGCACTTTGCCGATGCGATGATCTCGGGCAAAGCCTCCAATATGGCGATGCCGCCCTGCCATTGCCTGTTCCGGTTCTATGTCTCGGAGGGCAGGCTCTCCTGCCAGCGCTATCAACACTCGGCCGATATCTTCCTCGGCGTGCCGTTCAACATCGCTTCCTATGCCTTGCTCACCATGATGGTGGCGCAGGTGACCGGGCTGAAGCCCGGCGATTTCGTCCACACGCTCGGCGATGCGCATCTTTATTCGAGCATTTCGAGCAGGCGCGCGAGCAGATGCGGCGCACGCCCCCAAGGCCTTGCCGACGATATGGATTAATCCGGAGGTGAAAGACCTCTTCGCCTTCCGCTTCGAGGATTTCCGGCTCGCGGATGCGAGCATCAAGGCGCCGATCGCCGTCTAGAGTCCCCGATAGCGCGGCAGCCACACGCTCCGCCCCAGGATGACGACCTCAAACGCGTTCCGGCTGATCTCCAAGATCATCATCCCGCGCCAATTGGTCCGTCATAGCGGGCGCGGGGCCTGATCAGCCTGTTGCTTGTCACCTGCTCGACGGCATGCGCGGTCCAGCCGACGCTGCGGCCGAGCGCGAACAGGCGGAACGGGGCGTCGGCCGGCAGGCGCAGGCCGCGCGTCATCGCGGCCAGCGCGAAATCGATGTTCGGATGCAGCCCGGTCGCGGCAAGAACCGCCTTGCGCAGTTGCAACAGGCCGTCATCGATCCTGAAATCGGAAAACAGCCCCTCGGCGCGCGGATCGCCTTCGGGGTAGAGCGGGTGGCCGAAGCCCGGCAGCGGCCGGTCGTGGGCGAGCCAGCGGGCGATCGCCTCGTCAGGACCCAGCCGCTCGGCGTCCTCGACCAGCGCGATCGCCGCCGCGCCCGCGCCGCCATGGCGCGGGCCGCTCAGCGTCGCGAGACCGGCGAGCAGGCAGGCGGCGACCGGCGCGCCGGTGGAGGCCGCGACGCGGGCGGCGAAGGTCGAGGCGTTGAGCTCGTGATCGGCGAGCAGCACCAGCGCCTTGCGGACGAGTTTTGCCCCTGCGGCGTCCACCGACCAGCCCTGCGCCAACCTGTCATGCACCGGCTCCGAGCCCGGCGTCGCGCCGAGCGCGGTGGCCAGCGCGCTGGTGGCGGCGGCGCCGTCCTGCTGCAGCATGGCCGGCCTGCGGCCGAGCGAAGGCCAGCCTTCGGCAGCCAGCGCCGATAGCCTGGCAAATGCCGTTGGCGTGCCGCTTTGCCGGGCAGCCGAGGGGGTCAGCGAAGCGAACGACACCGGACGGTCGGAAGCCCACACGAGTTCGGCGGTCTCCTCGAGCGTCGCCGTCGCCGAAAGCTCCACCGCGTCCCTGCCGCGATAGACGAGGCGGCCATGCAGCACCGTCGAGATGGAGGTGGCGATCGCCGGCTCGCCCCAGGCGATGGCGCTCTCGGCGATCGCCCGCGGGCT
Organism: Mesorhizobium sp. B3-1-9; assembly: GCF_006439595.1. Lineage (NCBI taxonomy): Bacteria > Pseudomonadati > Pseudomonadota > Alphaproteobacteria > Hyphomicrobiales > Phyllobacteriaceae > Mesorhizobium > Mesorhizobium sp. B3-1-9. The sequence goes on from NZ_VFTJ01000016.1 coordinate 85,199, forward strand.
CCTTCCGCGGTCGCGGCGCGTGGCGAGCGCAGCGATGTCGTCGGCGCGGTACTGGCTGCGGCGCGGGTCGGTGTCGTCCGGCTTCATGCCGATGCGGCCGCGGCTGACATAGGCATAAAGCGTCTGCGGCCGGACGTTCAGCCGCTCCAACGCTTGCTCCCGCGACAGCCATTCCGTCATTTGCCGCCTTACATTGATTATCTTGATCAAGATTGATGCATTGATTGCGCAGCATTAATTGCAATGCACAAAAGGTCAAGGAGACGATCATGGCGAATGGGCTCGATGATGTTGTGGCGGCCGACACGGTGCTTTCCGACGTCGACGGTGTAGGCGGGCACCTCACCATCCGCGGCCATTCGCTGATGGAACTCGCCGGCCATTGGCGCTACGCGCAGGTGGTCCGGCTGTTGTTCGACGGCTTCTTCGACGACCTTCCCAGCGATGCCGAGCTGGCGAAGGCGATCGGCAAGGCGCGGGTGGAAGTATTTGATCGTGTGAAACCGATGCTTGCGCAGCTGGCGCCGCTCGATGTCTATAGCGGCATGCGGGCCGGCATGGCCGTCCTGTCGGACGGTGACGGGCTTGCCGACGCGCTGCGGCTGATCGCGGCACCGGCGGTGCTCACGCCGGCGCTGCTGCGCCTTGGCCGGGGCGAGACGCCGATCGCTCCCGACGAAAATGCCGATCATGCCGGCGATATGCTGCGGATGCTTGCCGGCACCGCCTCGCCGGCGCTTGCCGGGGCGCTAGACAGCTATCTGGTGACGGTCTGCGACCACGGCCTCAATGCATCGACCTTCGCGACCCGCGTGGTGGCTTCTACCCAGGCCGGCCTGACCTCGGCGGTCCTGGCCGGGCTCGGCGCGCTGAAAGGGCCGCTGCATGGCGGCGCGCCCGGGCCGGTGATTGAGATGCTGGATGCCATCGAGGCGAGCGGCGGCGCCACGGCATGGCTGCGCAACGAGATCGCGCATGGCCGGCGCATCATGGGTTTCGGCCATCGCATTTATCGTGTGCGCGATCCGCGCGCCGACGCGCTGAAGGCCGTCGTGCGGCAGCTCTGTTCCCGCAACGAGACCGGCAGCCGGCTGGCCTTCGCCGAGACGGTGGAGCAGGCGGCGCTCGAAGTGCTCAGGATCGCCAAGCCGCAACGCTCGATCCAGACCAATGTCGAGTTCTACACCGCGCTTCTCCTGGAAGCGGTAGGCTTCCCGGAAGAGGCATTCTCCAACGTCTTTGCCGCCGGCCGCGTTGCCGGCTGGATCGCCCACGCCCGCGAACAGCAGGCGACCGGACGGCTCATTAGGCCGCAGTCGCGCTATGTCGGGCCGGTGCCGGATCTCGTCGCCTGAGGGTAGTTCCTCGCCCCACTTCGTCTGCGGCATGCACACATTTCCAAGCGGCTGGCCTTTGGCGATAGCGTGTATTGCAGCTTGGCGCATGCATTGGCTAATGTAGCGCTGATCGACCCCCACTTCGTCTCGGCTTCGCCGAGCCACCTCTCCCCCGATCGACGGGGTAGAGGAAAGGCGCCAAGCTTTTTGCCGTCAATGCTCGTCCAGCAACGCTCCCTTCCTTTCCCTCCGGAGGGGGGAAAGGTGGCGCTGCGAAGCAGCGACGGATTGGGGGAACCACGTGGCAATCAAGCCTCAGGTCTGATCAGTCACGCCAGTCACAGCATGCTGTAGCCCACTTCGTGGGGCGAGGAAAATCCATGATCACGCTTGTGTGTTCGTGTTCTTGCCTTGGTCCGCCCTTATATGCTGCACTGCAACATAGGCTGACTGCACCGGCTCCGTCCAAATGACGCAGCGGTAGGCCGGCGCATCGAGACAAGGAACGCCATGGCGAAGAACGGCAAGGCGGAGGAAAAGAAGAAGATCAACATTGCCCTCCAGGGCGGCGGCTCGCACGGCGCCTTTTCCTGGGGCGTGCTCGACCGGCTGCTGGAGGATGGGCGGCTGGAGATCGCGGCGGTGTCCGGCACCAGCGCCGGCGCCATGAACGCGGTGGCGCTGGCCGACGGGTTTGTCCGGGGCGGCGTGGAAGGCGCGCGAAAAAAGCTCGACGATTTCTGGCGGGCGGTGGCCTCGAAGGGCCGTTTCAGCCCGGTGCAGCGCATGCCCTGGGACGTGGTCTGGGGCAACTGGTCGATCGAGAACACACCCGGCTATGTCTTCTTCGACACGATGTCGCGGGTGTTCTCGCCCTATGTCGCCAATCCGCTCGGCCTCAACCCGCTGCGCGACGTGGTCGAGAAGGAGATCGACTTCGACAACGTGCGCGCCTGCAAGTCGATGGAACTGTTCATCTCGGCGACCAATGTCGAAACCGGGCAACTGCGCGTCTTCTCCGACGGCGAGATCGACCTCGACACGGTGATGGCCTCGGCCTGCCTGCCGCAGCTGTTCCAGGCGGTCGAGATCAAGGGCGTGCCCTATTGGGATGGCGGCTATGGCGGCAATCCGGCGCTCTATCCGTTCTTCAAGACGGCGGCGACCGAGGACGTGCTCCTGGTGCAGATCAATCCTGTGGTGCGCGAAGGCACGCCGAAGAGCGCCAACGAGATCCAGAACCGCATCGACGAGATCACCTTCAACGCCGGGCTGCTGCGCGAATTCCGCTCGATCGCCTTCGTCAAGGAACTGATCGCGGCCGGGCGCCTGCCGCATGGCGAATATCGCGACATCCGCATGCACCGCATCGATGCCGACGAGGCCTTCAAGGACCTGTCCGCCTCGTCCAAGGTCAATGCCGAATGGGCTTTCATCGCCTATCTGCGCGACCTCGGCCGCAGCGCCGCCAGCGACTGGCTGGAAGAAAATTACGACGCCGTCGGCCAGCGGGCCACGCTTGATCTATCGGGCGAGCTCGACGATGGGTTCAAGCCGCTGCGCGGCCCGGCGCCTGGCCGTCGCGTCAAGGAATTCCTCGCCGCGCGCATCAAGCCGGAATCCGCGCGGCGCCGCGCCTGATTGCCCAGGTCGTGAGCTGGTAAAGCCGAGATTGGTTGGATTGCGGCCCGTTCCTTCGAACGGAAGAGAAAGGCCGCTTTCCCGCCGCGCTATTTTAGAGGCAAAAAGAGTTCAGTCACGATCTCGGGCACCGACATCTCCGGAAGAATGGACAGCCGCCGCTGGCAATAGATCGGGAAGTCGCGTGCTTCCTCGCCGCTGGCCGGAAGCCAGTCGCGATAAAGATAAAGCGCGGCCGGCTCCAGATTGTTGGTGTTGCCGGGGTAGCGCAGCACGGCGCAGCGTCCGCCGGGGATCACGCCAGCCTTCATCTGCTCGTCGCCCGCGTCGATCGGCCGGTCGGTGCCGACACAAATGTCCATGCTGTAATCGGCCGCGACAGCGGGACATCTTTCGGACCGGAAGACGTTGAAGGTCGGGCTCGTTTCGGGCGACAGGCCGGCTGCCTTGCGCCAGGCGATGAACCGCTGGATGGTGTCGCCGAGCGTCGCCCGGTCCCCGCGATGTTTCATGATCGCCACCGGGGTGGGCGGCACGTCGCGGATCATCACGTCTTCCGGTGTAAAGATTATCTGCATGAGCTTTCTCCTCGCGTTGTCGAGCGGCCCGAAGGCCATCAGCCACGAACCCCAGTCGGGAGATCTCCGGAACGACGACGGCGATTGCCCGCACCGTTGCCGGAAGGCGCGGGCGAAGGCATCCGGTGCGTCGTAACCGGCATCCATCGCTATATCGGTGACGCTTTCGGCATCCGCGCAGCCCAGCCGGCATGAAGCGCGCTTCATGCGGGCGAGCTGGACATAGCGATGCACGGACAGCCCGAAGGTCGCCGTGAACTGCCGGTGGAAATGATATTTCGAGTAGGCCGCGACGCCGCTCAGCGCGTCCAGGTCCAGATCGTCGTCCAGATGCCGGTCTATGTGATCCAGCACCCTCCGCATCCGGGCATGGTGGTTTTGAACTGCCGCCTTCATCGTTCCATTCTCCGTGGCAGCATCAGCTAAGCCGCGCGGACATGAGGCGCTCGACCGATCTTGCGGTTCTGTCGCGAGCCGCCCACCGCCGCCAAGGACCGTTTGCACGCCAATTCATGCATGAACGGCGAAAAGGGCGGTTTGCGGACCGGTGGCTTTCCTATGTCGATGACGGGTGCCAAACGGGATATCCGGATCGCTTGGATCGGGGCAATGCTGGATTCGGTTGCTTGGCCGATGTAACTTACCTGAACGTAAACGGGAGGTAAGCGATGCTGCAGACCGGACGGAACGCTCTCGGGGTCAGGTTTGAAGCGCAGTGCAGGGCCTCCGAGAAGGAGCCGTTCCCGACGCTGGCGGCGCGCAAGGACCGGCTGAACCGCCTTCTGGCGCTCACCGAAAAGCATGAAGCCGAAATATGTGCTGCGATCGACAGCGATTTTTCGGCACGCTCGGCTGAGGAAACGCGGCTTGCCGAGCTGTTCGTCGTGCGCGCCGGCATCAGGCATGCGCTGTCGCATCTCGGCGCCTGGATGCGCGAGCGGCGCGTCGCCACCAGCCTGCCGTTCCTGCCGGGACGCAACCGCCTCTTGCCGCAACCGCTCGGCGTCGTCGGCATCGTCTCGCCCTGGAACTATCCGTTCCAGCTCGCCGTTGCGCCGGCGACCGCGGCACTCGCTGCCGGCAACCGCGTTATGATCAAGCCGTCGGAACTGACGCCGCAGTTTTCGGACCTGCTTGCCAGCCTGGTCGAAAAATATTTCGCCGCCGACGAGGTCAGCGTGATGGTCGGCGACGCGGAGGTCGGCAAGGCATTCGTGTCCCTGCCGTTCGATCACCTGCTGTTCACGGGCTCGACGGCCGTCGGCCGCCAGGTTGCGCTCGCCGCCGCCGCCAATCTGACGCCGGTGACGCTCGAGCTCGGCGGCAAGTCGCCGGCGATCTTCGATCCCTCCTGCGATCTCGACGCGGCGGTCGCCAGCGTCGCCTATGGCAAGCTGCTCAACGCCGGCCAGACCTGCATCGCGCCGGACTATCTGATGGTCCCGCAAGGCCAGGGCGCGGCGATCGCGGCCAAGTTCGCGGCGGCAATCGCAAAGCTCTATCCGCGCCTTGGCGACAATCGCGACTATACGGCGATCGTCAGCGAGCGGCATCACCGGCGGCTGGGCGACATGGTGGCCGAGGCGCGCGACAGTGGCGCCGACATCACCGAGATCAATCCTGGGAAAGAGAAGCTCGGCGTCACCGACCGCAAGATGGCGCCGGTGCTGGTGCGCAATGCCGGCGAGAATCTGCGGCTGATGCGCGAGGAGATCTTCGGGCCGGTGCTGCCGATCGTCGAATATGGCACGGTGGACGAGGCCATCGAGCATGTGAACCGGGGCGAGCGTCCGCTGGCGCTCTACTGGTTCGGCAGCGACAGCGCCAACCGCCAGAGGGTCATGCGGGAAACCGTGGCCGGCGGCGTCACGGTCAATGATTGCATGCTGCATCTGGTGCAGGAGCGGCAGCCCTTCGGCGGCGTCGGCGAGAGCGGCACCGGCGCCTATCACGGCGAATGGGGGTTTCGCACCTTCAGCAAGGAAAAACCGATCTTCATCCAGTCGAAGCTCAGCGCCGGTGGCCTGCTGCGCCCGCCCTATGGCAAGACCTTCGAGCGTCTCTTCCGGCTGCTGAACCTCATCACTTGACAACTTCAGCCGGGAAATGGCGGGGCGTGACTGCGCTCCAGCCGGGCGACTGTCGCTGCATGCGGAAGATTTTTCGCATCATGCTGACGGCTGCTGCCAGTAACCTTGGGGAAACCTGTCACCGCGCCTGCAAAAGCGGCAGCCGGCTGGCAGAAAAGCTTGCATTTGTCGAGGCACAGCGTTCCACGCCGCAACGTTCCCGCAACTTTTCCGGCTATATTGCGCCGCAACTTTCAGGTAGAAGCGGCGCTTCGCCGTTCACGGCAAATTGAACTGGGCCCCGCGCGCACCCATATCGGCCGCGCGCCCGAAGTCGGAAGCGCCGACCACGCCAGGTCCTGCAACGGAAAAATGACGATGCCGAAAATCAGGTTTCACAAGCTTGCAGCCATTGTCGTGCTCATCGGATTCGCGGCCTGGATGGGGACGGGCGAGTTTTCCTCCGTCGGCAGCGCCGCCGACAAGACGGTTACCGCCAACAAGCAGGCTGACGCCGGCAAGCCGGCGCAGCCTGAAGCCGGGAAGCCGGACACCACCAAGCCGAACGAGGCGCAAACCGAGCCCAAGGCTGCGCCGCGCACCGTCGCGGTGGTGACGCCGCCGCGCAAGACCTTTGCGCGCGCCATCCGCGTTTCCGGGCTGACCGAGGCCGACAAGCGCGCGGTTCTTGCAACCCGCGTCAATGGCGTCATCGAAAAGCTGCCGGTCAAGCAGGGCGATCACGTCAAGACTGGCGACCTCGTGCTGATGCTCGCGGCCGAGGAGAAGATCTCCAATGTGGACAACGCCAAGCAGTTGCTGGTGCAGCGCAAGGCCGAGCTCGACGCCGCCGAGCGGCTGGCCAAGACCGGCAATCTGCCCAAGCTGCAGCTCGACACCGCCCGCTCCAACCTGACGCTTGCGCAATCGCAGCTCGACACCGCGCAGGCGGAGCTCGACCGCAACGAGGTCAAGGCGCCGTTCGACGGCGTCATCGACCGCATCCCGGTGGAGCTAGGCAGCTCGGTGATGCAGGGCGGCGAGGTGGCGACGATCCTGAAGCTCGATCCGGTGATCGCGCGCGGCGAGATCAGCGAGCGCGACCTGCGCTATGTCAAGATCGGCGACGAGGCCGATGTGCGCCTGGTCAATGACCAGAAGGTCACTGGCACCGTGCGCTACATCAGCCGCGATGCCTCGGCGCAGACCCGTACCTTCCGCGTCGAGGTGGCGATCCCCAATGGCGACGGTTCGATCCCCGCCGGCATGACGGCCGAGATCACGCTCAGCGCCGAGCCGACCAATGCGGTCATGCTGCCACGCTCGGTGGTGACGCTGGGCGACAAGGGCGACCTCGGCATCCGCGCCGTCGGCAAGGACGACAAGGTGGCGTTCTTCCCGATCGATCTCGTCGACGACACGCCGCACGGCCTGGTGCTGGGCGGCATCCCGCAGGATGCGCGCATCATCGTCGCCGGCCAGGAATTGGTGAAGGAAGGCGACTTGGTGAAGCCCGTCGAGGCGGACCAGGCGACCATCAGCAAGCTGATCGGCGAAGCCACCGCCGGCACGCAGTAAAGCACGACGCGGCGCGCGCCGGGCCACCCCGGCGACGGCAGTCCGCAGCCTCCGAAGCATAACAGGCCGAAGTCATGGATATCGTCAGACTCGCCATCAACAACGCCCGCCTCACCATATCGGCGCTGCTGTTCCTGCTCGTCGCGGGCTGGATCGCCTATCAGTCGACGCCGAAGGAAGCGGAACCCGACGTTCCGATTCCGATGATGTATGTCAGCCTGATCTATCAGGGCATCTCGCCGGAGGATTCCGAGCGGCTGCTGCTGAGGCCGATGGAGAGCAAGCTCAAGAGCCTCAAGGGGCTCAAGGAGATGCGCTCGGCCGCCTTCCAGGGCGGCGGCTACGTGCTGGTCGAGTTCCAGCCGCAGACCGACCTCGCGACGGCGCTGCAGGACACGCGCAGCAAGGTGCAGGACGCCAAGGCCGACCTGCCGCAGGCAGCCGAGGAGCCGACGGTCAACGAGGTCAACGTCTCGGAATTCCCGGTCCTCGTCGTCACGCTTTCCGGCGATGTGCCGGAACGCGTGCTGACGTCCGCCGCGCGCGAGCTGCGCGACCGCATCGAGGAAGTGCCCGGCGTGCTCGAAGGCTCGCTGCAGGGGGCGCGCGACGACCTCGTTGAGGTCGTCGTCGATCCGGTGAAGCTCTCTTCCTACGGGCTGCAGCTCGACCAGGTGATCCAGGGTGTCGCCTCCTCGAACAGCCTGGTTGCCGCCGGCAATCTCGAAGGCTCGGAAGGCAAATACGCGGTCAAGGTGCCGTCGCTGATCGAGACGCCTGAGGATGTCGCCAACCTGCCGGTCGTCGCGACGCCCAATGCGGTGGTGCAGGCAAAAGACATCGCGACGATCCGCTCGACCTTCAAGGATGCCGAAACGGTGACGCGCCTCGACGGCAGGCCAGCCATCGCCATCGAAGTGAAGAAGCGCATCGGCGCCAATCTGATCGACACGCTGACCCATGTCAGGGAAGTGTCGGACAATTTCATCAAGACGATGCCCGAGGGCATGCACGTCACCTACACGCAGGACAAGTCGGTCTTCGTCAACCAGCTGCTGGGCGACCTGCAGAACCATGTGATGATCGCCGTCATCCTGGTCTTCATCGTCATCCTCTACGCGCTGTCGGGGCGAGCCTCGCTGCTCATCGGCCTAGCCATCCCGTCGTCCTTCCTGATGGGCATCCTGCTGCTCGCCATGATGGGCTACACGATCAACATGATCGTGCTGTTCAGCCTGATCCTGGCGGTCGGCATGCTGGTCGACGACGCCATCATCGTCACAGAATTCGCCGAACGGCGCATGAGCGAGGGCATGCCGAAGGCGGACGCCTTCGCGCTGGCCGCCAAGCGCATGGCCGGCCCGGTCATCGCGGCGACGATGACGCGCATCGCCGCCTTCTCGCCGCTGCTGTTCTGGCCGGGCATCATCGGCGACTTCATGAAGTACATGCCGATCACGCTGATCGTGACGCTGTCGGCCTCGATGCTCTACGCGCTGGTCTTCGCACCGACTTTGGGCGCGATCTTCGCCAAGGCGCCTGAGCATCACGAGGAGGGCAACCGCGACGGCTGGTACATGGCGGTCGTCAAGCAGGCGGTGCGCTTCCCGATCACCGTCATCCTGCTCACTGTCGGACTTCTGGTCGGCGTCGGCTTCGCCTATTCGAAATATGGCGCCGGCGTGGAGTTCTTCCCCAGCGTCGAGCCGGACTACGGCCTGCTCTATGTGCATGCCCGCGGCAATCTCTCGCTGGCCGAAATGGACGCGGCGACGAAGACGGCGGAGAACCGCCTGCTCGGCTGGCCCGGCGTGAAGTCGGTCTATACGCGTGTCGGCAAGACGCAAGGCGGCGGCCAGGACATCCCGGAAGACGTGGTCGGCGTCATCCAGTACGAATTCGTCGACTGGCGCGAGCGCAAGTCGGCCAACCAGATCCTCGACGACCTACGCGGCGTGATGGCCGGCATTCCCGGCGTCGATGTCGAAGTGCGCGTGCCGGAAGCCGGCCCGCCGACCGGCAAGCCGATCCAGATCAGGCTTTCGGCCGTCGACCCGGCCGGGCTCGACGACAAGGCGCGCGCGGTCGCGGCACGCATCGCCAAGATCCCCAATGTCATCGACATTTCGGACGGCCTGCCGCCGCCCGGCGTCGATTGGGCGATCGAGGTCGACCGCGCCAAGGCGGCGCAATACGGCATCAGCCCGACTTCGGTCGGCACGGTGGTGCAACTGGTGACCAACGGCCTCAAGCTGTCGGAATATAGGCCGGCCGGTGCCGACGATGCGGTCGACATCCGGCTCCGCCTGCCCGAGGACCGGCGCACGCTGTCGACGCTCGACGAGCTCAGGGTGCAGACCTCGCAAGGGTCGGTGCCGATCTCCAACTTCGTCGTGCGCAAGCCGGAGCCGACCGTCGGCATCCTGAACCGCATCGACGGCGCGCGCACCGTGGTCGTGCAGGCCAATGTCAGCGCCGGCGCGCAGGTCGCGGCGGTGCAGGAGCAGGTGACCAAGGCCGTCGCTGATATGGATCTCGGCAGCGGCATCCGCTGGAAGCTCGCCGGCTCCAACGAGGACAGCGCGGAAGCCAGCGCCTTCCTCGGCAAGGCTTTCGGTGCCGCGATCTTCCTGATCTTCCTGGTGCTGCTGGCGCAGTTCAACAAGTTCACCAGCGTGTGGCTGGTGCTGTCCTGCGTGGTCATGGCGACGATCGGCGTTTTCCTCGGATTGCTTCTGACAGGCGAGGCCTTCGACATCGTCATGTCGGGCATCGGCGTTATCGCGCTCGCCGGCGTGGTGGTGAACAACAATATCGTGCTCATCGACACCTATGACCGGCTGCGCGAGGAAGGCTGGGACAAGATGGACGCGGTGCTGCAGACCTGCCGCGAGCGCGCCCGTCCGGTGGTGCTGACGGCGGTGTCGGCCATCCTCGGCGTACTGCCGATCGCCTTCGGCCTCGGGCTCGAAATCTTCCATCACGAGACGACGATCAACGCGCCGTCGACGCAATGGTGGATTTCGCTGTCCTCGGCGATCGTCTTCGGCCTGTCCTTCGCCACGCTACTGACCTTGGTGGTGACGCCCTCGATGCTGATGGTGTTCACACGCGCCAAGGTGAAGCCCGGGCAGCGGCGCCACTGGCTCAGCCGCCTGTTCCGGCGCGGCAAGGGCCAGGTCTCGGCCGACGAGCCGGCCGACGAGGCCGGCGCGGTGGAGGCCTTCCCGAAAGCAGCGGAATAGAGCGCTTTCCAAGTCTAAAGCGCGTCGCGCTGAAGCGGATTCAGGTGACGCGCTTTTTTAAGCCTTGCTGCCCGGGAACAACCGAGCGGCTTTTTGCATTGTGCCCTCAAGTTCAACCAGACGGCGAGGGTTTCTCATGACGATCGGCACAATTCTCGTAATAATCCTGATCCTGATCCTGATCGGCGCCGTGCCGGCCTGGCCGCATTCGCGATCCTGGGGCTATGGGCCGTCCGGCATCGTCGGCGTCGTCCTGGTCGTGCTGCTGATCCTTGTGCTCATGGGCAGGATCTGATCAGGCGGCCCGGCGAGCGGGTTCGGCGGCGATGCCGATATCCCGCAGCGCTTCTTTCACCGCTTCGTCGAGCGGGGTGTGCGGGATTTCGCCGATCACCTCTTCCAGCCGCGTCGAGACCAGCCGGTGCGCTTCGAAGCGCAGATAGGACATCGAGACGATCTCGCGCCACATGGCCACGAACGGGCTGCCGGCGCGCAGCACCCACCAGGGCATGAAGGAGAGCTTCAGCTTGCGGCCGAGCGCCTTCTCGGACGCAGCCTTCATATCGAAGTCGGTGATGGCGTGGCCGGGGAAATTGATGGCTTCGTAGAAGCCGAGCTTGTCGAGATTGCGCGCCAGGCCGACGAAGCCGACGGCGAAGTCCGGCAGGTAGGCCCATTCATGCGTCAGGTCGGTTGGGCCGGGCGCGGTATAGACGCCTTTGTTCATCTTGGTGGCGACGACGAGGTCGAACCAGGAGCCTGAGCCGGTGCCGCCGAAGAAATCGCCCGCGCGCAGGACAATGGTGCGCACCCGGCCGGCTTCGGCCTCGTCGCGGAACAGCGCTTCCATGGCGCAGCGGATGCGGCCCTTTTCGGTGGTCGGATGGAACGGCGTCGCTTCCGTGATCACCTGCGGCATCGGCGAGCCGTAATTGTAGACGGTGCCGGGGAAGAGATGCAGCGCGCCGTTTTCGCGGCAGGCGGCCATGACGTTTTCGGCCATCGGCATGCATTTGCCCCAGTCGGTGTAGATCGGATTCAGGCCGTTGAAGATGATGTCGACGCCTTCCGTTGCGCGGATCAGGGATTGGCGGTCGAGCGCATCGCCGGCAACGGCGATAGCGCCCTTCAGTTCCGCCGGCATCTTGCCGGTGCGGGTGACGGCGCGGACATCGAAGCCGGCGTCGATGAAAGCCTTGCCGACCACGCGGCCGAGCCGGCCATTGGCGCCGAGGATTGCGATCTTGGTCATCTGTTCTCTCCGTTGCGTTTGCCCGATCAATCTGATGGCTTCACAGGCGAATTGAAATTGACTGAGTTCGGCGATCTGTTATTCAAAAATGAATGAAAGAATTCGACTGGAACCTGATCAAGAGCTTCGTCGCCGTCGCCGAAACCGGCAGTCTGTCGGGCGCCGCGCGCAGGCTTGCGGCCAGCCAGCCGACGCTCGGCCGCCACATAACCGAGCTGGAGGCAGCGCTTGGCGTCATCCTGTTCCGGCGCGGGCGGCGCGGCTATGAGCTGACCGAGGCGGGCAGCACGCTCTACGAGCGCGGCCGGGCGGTCAGCGAGCAGGCCAATGCCTTTTCGCTGTTGGCGCTAGGCTCCGTCGAGGCGATCGAGGGCACCGTGCGCATCGCCGCCTCGGAGGTGGTCGCTGCCTTTGTGCTGCCGCAGATGATGGCCCGTCTTGGCGAGGAGGAACCGGGCATCGAGGTCGAGATCGTCGCCTCCAACCAGGTCGAGAACCTTTTGCGCCGCGATGCCGACATCGCCATCCGCATGGTCCGGCCGGCGCAGAACGAGTTGGTGGCGCGCAAGGTCGCCGACATTCCACTGTGCTTATGTGCGGCAAGCGCCTATCTCGACCGGCGTGGCCGGCCCGAAACACCCGCCGGACTTGCCGAGCACGCCTTGGTCGGCTTCGACCGTAGCGACGAGATCATTCGCGGCTTCACCGCGTTCGGCATTCCGGTCGGCCGCAGCTATTTCCGCTTCCGGACCGACAACCAGATCGTGCTGTGGGAAGCGGTGCGGACCGGCAACGGTATCGGCATCGGCCAGGAGCCGCTGGCCGACCGCGATCCGGACCTGGAAAAGCTGTTGCCCGATGTACCGCTGCCGGTCCTGCCAGTGTGGCTCGCCATGCATCGCGACGTGCGCACCAGCATGCGCATCCGCCGCGTAGCGGACTTCCTGTATGAAGAATTGAAACGCTATTCGGCAGGAACAGGCTCGGGCGCGAACTCGGCCCGGTGAGCGAGCCCGGCCATCAAGAGCACGATGACCAGCAGCCCGGACAGTGCGACGAAGATCGGCCCGAAGCTCGAATGCTCGGCGACGAAGCCGATCGCCGACGGCGCCACCAGGATGCCGGAATAGCCCATGGTGGTGACGACGCTCATGCCTGTGCCCGACGACATGCCCTCCTGGTTGCCGCCGGCCGAAAAGAGGATCGGCACCATGTTGGCGATGCCGAAGCCGCAGAAGGCGAAAGCGGCAATGGCGAGGTAAGGCGAGGGCGAGAGACCGGCGACCAGCATGCCGGTGGCGGCGACCAACGCCGAGCCGCGCAAGGTCGCCACCGCGCCGAAGCGGTTGCGCACGCCATCGCCCAGGAAACGCATCAGCGCCATGACTCCGGAAAAGGCGGCGTAGGCGAGGCCGGCGACCGCGAGATCGGCGCCCAGCTCCTGATGCAGGAAGAGCGCCGCCCAGTCGAGCACCGCGCCTTCCGAAATCATGGTGAGCAGCGCCATCAGCCCGACGAGGTAGACGGCCGTGTGCCGCGGCAGCGTGAATTTCTGGTGCTCGACGGCCTGCGGCTTGTCGTCCGCGACGAGATAGCGAATGGCGAAGGCGATGACGGCAAATGCGATCGCCGTCACCACGACGGCATGGGGAAGATGCCCGTAGTTCTGGATCGAATAGCCGCCGAGCGCGCCGCCGGCGAAGCCGCCAAGGCTCCAGAAGCCATGCGAGGACGACATGATCGCCCGGGAGAGCCGCCTTTCCACCACCACGGCGTTGGAGTTCATCGCGACATCCATGCCGCCGATCGAGCCGCCGAAGACGAGCATGGCAATGGCCGCCAGGGGAACGTTGGGCGCGAGCGCCACGATCAGCAGGCCGAAGCTGCCGCAGATGCCGAACCAACGCGTCACGGTGCGCGAGCCATGCCTGGAAATGAGATGGCCGCACCAGGTCATGGCAATCACGGCGCCGACACCGAACAGGAGGATCAGCAGGCCGAGCGTGAATCTGGTGATGTCGAGTCGGGTGAGGAACACCGGGATCTGCGGCGCCCAGCTGCCGGTCAAGAAACCATTGGCGAGGAAAATGCCGGCGACGGCCCAGCGGCCGCGCGTCGCGGCCCGCATCGTGGTTTGCACGCTCATGGTCTGAAATCCGCCATGCAAAGGAGTTCGCGCGGCAAATTAGATCGATTCAATCAGCAGTCAAGGACCGCAGCGGGGAAGTGCTTGGACCAAGGGCGCGATCGGGGGTCGGCGTCGTTCGCGGCAGGCTGCTGCTTTGACGATTGCTGCGACGCCTCTCCGTTCGTCATCCACGGGCGGAGCAAGGAGCGAAGCGACGCGCGTAGACCCGAGGATCCATTCCGTGCCTTAGGAGCGTTGCAGCGGTGCAGAAGGTCCCCGAGCGGCGCCGTTGCGATGATATTTTGGACGGCGGCATTCTTCGGCAGGCGTCACGGAATGGATTCCAGGGTCTACGCGCGTCGCTTCGCTCCTTGCTCCGCCCTAGAATGACGAAGCCGCAGGGACGAGCCATACAAGGCCGCTTAGTGATCCTTTGGCCGCCGCGCCTCGAATTCCGCCTTCTTGGCTTCCGACGCGTCGGTCTGGTTAAGCGCCTGCCATTCGGCATAGGGCATGCCGTAGATGATCTCGCGCGCAGCGTCCTTGGAGAGCGCCACGCCCTCGGCCTCGGCGGCTTCGCGATACCAGTTGGACAGGCAGTTGCGGCAGAAGCCGGCGAGGTTCATCAAATCGATGTTCTGGACATCGCCGCGTTCGCGCAGATGCGTCATCAACCTGCGGAAGGCGGCTGCCTCGAAATCGCGTTTCTGATTGTCGTTGAGTTCGGTCATTGAGGAACTCCTGGACTGTCGGTCTCATCACGTACATGTCTGGCCCGACGGCCTTTCATGCGGGTCCGGTGCGCGAGCCGAACATTTTCACCTCATGTATATCGGGACGCCGGTCGATGGCGTCAACGATCGGTGCCAGGCGCTCGGCCCAGGCGACAGCGCCGGCACGGTCGGCGATCAGGTCCTGGCGGATCTCGATCAACGCGTGGGCGTAGCCGTTGACGATGGCGTGGCGGAACATGGTGTCGCCGCGCAGCGCGCCGTCATAGGGTTCGTTGTCGCCGACGACGAGGGACTTATCCTCGGCCAGCGTGTCGATCAGCGGCCGCGCCACGCGGTCGTCGCGGTCCCACAGCACGCCGACATGCCAGGGGCGGACAAAACCCTGCATCACCGGCGTGAAGGAATGCACGGAGAAGATGAACGGCGCCTTGCCCGAGGCGTGCGCGACGGAGGCGATCATCGCGCCGACGGCGTCGTGGTAGGGCCGGTAGAAGCGGTCGAGCCGCCGCTCGCGTTCCTCCCGGGCAATCGGATAGTTTCCCGGCACCACGGTCCCGTCATAGAGCTGGCGGATCATGGTCGGGTCGTCCTCGCCCCGGTTGGGGTCGATCAGCAGCCGCGAGAAGCCGGCAAGCACGGCAGGCACATCGAGCGCCGCGGCAAGCTCGCGCGTCACCGTCTCGACGCCGATGTCATAGGCGATGTGACGATCGAATTCGGATGCCGGCAACCCGAGGCGGCCATATTCGTCGGGGAGATCGCGGCGGGCGTGGTCGGCCAGAAGCACGACGCCCTTCTTGCGGTCGCCCTCGACAATGTCGAACGGCGTGAAAACTGTGGATCGGGTCATCGGCTGAAAAGGGGATGGCGGCTGCGATGTGCTATCGTCATTCCACGAAGAGGACGCCGGCGCAATGCCGTTGTTTGGCCAAGGTTTCTGCAAAAAATCCCCGACGGTGGAGAATTCGCGCGGCGGACCCTTCTAAATCGATTGGAATTGAACAAAACGGCGCGTTGACATGCGACCTGAGTTTGCTGAAAAGGGGCTTCGAGAGATGCAAATGTGGTTCGCAAGGGGATCTGCGATGGGTTTTGCCGGCCGGTTGCGCAAGCGCCTGGTCGTGCCGTTGCTGATCATCGGCGCGGGATTTTTCGCGATAGCCGCGACCTCGCCGGCCCGGGCCGACTTCCGCGTTTGCAACGCAACGCAAAATCTGGTGGGCGTCGGCATCGGCTATCGCGCCAAGGCCGGCTGGATCACCGAGGGCTGGTGGCACATCGAAGGATCGACCTGCAAGACGCTGATCGAAGGTCCGCTGTCATCAAGGTTTTACTATCTTTATGCAGAAGACGCCGAACGCGGCGGGCGCTGGGACGGCCCGATCAACATGTGCGTCGCCGAAAAAGAGTTCAAGATCGCCGGCGTGAATGATTGCGTCGCCCGGGGCTTCCAACGCGCCGGATTTCAGGAATATGACACGGGCGAGCAGGCCAGCTGGATGGTCCAGCTGACCGACGAGCCCGCAACGGGAGGCGCGCCAGCAGCGGCCCCCGCTCCGGGAACAAACAGTCAATGAGACGTAACCGCAAGGTCAAGATCCTCGCCACCATCGGTCCGGCTTCCTCATCCGAGGAGATGCTGAAAAAGCTTTTCGAAGCGGGCGCCGATGTCTTCCGCATCAATATGAGCCATACCGACCACGAACTGATGCGCACGCTGGTCGGCCGCATCCGCGCCGTCGAGGAAGCCGTTGGCCGGCCGATCGGCATCCTCGCCGACCTGCAGGGCCCGAAGCTCAGGGTCGGCAAGTTCGCCAACGTCAAGGAAGCGCTGACTCCAGGGCAGACATTCACGCTCGACGACAATCCCGAACCTGGCACGTCGAAGCGAGTCTATCTGCCGCATCCCGAAATTCTGAGCTCGGTCGAGACCGGTCACCGGCTTTTGATCGACGACGGCAAGCTGGAGCTGAAGGCGGTCAAGAGTGACGGCAAGTCGATCACCTGCACGGTCGTCGCGGGAAGCGGCATTTCCGACAAGAAGGGTGTCAGCCTGCCCGACACCGACCTGCCGGTCGGCGCGCTGACCGAAAAGGACCGCGCCGATCTCGACGCGGTGCTCGCCACCGGCGTCGACTGGGTGGCGCTGTCCTTCGTGCAGCGGCCGGAGGATTTGGCGGAGGCCCGCAAGATCGCGCGCGGCCGCGCGCTGATCATGGCTAAGATCGAGAAGCCGCAGGCCGTGGCGCGGCTCCCCGAAATCATCGAGCTCTCCGACGCGCTGATGGTTGCCCGCGGCGATCTCGGCGTCGAGATGCCGATCGAAGCGGTGCCCGGCATCCAGAAGCAGATCACGCGCGCGGCGCGCCGCGCCGGCAAGCCGGTGGTGATCGCCACGCAGATGCTGGAATCGATGATCACCGCGCCTGTGCCGACCCGCGCCGAGGTCTCCGACGTGTCGATCGCCGTCTTCGAAGGCGCGGACGCGATCATGCTTTCGGCCGAATCCGCGGCCGGCGCCTATCCGGTCGAAGCGGTCGCCATGATGAACCGCATCGCCACCAAGGTCGAAGCCGACCCGACTTACGCCGGCATCATCAACGCGCAGCGCTCCGAGCCCGAGGCCACTGGGGCCGACGCCATTTCGCTGGCCGCGCGCGAGATCGCCGAGACGCTGAAACTGTCGGCGATCATCTCCTACACCGCATCGGGCACCACTGGGCTCCGCGCCGCGCGCGAACGCCCGCAGGTGCCGATCGTGGCGCTGTCGCCGATCCTCAACACGGCGCGTCGCCTGTCGCTGCTGTGGGGCACGCATTGCGTCGTCTCGCCAGATGCCACCGACCTCGACGACATGGTCGACAGGGCCTGCCGGATCGCGCTGGAAGAAGGCTTCGGCAAGCCGGGCGACCGGGTGATCATCACGGCCGGCGTGCCGCTCAGGACGCCCGGTTCGACCAATATGCTGCGGATAGCGTATCTGGGATCGGACGCGCATTAGATATGCCGATATTCAGGTGAGGCCGGCCTGCAAGTAGCGGCTACCTGCGCTTCCGGTGCTCACGTACTTAAAGTACGCTCCGCTCCGGTTCTCGGAAGCCACTACTTTCGACTCGGCCTGACCTGAATCTCGACACACCTAACCGTCTCCGCCGTGGCATTCAGGAGCTAATTTCCCAAAAATCAGGTCGGCGCGAGCTCGGCGTCGGGCACTTTGATGTCGGGGCATTTCCCGTCGTTATAGGCATCGCCGGCGAGCCGGCCTTCCACGGTCCTGGCCATCGCTTGTAGATCGACATCCTTGCCTGCGACTTTCCGGATCGCGCCGACCACGAGTTCGGACGCGATCCAGTCCGGCTTGTGGCCGAGATTGTGGACCCAGACCAGCTCGGCGCCGGGAATGTCGCGTTCCAGGCCGATGGAGTGGATCGTTGCGTAAACCACCTTGTCGCGATCGCCCGATATCACGACCGTCGGCGCCTTGATCTCGCGATAATGCGGCGAGGCGGAGCGTGCATAGTCGTAGAGCTGGGCGACATCGCGGGCGTTGGCGCGGAAGGCGGACGGCCGCAGCACCAGCGGGATCGAGGTGTTGTCGATATAGAAGTCCGGCAGTTTGTTGGGCGAGAAGACGCAAGCCGTCGCATTGCCGATCCGCAGCATACCGGCCGGATAAGCGAGCGTTTCGGAAAACAGCCAGCCAATCGCCGGCATGGCGGTGAGCTTGTAGTACCAGGCGGTCGCGCCGCCCGGCCAGGGATGCGTGGCGGGAGCCAGGAAGACGAGGCCGAGCGTTTTGTCCGGATGCTGGCGGGCGAAGGCCGTGGTGATCGCGCCGCCGAAGGAATGGGCGACGATGACCGCTTTTGCGATGCCGAGGCGGTCCAGCAGCGCGGCAATGGTGTCCGCCTGCGCGACAAGCGTTTCATTGTCGCCACGCTCCGACCAGCCGAAGCCCGGCCGGTCAAGAAACAGCATTTCGGCGCGGCCCTCGAGCAGCGGCTTCAGCGGCAGCATCTGGTCTTTCAGATTGGCGCTGGCGCCATGGATGAAGACGACCGGCGGCAGATCGGCGCCGGCCGGCGCCGGGAAATGGACGTAGTGGATGCGCGCGCCATTGATCTCGGCGAACCCGCCGACGGGTGGATTGCGGCGCTCGATCGACCAGACGCCGGCGCGGGTGATACCGGCGAGGGCAAGGAAAAGCGCGACAAGGAAGAGAAAGGCGGCGCAGATGAGGTTCATGGGGGGAGATACGGAAGGAGGGCAGTAGGCAGTAGGCAGTAGGCAGTAGGCAGTAGGCAGTAGGCAGTAGGCAGTAGGCAGTAGGCTGCTCTCTTTCCCTACTGCCCAATTCCTATTGCCTAAATCCCCTCGCCGGCCAGTTCTTCCGAGAGCGTCGAGACCTGGTTCTGGGCGCTGCGCATCATCGGGTAGATCGTGAGCACCCTCTGCCAGGCTTCCAGCGCCGATTGCTTGTGGCCGGTCTCGGCCATGATCTGCGCCAGCCCTGAGAGCGCGCCGAAATGGCGCGGCTCGAGCTGCAAGGTGCGGTCGATGTCGGCCATCGACTTCCCGTAATTCTTCATCATGAAATGAACGGTGGCGCGCCGGTTCCAGCCTTCGGCATAACCTGGCTGCAGGGTCACCACCTGGTCGAGGAGGTCGAGCGCGACGTCGAACTTCTGGTCTTCCGTCGCCTTTTGCGCCCACTGCATCATCAGGTCTATCGAGGCGCTGCCGGACTGGTTCCACTCGTTCCAGATACGGCCGGCGATGCGCTCGGCCGCCTTTTCGTTGCGCTCGCGCTTCAGCTCGGTGAAGAGCTGATCGAGGCGACCCTGCTTGGTCGGAGCGGCCGGCGGTGGCGTGGCGGCGGGTGGCGCGGCATCTGGAGGCAGCGCGCCTGGCACCGTTTCTGCCCCTGCAGGCAAAGCTGTGCCGGACAGCAAAAGGGCGGCGAGAAATGCAAAACGAATCCGCATCGCCGGAATCTAATCGCGGGCGGCGGATCGTCAAAGTGATTTTAGCGTGAGAGGGCCGGCGAACCGGCACTCGACATCAGCGGCGCGGCGTGGTCGCGCCGGGCGCAGCAAGTCTCAGCCCTGGCGCGCCTTGTAGCGCGGAGCGGTCTTGTTGATGATGTAGATGCGTCCCTTGCGGCGAACCAGCTGGTTGTCGCGGTGACGCGCCTTGAGCGCCTTGAGCGAATTCTTGATCTTCATGGTCTTGCCTGTTCGGTCAGGGCCCGTCCCGGGCCGAATTTTAAAGGCGCGCCCGAAAAAAGCGCGCCTTTGAACTTGCGGTGGCTCATAAACGAGGAGTGTTGTCCGTGTCAACCACGTGACGATGTCCGAATGCCACAAGTGGCGCGGCATATCAAATATTTGCCATCCGCGCGGCGCGGCATTGCGCGACTCAAGGCCGACTGGAATGGTGGGGCGACTGGAATGGTGATCCAGGCCCAAGCGACTGGAGATTCCCCATGCGCCGTCTCTTTCTGCCCGTCTGTCTGGTCCTGCTTGCGACCGCCCCGGCCGCCTTTGCCGAGGATTGCGACCGCAACGACGACAGCCAGTCGATGCTGAACATTTGCGCCGATGCCGACTATCAGGCCGCCGATGCCAAGCTCAACGCCGCGTATAAGGGTCTTGTCGGCGACAATGACCAGAAGGCCAACAAATTGCTGCAGACCGCGCAACGCGCCTGGATCGCCTTTCGCGACGCCGAATGCGCCTATTCGACCGCCGACAGCGAGGGCGGCTCCATCCAGCCGATGGAAGTTTCGGAGTGCCTGACGGAGCTGACCGACCAGCGCATAAAGCAGCTCACGTCCGACGCCAACTGCAAGCTGAGCGATCCGAGCTGCGCCGGCTCGGATGGGAGTGACGGCGACCAGGACATGCAATAGGGCGCGAGCTTAGCTCGGGCGTCGAATCCGCGTGAAATGGCCCATCTTGCGGCCGGGGCGTGACTCGGCCTTGCCATAGAGATGCAGCATGAGGTCGGGCTCGGCGAGCAGCGCCGGCACCTTCAGCATATCGTCGCCGATCAGGTTTTCCATCATGCAGTCGAAATGCCGGACGGGCGAGCCAAGCCGCAGGCCGGCGACGGCGCGAATATGCTGCTCGAACTGCGAGACGATGCAGGCGGCCTCCGTCCAGTGGCCGGAATTGTGCACTCGCGGCGCCAGCTCGTTGGCCAGAAGCGAGCCGTCGGCAAGCACGAAGAACTCGACGCCGATGACGCCGACATAGTCGAGCGCGGACAGGATTTTCGCGACTGCGTCCTTGGCGGCGGCGGCCGTTTGCGGGCGGATGGCGGCCGGCAAGGTCGAGCTGCGCAATATGCCTTCGCGGTGGACGTTTTCGGCCGGATCGAAGGCGGCGATGGTTCCGTCGAGGCCTCGCGCGGCGATCACCGAAATCTCGCGCTCGAAAGCCACGAGCGATTCCAGGATCAGCGGCACATTGCCCATCGCCTCGCAGACGCCGGCAAAGCCGGCCGTTTCC
This sequence comes from Mesorhizobium sp. B3-1-9, assembly GCF_006439595.1. Lineage (NCBI taxonomy): Bacteria > Pseudomonadati > Pseudomonadota > Alphaproteobacteria > Hyphomicrobiales > Phyllobacteriaceae > Mesorhizobium > Mesorhizobium sp. B3-1-9. The sequence continues at coordinate 106,273 of NZ_VFTJ01000016.1, forward strand.
ATGTTGCGGAAGACGCGCTGGCCCTTGCCGTCATAGCCCATGCGGCGGGTCTTGAGCACGCCGCTGCCGTTGAATGTCTTGAGGGCCTCGGTCAGTTGGTCGTCATTATCGACCGGGCGGAATGCCGCCGTCGGGATGCCGATACCGTTAAGGAAGCTCTTCTCGGTGACGCGATCCTGCGCGACTTCGAGCGCGCGTGCCGGCGGATAGACCGGCACTTTTGCCGTCAGTGTTTCGGCGGCGGCGACCGGGACGTTCTCGAATTCATAGGTGACGACGGCGCTGGCGGCGGCGAGTTCGGCGAGCGCTGCCGGATCGTCATAGGCGGCGACGATCTGCCGGTTGGCGACCTGCGCGGCCGGGCAGTCGGGCTGGGACTCCAACACGACGATATGATAGCCGAGGCGCGCCGCGGCCATCGCCAGCATGCGGCCGAGCTGGCCGCCGCCGATGATGCCGATGGCCGATCCAGGAGCCAGGCTCACGGCGCGTCCGTCGGCTCGGTGGCGACCTTGGCGGTCTGCGCCGCGCGCCAGGCGTCGAGCCGGGCGGCGAGCTTGTCGTCGCTGAGCGCCAGCACGGCGGCCGCGAGAAGTGCCGCATTGGCGGCGCCCGCCTTGCCGATCGCCAGCGTGCCGACCGGGATGCCGGCCGGCATCTGCACGATGGAAAGCAGCGAGTCCTGGCCCGAAAGCGCCTTGGACTCGACCGGAACGCCGAAGACCGGCAGAGGCGTCATCGCCGCCGTCATGCCCGGCAGATGCGCCGCCCCGCCGGCGCCGGCGATGATCACCTTGTAGCCGGCAGCCTTGGCGCCCTTGGCGAACTCATAGAGACGGTCCGGGGTGCGGTGCGCCGAGACGATCAGCCGCTTGTGCGGGATGCCCAGCGCCTCCAGCGTCTCCGCGGCCTGGCGCATCGTCGCCCAGTCGGACTGGCTGCCCATGATGATGGCGACGTCGGCACGCTGATCGGTCAAGGTGTGGCTCCGCGGCGGCAAAGGCGCGCCTTAGCGGAATTCGCCGACAGCCGCAAGGATGTGGTGAATGCGCTCTCTCGCTACCCGCACGTTCCGCGGCCTCCCGGGCGCGCGCCCAGCATTCGGCCCTAAGCGATGATGTCGGGAATGATGCGGTCTTCCAGCGCCGACAGCCGGTCTTTCAGCATCAGCTTCTTCTTCTTCATGCGCTGGATCTGAAGCGGGTCGCAGCCCGTGGCGATCATCGCGTTGATGGCGGCGTCGAAATCGGCGTGTTCTTGTTTGAGCCGGGAATATTCGAGGCGTATTTCAGCCTGTTCCTGTTCGGACATTATCTACCGTCTGCGTGTGCATCGCCCAATCGGGCTGTTTGGGCGGGGCCGTGACTTGCGGGTTTGTGACCGGCGCGCAGCCCTTATCACATTTCACTTTGTCGTGGAATGCTACCACGTGGCATTCGACATCGAGATCGGTTGGTGGCAAACTGTCATGGTGCCGTCACAGTCGCAACCTGCGGTGGAGGCGCCCGCGACGGCTGCAATCGAGGAAACCATGAAAGGGAGAACCAATCATGTCTCTTGCATCCCATCTTGATGAGTTGCAGCGGAAACACGGTGACATCGAGCGTGAACTCACCGATGCGATGAACCATCCTTCGGTGGACGACCTCGAAATCGTGAATCTCAAGCGACGCAAGCTGGCAATCAAGGACGAGATTGAAAAGCTGAAGGGGGGCCCGACAACACACTGACCATGCCCTAGGCAACATCACCGCACTCGTTGCGGTGCCAACCTACCGGTGGCAAGATATGCCGCCGGCTTGTTGGCTTTTACTCAATCACCAGACCGTTTTAGTGTAGATCTTGCAGCCCGAGGGTTTTTACATGAGCCCTGCGGCCGTTGATCACGGTCACTGATTTGCAGGCCTTGCCTGCCGCTTGCCATTGACAAGCCATCTTTGCTCCGCCACCTCATGCCCGGAACTCCCAGATGAAGGCGGCCGGCATGACCGGATATTTTTCTTCTCCCTTCCCGCGGCGCCAGTCGGTCGGCGTATCGGTCGGCGGCGTGATGGTCGGCGGCGGCGCGCCGGTCGTCGTGCAGTCGATGACCAACACCGACACCGCCGATATCGACCAGACCGTCGCCCAGGTCGCGGCGCTGCACCGTGCCGGCTCGGAAATCGTGCGCATCACGGTCGACCGCGACGAGAGCGCGGCGGCGGTTCCGCGCATCCATGAGCGGCTGCTGAGGCTCGGCATCGACGTGCCGCTGGTCGGCGACTTCCATTATATCGGCCACAAGCTGCTCGCCGATCATCCGGCCTGCGCCGAGGCGCTGGCCAAATACCGCATCAATCCCGGCAATGTCGGCTTCAAGAACAAGAGGGACCGCCAGTTCGCCGCGATCGTCGAGATGGCGATCAAACACGACAAGCCGGTGCGCATCGGCGTCAACTGGGGCTCGCTCGACCAGGAGCTTTTGACCCGGCTGATGGACGACAACCAGGCGAAGGGCTCGCCGCTCACCGCGCAGGAAGTCACGCGCGAGGCGATCGTGCAGTCGGCGATCCTGTCGGCCGAGATGGCCGAAGAGATCGGACTTGGCCGCGACAAGATCATCCTGTCGGCCAAGGTCAGCGGCGTGCAGGATTTGATCGCCGTCTACACCGAACTCGCCACCCGCTCCGACCATGCGCTGCATCTGGGTCTCACCGAAGCCGGCATGGGCACCAAGGGCATCGTCGCCTCTTCGGCCGCCATGGGCATCCTCCTGCAGCAGGGCATCGGCGACACGATCCGCATCTCGCTGACGCCGGAGCCGAATGGCGACCGCACCCGCGAGGTGCAGGTCTCGCAGGAATTGCTGCAGACCATGGGCTTCCGGCAGTTCGTGCCGATCGTCGCGGCCTGCCCCGGTTGCGGGCGCACGACGTCAACCGTGTTCCAGGAGCTCGCCCAGAGCATCCAGGCCGATCTCCGCAAGAACATGCCGGTGTGGCGCGAGAAATATCCCGGCGTCGAGAATCTCAAAGTCGCGGTGATGGGCTGCATCGTCAACGGTCCGGGCGAATCCAAGCATGCCGATATCGGCATCTCGCTGCCCGGCACCGGCGAGACGCCGACGGCGCCCGTCTTCATCGACGGCAAGAAGGCGGCGACGCTGCGTGGTCCGTCCATCGCGCAGGATTTCGAGAAGATGGTCGGCGACTATATCGAGCAGCGCTACGGAAACGGCAAAGCAGCGGCCGAGTAGGCCGATGCCGCTTTTGCCGCGCGCGACGCTGATCCTGATCTGCGCGCTGATCCTTTCCGGTCAGGCATTCGCCGACCCACCGCAGTCGCGGTCCGCCGCCAAACGGCTGATCAACCGTGTCTGCGATCTGATCGAAGCGCAGGCCCAGCAGAACGGCCTGCCCAAGGATTTCTTCGCCCGGCTGATCTGGAAGGAAAGCCGCTTCGATCCGAACGCGGTGAGCCCGGTCGGCGCCGAAGGCATAGCGCAATTCATGCCGGGCACCGCCAAGATGCGCGGTCTCGCCGATCCCTTCGACATCGGGCAGGCCATCCCGGCCTCGGCGAAATATCTCGCCGAGATGAAGGTCAGCTACGGCAATCTCGGGCTCGCGGCGGCGGCCTACAATGCCGGCGAGAACCGTGTGTCGCGCTGGCTGAGTTCGGGCGGCTTCCTGCCGATGGAGACGGAAAGCTATGTCTTCGACGTCATGGGCGAGCCGGTCGACAAGTTCTCGGACAAGTCCTATGCCGGCACCGTCCAGCCGCTCGACCCGAAGATGAGCTTCGCGGTTGCCTGCCGCAGGCTGCCGGTGATCATGTCGCGGACCGTCGCCATGGCCTCGATCAACGTGAAGCCGTGGGGCGTGCAGGTGGCGGGCAATTTCCGCCGCTCGGCGGCGATAGGCCAGTGGCTGAGGGTCAGGGGCCGGTTCCCCGCTTTGCTCGCCAGCCATGACCCGGTGGTGAGCCGGGTGCGCACGCCGATCGGCCGGCGCGGCATCTATGCGGTCAGGATCGGCGCCGACTCGCGCGGCGAGGCCAACGGTATCTGCAACAAGCTGCAAAGCGTCGGCGGCGCCTGCGTGGTGTTGCGTAACCGGTGACTGGTACCACGAAGTTGGACGTGCTGGCGCGAAGGAACTCGGCGGTAGCCGATGGCTGCCTGACGCCACCTGCCGCTCAAGCCGTCTTCGCCGCCACGGTCTCGCTGAGCCAAGTGCCGATCTTGGCGCCGAGGCGGTCGGGCGAGACAGGCTTGGGCAGATAGTCGTCCATGCCGGCCTCGATGCATTTTTCGCGGTCGCCCTTGAGCGCATGCGCGGTGACGCCGATGATCGGCGTGCGATCGCCGTTCTGCTGTTCGATTGCACGGATGGCGCGGGTCGCCTCATAGCCGTTCATCTCCGGCATGGAGACGTCCATCAGCACCAGGCGCGGGCGCAGCGAGCGGTACATCTCGACCGCGGTGCGGCCATTGCCGGCGATGCGGTAGCTAAGACCGAAACCGTTGAGGATCTGGCCGAAGACCAGCTGGTTCACGTCATTGTCCTCGGCGATCAGGATGTCGATCGGGCCGCTCGGCGCTGCCGTCGATTCCGGCGCGGCCGGGACCGGAACTGCCGGGCCGCGGATGACGGTGAAGGCCGGCGGAGCCGCCTGCGCCGCGGCCGGCTCGCGCACGAAATGCGCCTTGGCGCCTTGCGTGCGCGCCTTCTGGATAGCGGAGATCACGGTGCCCAGCAGCACCGCCGAACGCGCCGGCTTGGTGAGATGCGCGACGATGCCGAAATCGATCACCATCCTGCCGAAATCGACCTGGTCGACCGAGGTCAGCAGCACGACCGGGATGGAGGAGAGGCGGGTGTCGGCGGCGATGGCTCTGGCGACATCGGCGCCGTTCATGCCGGGCATCTGGTAATCGAGGATAATGCAGTCGACCGAGGCGCCGAGCTGGCAGGCGCGGTCGAGGAAAGCGAGGCCGACGGCGCCGCTTTCGGCGGCGGCGCAGTCGAAGCTCCAGCTTCTGAGCTGTTCCAGCAGGATCTCGCGGTTGACCGGATTGTCGTCGATGACCAGCACCCTTGCGCCGGTGACGTCGACGGGTACCAAATCGTCGCGCGACTGCTGGTCGTGCGCCGGCAGCGGCACGGCGAACCAGAACACGGAGCCGCGGCCGATCTCGCTTTCGACACCGATCTTGCCGCCCATCAGGTCGACAAGCCGCGCGCCGATCGCCAGACCAAGGCCGGTGCCTTCATGGCGGCGGGTCGAGGAGCCGTCGACCTGGGCGAATTTCTCGAACACGCTTTGCAGTTTTTCGGCCGGAATGCCGATGCCGGTGTCCTCGACGCGGACCTTGAGCTGGACCACGCCGTCGACGACATCGCCGCCGACATCGATCAGGACATGGCCCTTCTCGGTGAACTTCACGGCGTTGCCGAGCAGGTTGGTGACGATCTGGCGGAAGCGCCCGGCATCGCCGACGACGAAGGCCGGCAGGCGCGGGTCGACGCGCACGATGAGCTCGAGGTTCTTTTCGGCAACGCGTGCCGACACCAGCGTCGCCACATCCTCGACCGCCTCCGCCAGACGGAAGCGGGCGGGGTCGAGCGTCAGCTGGCCGGCATTGATCTTCGAGAAATCGAGGATGTCGTTGATGATGGTCAGCAGCGCGTTGCCGGATTTGACGATGACGTCGGTGAAGGTCTTCTGGCGCGGCGTCAGCTCCGTCTTGGCGAGCAACTCGGCCATGCCGAGCACGCCGTTCATCGGCGTGCGGATCTCATGGCTCATATTGGCGAGGAATTCGGACTTGGCGCGGTCGGCGGCCTCGGCCTTGAACAAAGATGCGGCGGTCTCGGCGAAAGCGCGGCGGATCGCATTCTCCATCGGCCGGAAGATCAGAGCCGCGGCAATGGCAAGGACGGCGAACAAAAGGCCGCTCGCCCATAACAGCAGCCGGTCGCTGGAAGCGTCGGCCAGATGCCGCTCGTCGTCGAGCGCGGTGCGTACGCGCACCAGCATCGGCTGGGCGAAGAGATCGTTCTGGTTGCGGATCTCGCGGTAGCTCCATTCGTCGACCTTCTGGGCCACCGACATCAGGTTGAAGTTGCGCACCATGTCGCGCGCCGACCAGAACAGGTCTCCGTTCACCGCTGCGGATTCGAGCGCGTCGGCGGTGTTCTTCGACAGGCGCGGCCTGATCTCAGCAAGCTGGGCGTTCAAGATACCGATCTCGCCCGTCAGGCGTTCGGAATGGCCGCGCGCGGCGGCGGTCAGCGCATCGCGTGTCTCGCTGCGCCAGGCGGTGCCGGTCGTCTCGGCGAAATTGGTGGCGTTGCGCAGGTCGCGGGCGAAGATGACGAAATTGCCGCTGAGGGCATCGACCTCGTGACGGTACGAATTCACACGGTTGAGCGCGAACATGACGGCGGCCGAGGCCAGCGCGAAGATCAGCAAGCCTGAAATGTAGCGGATCCGGATCGAACGGAGGAAGGAAGAATATTCCGGCATGCGCAACCCCAACACATACGCACAATTTTAATGGTCGGGATTACGCTTGATTTACATTAACATTTCGTTGGTGGGGCAAGATCGCCTGCGTTGACGGATCAAGTCGGGCGGGTCGCTCTGCAAGCGGCCCGCCTTGCTCAAATCAGACCCTATCCTTGGCGCGGTAGGTGTCGGGAAGAACGAAGACTTCGTCGGCGCGGCCGTAGCCGCCGTCGCGGACTTCCTCGATCAGCACCATGGTATAAGGGCGCACGCCTTCGCCGAAATAGTCGACGAACATCTGCGTGGTCTTGTGGATGAGATCTTCCTTCTGCGCCTTTGTCAGGGCGGCTTCGGGAGTCTTGAAGTTGGCAAAGGGCATTTCAAGGTCCTTTCGGGTTGGTTGGTCTAAAGCGATGGGTGGAGAAGATCGGCAAGACCGATGCGCTCAAGAAGCTGCGCCCGGACGCGGTCGGCGACGCCGTTGACGATGGTCGCCCCGTCATCCGAAGGATCGACATGGACGCGGAACGGCCGGCGGCCATGCGGCATCGCGACGAGATCGACGATGGCCTCAGCGACTTTCGAGGGATCGGCATCGACCGGCTCCAGCCCGGCAAGGCCCTTCAACGCCTGGTCGTCGACGCCAGCATAAGGTCCCGACCAATAGGCGTCCGCGCGCCCGGTGTCGGCCGGCTTGCCGGAATGGGCGAAATGCTCCGTGCCTTTGGTGAACGCGCCCGGCACGACGACGGTCGTCTCGATGCCGAAACGGGCAAGCTCCAGCGCGTAGCTCTGCGCCAGCGCGTCCATGCCCGCCTTGGCGGCGAAGTAGGGCGCGAGGAATGGCGGCGTGCCGCCGCGCGTGCTGCTCGACCCGACCCAGATCATCAGAGCCCGGCCGAGCCCGCGCATGTGTGGAAGCACAGCCCGGTTGACGCGGTGGGTGCCCAGCACATTGACGTCATAGAGCGCCGCCAACTGCTCCGGCGTGAAGGCTTCAGTCGGTCCGAATACCATATGGCCGGCATTGTGGATGACGACGTCGATGCGGCCGGCTTCCGCGAGGATGGTTTCGACGGCCGCCTCGATCGAGGCCTCCGACAGCACGTCGAGCGCGATGGCGCGGATCGCCAGTTTCTCCTCGCGCGCCAGCCTTTCGACTTCGGCCACGGCTGTGCCGCCGCGCGCCTGCGGATCGCGCATCGAGGCATAGACCCGGTGACCCGCCCTGGCGAGCGCCTCGGCCGTCATGGCGCCGAAGCCGCTCGATGCGCCGGTGATGAGTATCGTCTGCTGCATGATCGTGTATCTCCCTGGCGCAATTGCGGACGCAAACCGCTGCGCGCTTATGCCGGAATTGCTTCAGATCGCGCCGCCATTGGCGCGGACAACCTGGCCGTTGACCCATTGGCTGTCGGGACCGGCGAGGAAGGCGACGAGGCCGGCGATGTCGTCGGGCTGGCCGAGGCGGCCGAGCGGGATGAGTTTCGTTATCGCTTCGATCTGCGCGGCGCTCTTGCCGTCGGTGAAGAGTTCCGTGTCGACCGGACCGGGCGCGACTGCGTTGACCGTGATGTGGCGCGGGCCGAGTTCCTTGGCCAGTATATGCGACATGGCTTCGACGCCGGCCTTGGTCGCGGCATAGACGCCGTAAGCGGGCTGGTAGAAGCCGACGACGCTGGACGAAAAGTTGATGATGCGTCCGCCATCCTTCAGGCGCCTTGCAGCTTCGCGCATGCCGCGGAACGGGCCGCCGAGATTGATGGCGACCTGGCGTTCGAACGCCGCGTCGTCGGTGTCCGCGACCGGCGAGAGCCTCATCATGCCGGCGTTGTTGACGAGGATGTCGATCCCACCGAAGGCCTTTTCCGCCGCATCGAACAAAGCGACCATGCCGGCCGGGTCGCCGATATCGGCCTGGACGGCCAGGGCAGTGCCGCCGGCGGCCTCGATGGCGGAAACCACCTCATCGGCGGCATCCTTGCCGCGCGCATAATTGACGATGACGGCGATGCCGTCCCGGGCGAGTCGTTTGGCGATTGCCGCGCCGATGCCTCTCGAGGCGCCGGTCACGATCGCTGTTCTTGTTTTCTGCATGATCGATCTCCGTTCGTTGTTGTGGGGCGGATATAGACCGCCGCGCCAACCGGATAATCAGCCCTCCATTGACAGCAGTATTCGGATTAGGCGAACAATCGAGGCATGGATCGACTTGACGGGATGCGGCTCTTCGTTCGCGTGGTGGAGCGGCGCAGTTTCACAGCCGCGGCGGCCGATCTCGGCCTGCCGCGCTCGACCGCAACCGAAGCGGTGAAGCAGTTGGAAGACCATCTCGGCGCGAGGCTGCTGGACCGGACCACCCGCCACGTCGCCACGACACTCGATGGCCAGGCCTATTACGAGCGCTGCCTGTCGATCCTGGGCGAGGTGGAGGACGCCGAGGCCGGCTTCCGCAGCGCCGAACCGCGCGGCCTGCTGCGCATCGATGCGCATCCGCTGCTCACGCAGAGGTTCCTGCTGCCACAATTGCCCGCGTTCCTTGACCGCTATCCCGAAATCGATCTGCAAATCGGCCAGGGCGACCGGCTGGTCGACCTGGTGCGCGAGGGCGTCGATTGCGTCATCCGCGCCGGCGAGCTGCAGGACAGCGGCATGATCATGCGGCGGCTGGCGATGATCGGCGAAATCACCTGCGCCAGCCCGAGCTATCTGAAGCGGCACGGCGTGCCGGCATCACCGGAAGCGCTGGAGGGCCATCAGGCCGTCGGTTTCGTCTCCTCACGCACAGGCGAGGTGCTGCCGCTGGAATTCACGATCGGCGCAAACGTGCGTCAGGTCACGCTGCCGGGCCGGGTCCGGGTCAACAATTCCGACACCGCGGCCGATCTGGCGCGGCTGGGTTTCGGGCTTCTGCAGGCGCCACGCTATCGGCTGGAAAAAGATATCGCGGACGGCACGCTGGTCGAGGTTCTGGGGGATTTTCCGCCGACCCCGACGCCGCTGTCGGCGCTCTACCCGCAGAACCGGCAGCTCGCGCCGCGGCTGCGCGTCTTCCTGGAATGGGCATCGCGCATTTTCGCCGAGGCAAGGCTATGAGGATCATCGGCCGGGGCCGGCAGCCGACGGCGCGACTGTCCTGTCGATGCAACTCCCCTGGGATGGGAAGACAAGGCAATCCCTTCAGGCCGCCAGCGAATAGCCCAGGTCGCGCAGCGGCAGCCGGCGCACACGCTCGCCGGTGGCGGCGAAGATCGCGTTGCCGAGCGCCGGCGCCAGTGCCGGGAAAGCGGGCTCGCCCATGCCGGTCGGCGGATTGTCCGACTGGATGAAATAGGCATCGATCGTCATCGGTGCGAATGGCATGCGCAGGATCGGATAGGCGTTGTAGTTCTGTTCCCGGATACGGCCATTCTCGATGTTGATCTTGAGCCCCATCGCGGTCGAGAGAGCGTCGGTGGACGCGCCTTGCGCCTGGGCTTCGGAGCCCGCCATGTCGATGATCGGGCCGACGTCGAGCACAACCACGATACGGTTTATTCTGATCCGCTTGTCGGTATCGACGCCAAGCTCGACGGCCTGCGCGACATGGCCGGCATGCGAATAGCACCAGGCAAGTCCGAGCCCGCTGTGCTTGGCGAACGTCTTTCCCCAGCCAGCTTTCTGCGCGCACATCCTGATGACGTCGGTCGCCCGCCTGGGGCTGAAATTGACGCTCTGGTCCTTGGGCGCCAGTTCGGGCACGTCGCGGTTGACCGCGTCGAGCAGGAACTCGACATGGTCGCGCCCCGAGGCGAGCGACAATTCGTGCATGAAGCTCTGCGCGGCGAAGACCTGCGCATTGTCGCCCGGCGCGCGCCAGGCGCCGGTCGGGATTTTTAGGGGAAACATCGTCTTTGCGCGGCGCAGGTTGGGCGCCTTGATGGAATATCTGAGATTGTCGGTCAGGTTGGCGCCCGAGGCCTCTTTCTTGCCGTCGGCGGTGAAGGTGATGAAGTGCTCGCGCCAGGCGTCGAGCCTGCCGCCGTTGTCGATCGCGCCCTTGAACTGGTGGTAGCCGGCGGGCCGGTAGAAGTCGTGGGCGAAATCGTCCTCGCGGGTCCATTGCAGCTTGACCGGCGCGTTGACCTTCAGCGCGATCGCCGCCGCCTCGCAGGCATAGTCGTTGACCAGCCGCCGCCCGAAACCGCCGCCGACGCGGGTCTGGTGCATGTCGACATTTTCAGGCGGAATGCCGGCAACCTTGCCTATCAGCGGCAGGCCACGATCCGGCTGCTGGGTCGGCACCCACAGTTCCATGATGCCGTCATGCCAGTGCGCCGTGGTGTTCATCGGCTCCAGCGGCACATGGGCGGCGAAGGGATATTCGTAATAGGCCTCGACGGTCTTGGCGGCATTGGCGAAGGACTTGTCCACGTCGCCGACATTGTCGTCGGTCTTCTGCGGGAAATTGTTCGCGAGCCTTTGCGCATCGGCCGAGAAGCGCGAGGAGGAGTCGTTCGACGCTTCGCTGAGGTCCCAGTCGACCTCGAGCTTGTCCTTGGCCTGGAAGGCGCTCCAGGTGTCCCTGGCGACGATGGCGACGCCTGGCATCACCTCGACCGCCAGGCCCGTGCCCTCGACCGCGAAGGCGTCGAGCACGCCGGGTTGACGCTTGATCTCGTCGACGTTGAAGGATCTCACCTTGCCGCCTGCCGCCGGGCATTTGGTATAGGTGGCATAGACCATCCCGGGACGCTGGACATCGATGCCGAACAGCGGCTTGCCGGTGACCACCTTGGGGTCATCGACGCCGCGAAAGCGCTTGCCTATCAGCCGGTACTCGGCGCGGGTCTTCAGCTTCAGGCCCTTTGGATCGGGCACCGGCATTTTCGCCGCCGCTGCCGCCAACGAGCCATAGGTTGCGGACCGGCCGCTGGCGGCGTGCGTCAGCATCGAGGCCTGCGCCGTGATCTGCGAGGCATCCACGCTCCATGCCTGAGCCGCGGCGGCGACCAGCATCGCCTTGGCGCCCGCGCCGGCCTGGCGCAACTGGTTCCAGGCGCGCGGGATCGAGGTCGAACCGCCCGCGCCCTGGCTGCCATAAACCTTGGGATTGATGTCCGCCTGCTCCATGACGACATGGTTCCAGTCGGCGTCGAGTTCGTCGGCGATGATCACGCCGAACGACGTCTTGATGCCCTGGCCGATTTCCGGGCATTTCGAATAGATGGTGACCGTGTTGTCCGGCGCGATGCGGATGAAAGCGTTCATCGCCTGGTCCTTGGCGGCCGCTGCGTCGCCGTCGACCGCTCCGGCCGCGAATGCCGCGTCGCCGATATGGAAGCCCAGCACCAGTCCCGCGACACTTGCCCCGGTCAGCTTGAAGAAGGTGCGCCGCCCTATCGTCATTGCCGCCTTGGCGGCGCTGACCGAATGGACCTCGTCGAGCAGGGCAGAGAGATAGGCGTCGGACTGGGCGAAATGCGTTTCAGCCATTGGGAGTCTCTTTCGATTGCTGCGCCGCCTGCTCTTTGAGCACGGCCACGTCCTTGGCCGTCAGATGCGCGCCCTTGGCGCCGAAGCGGGCGGTGACGTAGTTGGCGACGGCAGCGATGTCGTCGTCGGAATAGCCCTCGCCGAAGGCCGGCATGAAGATCCTGCCGTCGGCGGTCTTGCGGCTGACGCCGTTGATCACGGTCTGCGCGACATTGGTGGCGCTGGGATCGTTCACCGCGCGCACGCCGGTCAGCGTGGCAAAGCCGGTCACCGGGCTGACGCCGGTCCAGTCGTGGCACGAAGCGCAGGCGCCGGCGAAGATCTTTTCGCCACGCGCATTGGCGTCGGCCACCACGCCTTCCTTATAGGAGGCCGGTGCTGCCGTGGTGACGGTGCGGGGCAGGTCGCTGGCATGGGCCGGAATGCTGCGCAGATAGGCGACTAAAGCGTGCGTATCGTCCGGCACCAGATAGCTCAGGCTGTCGTCGGCTGCCTCGCCCATCGGGCCTGCGGCGCCGCCATGACCATTGGCATGGCCGGTGGAGAGATAGGCATAGAGGTCGTCGTCGCTCCAGTCGCCGATGCCGGAATTCTTGTCGCCGGTGATGTTGTAAGCGCGCCAGCCGGCGGTCAGCGCGCCCGAGAACTTGCCGTGATTGTCGAGCCCGTAGGCGAGGTTGCGCGGCGTGTGGCATTCGCCGCAATGGCCCATCGCCTCGGCGAGATAGGCGCCCCGGTTCCATTGCGGGCTCTGGCCGGTGTTGGGGCGGAAGCGCCGGTCGGGATTGAACGCCACGTTCCAGAGCGCGATCAGGCCACGCTGGTTGAAGGGCCACGACAGCTGGTTCGGCTTCGCCGGCGCGTTCACCGGCGCCAGCGTGAACAGATACGCCTTGATGGCGAGAGCGTCGGCATCCGTCATCAAGGCGTAGGAGGCATAGGGCATGGCAGGGTAAAGTTTTTCGCCGTCGGCGCGAACGCCCCGATGCACCGCCGCCAAAAACTGGGAGTCGCTGTAATTGCCGATGCCGGTTTGCTTGTCCGGCGTGATGTTGGTGGAATAGATGGTGCCGAACGGCATGTTGAAAGCGAAGCCGCCGGCGAAGGGCGCGCCGCCCGGCGCGGTGTGACAGGCCTGGCAGTCGGCGGCATGGGTGAGATACGCGCCGCGCTTTACCAGATCGGCGCTGGCAAGTTCGGCCGGAACGCCGGTGACGGTGGCGTCATGATAATCCGCCAGGGCCACGGTCGAGCCGCCGGCAAACGCAAGCGGGTTGCGGCCAAGGACAAGCCAGCCGGCGAAGCCAAGCCCGGCGGCGACAATGATCGCGATGAGGATGCCGACGGCTCGCTTCATGGGTCAGGCCGATTTGGCGGCGGCGTTCTTGATGGCGCTGCGGATGCGGATATAGGTCCCGCAGCGGCACAGATTGCCGGCCATCGCCGCATCGATGTCGGCGTCGTCGGGTTGCGGGTTTGCATCGAGCAGCGCCGTCGCCGACATGATCTGGCCGGCCTGGCAATAGCCGCATTGCGGCACCGCGGCTTCCATCCAGGCCTGCTGAACCTTGGCGCCGTTGGGCGTACTGCCGATCCCCTCGATGGTGACGACGGCGCGGGTGCCGACGTCACCTACGGAGAGCTGGCACGACCGCACCGGCTTGCCGCCGACATGCACCGTGCAGACGCCGCACTGCGCGACACCGCAGCCATATTTGGTGCCGACCAGGTTGAGATGGTCGCGCAGCACCCATAGAAGCGGCATGTCTTCCGGCACATCGACGTCGCGCGATTGTCCGTTGATTGTAAGAGTGAGCACCGCACCCTCCCTGATCGGAATGAAGTCCACGCAACGGCGGAACGTCTTTGCCAAAAGGGTAGGGGACCGGAGCCCGGCAGGTAGGGATCCGCCGGATCACATTTAAGGCATCGCCGGCCCAGCTGGTCCGGGCAAAAGAGTGTCTATCGGGAAGTTAGAGGCGGCGGCTTCGACGGCCGCACGGCTGACGTTGAAACCTGCCGGAGCCGTTCGATGCGCGATCCTGAGCCAGCAAACCGGCCGCTCAGCTGCTCCGCGTCGCGACGAATGTCGCGGCGGCTTTCAGCAATTCCGCCTGCTCGCCATAGGGCTCGAGCAACGCATGCGCTTGGTCGATAAGGCCGTGGAGCTGGCCGCGCGCCCAGTCGGCTCCGTGCAGCGCGGCAAGCGTCGCCTTGCCGGCGGCGGCGTCCTTATTCGTCGCCTTGCCCATCTGCTTTGCGTCGGCGGTCAGGTCGAGCAGGTCGTCGGCGAGCTGGAAGGCAAGGCCGATCGCCGAGCCGAACTCGGCCAGCCTCTCGCGGTCGGCTGGAGGCGCGCCGGCGACGATCGCGCCGGCCTCGCAGGCGAAGCGGATCAGCGCGCCGGTCTTCATCGCCTGCAGCGTGATGATGCCGGCCTCGTCCGGCCGTTCGCGCTCGGCTTCGAGGTCCAGCATTTGGCCGCCGACCATGCCGCCGGCGCCGGCCGCGCGGGCAAGTGCGAGAACGAGGGTGCCGCGACGCTCGGCCGACAGCATGGTCGCTTCGTCGGCGATGATATCGAAGGCCAAAGTCAGCAGCGCGTCGCCGGCAAGGATCGCGGTCGCCTCGTCGAAGGCCTTGTGCACCGTCGGCTGGCCGCGCCGCAGATCGTCGTCGTCCATGGCCGGCAGGTCGTCATGGATCAGCGAATAGCAATGCACGCATTCCAGTGCCGCCGCGACACGGAGTGCGGCCTCGTTCTCGGTCGAAAACAGCGCGGCGCTTTCCAGGACCAGAAAAGGCCGCAGCCGCTTGCCGCCGTTGAGCACGCCGTGGCGCATCGCCGCCATCAGGCGCTGCGGCCGCGCGATCTCACTGGTGAGCGGACGCGCGTCGAGGATCCGCCGCAGTTCGGTCTCGACTGCGGCGGCACGCATGAAAAGCGCGGATTCGAAGGCGATCTGGGCGTCTTTGCTCATGGCCGGGAGCGGTAGCCGACACTCAGACATTGCGCAAGCAGGCTCGCGCCTTTATGCCGGAGGAGGCGAGGCACGGGTGGGGCGGCTTGACGGAACCGATCGTCGAATATGAAAGCGAAGGGCTGGACATGGCGCGACGTCGGCGCCTGAACCGCGCCGGTCTCAAGCGGCTTGGCCGGCGTTGCCTGGTCGTCGCCATCGTTTTGGCGGCCATCCCGGTCGTGCTCACCTTCCTCTACCTGCCGCCCTTCGTGCATCCGGTCTCGACGCTGATGCTGAAGGACCTCGTGACTTTTTCCGGCTACGACCGGCGCTGGGTGTCGATCGACGACGTGGCGCCGGTGCTGGCGCATTCGGTGATCATGTCGGAGGACGGGCAGTTCTGCTTCCACCGCGGCGTCGACCTCGGCGAATTGCGCGGCGTGGTCGACGACGCGCTGGCCGGCGAGGCGACGCGCGGAGCCTCCACCATTACCATGCAGACGGTGAAGAACCTTTTCCTGTGGTCGCGGCCATTGGGCAGTGTGCGCAAGGTCGTCGAGCTGCCGCTGGCCGTCTATTTCGACGCGGTGATGTCGAAGCGGCGGATCATGGAAATCTATCTCAACATCGCCGAATGGGGGCCGGGCATCTACGGCATCGAGGCAGCCGCCCAACACCATTTCGGCGTCTCGGCCAAGCAGTTGTCGCGAAGGCAGGCGGCGCTGCTGGCCGTCAGCCTGCCCAACCCGATCGCGCGCAATCCCGCCAAGCCGGGGCCGGGCCTGCGGCGGCTGGCCTCGCTGATCGAGCGGCGCGCGAGTCGATCCGGAGCGTATGTGGGCTGCCTGGATTAGAGCGTGATCCCGAAAAGTGGGAACCGGTTTTCGGAAAAGATCACGCTCCCAACGAAGACTTGGATCATGACGGCGTTTCAACGAAACGGCGTCATGATCCAAGCGAAGCGCCGCCGGCTCAAAAAAATTCGCGGCCAGCGCTGGCCAAAACGGCGCAAGGCGTGTATAGGCACCCGACTTTCTCAGATTATGGCCTCGATGCGGCCCTTTCGCGAGGGTTGGCGGGGCATTTTGACCATGTAGTGGAGCATATCCATGGCCGTTCCAAAAAGAAAAACCTCTCCGTCGAAGCGCGGCATGCGCCGCTCGGCCGACGCGCTCAAGGCCCCGACCTATGTCGAGGACAAGAATTCCGGCGAAATGCGCCGCCCGCATCATATCGACCTGAAGACCGGCATGTATCGCGGCCGCCAGGTTCTGGAGCCGAAGGAAAGCTGAGAAGCTTCCACGGTTCGTGACGTTTCAAAAGACCGGCCTTTGGCCGGTCTTTTTGTTTTGGCGACCTCATGGGCGCGGCGGCCGACCCGAAATCGGCACGACCTGACTTCGCGCCCGCGCGGCCCTGAGCCGTCTCCTGTCTATTTCAAGCGCTAAGGGTCGTTCGCGCGTGAGATGATAACGAGATGTCAGCCAACCGGCTGACATCGTTATTTCATTAGGTCTTAGAGCGTGTTCGCCGCCGCCGGTGAAAACCCTTGACGGCGCGCTTGCCGCGGATTTTACAAAAGGGGAGCCCCATTGGAGTCGCCCAGATGTTCGGTGCCATCCCGCTGCTGATCGTGCCCTTCGTCCTCTACAATCTCGGCCTGCTCGGATTGTTCGGCGGCGGCGACGATCCGTGGATGACCGAGATGTTCTCCTTCCGCATGATGTCGGGCGGCGTGTTCTCGATGACGCTCGGCGACCTGATGGTGCTGATCGGGCTGATCTTCCTGTTCATCGAGATCTCGAAATCGGTGCGCACGACCAATGCCTCGATCCTGGACCATCTTTTGTCGACGCTGGTCTTCATCGCCTTCCTGATCGAATTCCTGCTGGTGAAGGGCGCGGCGCACTCCGTCTTCTTCACGCTGATGATCATCGCCCTGTTCGACGTGCTGGCCGGCTTCTCGGTGTCGATGCGGTCGGCGAGCCGCGATATCAATTTGAACTAGGGATACAGCGCGGAAGCATGACTTCGTGATTGGCGGAACACGTTGATCGGATCGTCATTCTATGGTCTGCGCCGCGTCGCTTCGCTCCTGCTTCGCCCTGGAATGACGAACCTCTTCGCCGCGTCTCAACCTGCCGCAGCCTCAACCTTCCGCGCGACGACCGCCTCGTAGGCAGTGCGCAGCTGCCGGCGCACGGTGGGCGTGCCCGGCGGCGTCTTCGAAGGCACGCCCAGATGCTCGTGGCGCAGTTCGTCCATGAATCGCTCCCATAGCGGCGGGCCGCCCTTTTCGAGCAGCTCGGCGCGGATCGACAATTCTTCCGTAACCGGCAGCCAGACGCGTCCCCAGGCGCCGAGCTGCGCCATGATCGGCACCAGCGTGATCGCCATCTCGGTCAGGCTGTAGATCGCCTTCTGCTTGTGACTGGGGTCGTCGGCCTTGGTCAGAAGCCCGAGCTGCATCAGCCGCTTCAGCCGGTCGGCCAGGATGTTGGAGGCGATGCCTTCGATCGAGCCGTTGAGCAACTCGCGGAAATGGCGTTTTCCACCGAAGATCATGTCGCGCAGGATGATCAGGCTCCACCGGTCGCCGAACACTTCGAGCGACAGATTGATCGGGCAGCCGGACCGACGGTCGATGCTCATGGCAGTCTCCAGAAAAACCAGTTGCATTATGATATCGGTTTAATTATCCTGCAACTGATTGCAAAATGCAATCGGATTGGAGGAGCAGATGACCACCGCAGCGCAGCGCCCCGACATCGTTTCGGAGACCTTCGGCAGTTCGAAAGATCCGACGATCCTTTTGATCATGGGCGCCATGGCCTCGATGTCGTGGTGGCCCGAAGCCTTCTGCCGGCAACTTGCCGGGCGCGGTCGCTTCGTCATCCGCTACGACAACCGCGATACCGGCCTGTCGACCAAATATCCGCCGGGCGCGCCGCCTTATACGTTCGAGGACATGGTGGACGATGCCATGCGCGTGCTCGACGACCATGGCATCGCCAGGGCGCATGTCGCCGGCATGTCGATGGGCGGCATGCTCGCGCAGAGCGTCGCGCTGAAATATCCCGAACGCGTCGGCGCGCTCACCGTGATCTCTTCTTCGCCGCTCGGCGTCGACACATCCGGCCTGCCCGGGACGACCGAAGCCTATAAGGAACATTCGGCCCAGGGCGCCGATGTCGACTGGTCGAACAGGGACCAGGTGCTCGACTTCATGGTCAAGGACGCCCGCGCGATTGCCAGCACGCGCCATCCGTTCGACGAGGAACGGACGCGCGCGATGATCGAGGCGGACTACGATCGCTCCGGCGGTCTCGCCAGCGCGACCAACCATTTCCTGCTCAACGGCGGCGGCCCGCAACGGACGGTGCGGAATCTTCGCGCGCCGCTGCTCGTCATCCACGGCAGCGCCGATCCGCTCTTCCCGATCGAGCATGGCGAAGCGCTGGCGAAGGCCGTTCCCGGCGCAAGGCTGGTCAAGGTCGAAGGCGGCGGCCATGAATTGCACCGCAACGACTGGCCTCAAATCGTCGAGGCTATCGCCGCTCACGGGCAGCGCTGACAAGAAGCCGCCTTGACTTATGCCGCCCGGGACAATAGTGAAGTAATCACTTCAGTATTGTCCAGCGGCCGAACGCGAAAGAGAGCCGGAATGTCCCTGACGCTGCATTTCCACCCGCTGGCCTCGTTCTGCTGGAAGCCGCTGATCGCGTTCTACGAGAACGGCACGCCTTTCGAACCGGTGATTGTCGACCTCGGCGACGAGGCCTCCCGCGCCGCCTTCCTGAAGGTGTCGCCGACCGGCAAGATGCCGGCGCTGCGTGACGATGCGCGGGACCGCACGGTGCTGGAATCGACCATCGTCGTCGAATATCTCGCCGCGCATTATCCGGGGCCGGTCGAGCTCGTTCCCGCCACTATCGATCTCGCCCTGCAGGTCCGCCAGGCCGACCGCTTCTACGATTTCTACGTGCAGCATCCGATGCAGAAGATCGTCGGCGACAGGCTGCGGCCAAAGGACAAGACCGATCCGTTCGGCGTCGAGGAGTGCCGGGCGCAATTGCGCAATTCCTACGCCATCGTCGAAGAGGACATGCAGGGCAAGACCTGGGCGGTGGGCGAGACCTTCACGATGGCCGACTGCGCCGCGTCGCCGGCGCTGTTCTATGCCAACAAGGTCGAGCCGTTCGGCGACAAGTTTCCGGCGGTGAAGCGCTACCACGACCGGCTGCTCGCGCGTCCGTCCTTCGCCCGCGTCATCGAGGAAGCGCAGCCCTATTTCAAGTTCTTCCCCTACAACAACGGCTAGAGCCGGATGATTTCAGGTCTGTTCGACCTGAAATCTGAATCCGTCTCTAAATCAAAGAGATAGAGCATGATGTCGTCCGAAAACCGCTTCACACTTTTCGGCATCATGCTCTAGAGCGCGATGCTGCACGATCCCGCCCAGCTCGATCTGATGTTCCAGGCGCTCGCCGATCCGGCGCGGCGGCAGATGGTGGATCGGCTGTCGCGCGGGCCGGCGTCGGTCAGCCAGCTGGCGGAACCGCTGGCGATGTCATTGTCGGCCGTCGTCCAGCATCTCAACGTGCTCGAGGCGAGCGGCCTGGTGAGAACCGAAAAGCTTGGCCGGGTCCGCACCTGCCGGATCGAACCGCAGGCGCTTCGGGCCGCCGAGCGCTGGATCAACGAGCGGCGGCTCGCCTGGGAGCGCCGGCTCGACCGCCTCGGCGATTTCCTCGCTGAAACCAAGGATGAAACCTGAAGGGTCCCGTCATGAGCGAACGATCCGTCGTCCATTCCACCTTCGTCATCGAACGCGTCTACCCGGCGGCGCCCGAGAAGGTCTATTTCGCGCTGAGCGATCCGGCCGCCAAGAAACGCTGGTTCGTCGATCCCGACAACCCCATGCCCAGCCGGCATGAGATGGATTTTCGCGTCGGCGGCAAGGAGGTGAATGCCGGCTGTCCAAGCGATGGGCAGATGCATTTCTACAACGCGGTCTATCAGGATATCGTGCCCAACCGGCGCATCGTCTACAGCTATGAGCTCTTGTTCGGCGAAACCCGGGTCTCGGTTTCGCTCGCGACGATCGAGCTTATCCCCGAAGGCAAGGGTACGCGGCTTATCCTGACAGAGCAGGGCGCCTTCTTCGACGGCATCGATACGCCGGCCACCCGCGAGCATGGCACCGGCGAACTGCTCGATGCGCTCGGCGCTGCCCTGCAGGTGGCGGCTTGAGGCCTCCAGCCAAAGCGCATTGCGCTTTGGATCTTTGTCTGATGCATGTCATTGCCTCAGAACCGCTGCACACTTCTGAGCGACATGCATTAGGACTATTCTCCCGGCGCCGTTTCCCAGAATTGGTCGAGCCAGATGTTGAGCCTGAGGAAGCCGGCGCTGCTGACGGCATAGACGCGCCTCGTGCCTTCGGCCTTGGCGTTGACCAGGCCGGCGTCGAGCAGGACCTTCAGATGTTGGGAGACCGCAGGGCGTGAGACAGGCAACCCGGCCGCCAATTCGTTCACCGTCTTCGGGCCGCGCCGGAGTTCTTCCAAAAGATAGCGCCGGTTGGGATCGGCTATCGCCACGAAGGCGTCAGAAAACATCATGCCTTTATTTGTGAGGCAAAGTCCTGCGAATCTCAACTATTGGTTTCAACCTTTCTGCGCGGATCGAGCCGCGTGGCCTCGGGCGTGACCGCGCGGTCCGCGGGCTGCGTCTTGAAGGCATCGCGGTTTTCGATCGGCACCGGCGCGCGGGCGCGGATACGCAGCAGTGTGTAGCCGGCAAGGCTGAGATGCGCGAGCGCGGTTGCCAGGAAAAGCCCCTCCGGACGCACCGAACCCATCAAGGCCGCGGCCAAAAGCGGGCCGATCATCGTGCCGAAGCCGTAGAGCAGGAGCAGGCCGCCGGAAACCTTGACGAAGTCCTCGGAGCGGGCGTGGTCGTTGGCATGCGCGACAGCGATCGAATAGAGCGTATAGGCGAACGCGCCATAGGCTGCGGTCATCACGATGATGAAGACGCCCGAACGCGGCGCGATCAGGAAGATCAACACCGCGACCAGGGCCGCGCCGAAGGCCGCGCCGGCCAGCACGAAGCGGCGGTCGGTCGTATCCGACAGGCGCCCGGCCGGCAGCTGCATGGCGGCGCCGGAAATGACCACCAGGCTCATCATCAGCGCGATCTCGGCGGTCGATATGCCGACACGCGCGCCATAGACGGCGCCCAGCGTGCCCCAGGCGCCGTTGGCGATGCCGATCAGGAGGCAGGCCACCGCCGACACCGGCGAGTTGGCGTAGAGGCCTTTGACGTCCAGCTTGACGTCCTGCAGGGGCTTGGGATGCGACTGCGTCGACACGGCCGTCGGAATGAGCGACAGGCAAAACAGGATGCCGGTGATCATGAACAGCGAGGCCGACCGCACATCGCCGCCGGCGACGATCATCTGGCCGCCCATGATCGAAGCATAGGTGACCATCATATAGAGGCCGAAGACGGTGCCGCGGTTCTCGTTGGTGGCCTTCTCGTTCAGCCAGCTCTCGATCACCATGAAGGCGCCGGCCATGGTGAAGCCGGTGAAGGCGCGCAAAAGGATCCAGACATATTCGTCGATGATGAGGCCGGTGAGCAGCGCGATGATCGCGCCCGACGCGGCGAAGGCGCCGAAAGCCCTGACATGGCCGGCGCGGCGCACGAGACGCGGCGCGAAGAAGCAGCCGGCGACGAAGCCGCCCGCCCAGGCCGTGCCCATCAGGCCGAGCGATGCGGTCGAAAAACCCTCCACCTGGCCGCGCAGCGGCAAGAGCAGGCCGTGCAGGCCGGACGCGGCGAGCAGGAACGCCGTGCCGCGCAGCAGCGAGAGGATCGGTCTGTAAGTTGCAAACATCGCTTGATCCGGGTTCGAGACGCAGGGTCTGAAGACAGATGTATTCGGGCTTTTCGGCGGCGAGCGAGCACGCCGAACAATTTATCCGCGGCGGAACAGCGACTCGGCGGCGGATTTGGTGGCGCCCTTGGCGGTGCGCTCGGCTTCCAGCCTGGCGATCTCGTCGCGCAGCAATGCGATGCGCTCAGACAATTCGTCCACGGACAGCAGCGACAGGTCCTGGCCGATCTCGTGCGGGCGCGGCTTCTTCCTGGGTTCGTCGTCGAAGATCGCCATCCGTCGCTCCTCCCTTACTTGGCCATTTGCCTGATTTGACAATCAGCATACATAGAGCAATTCCAGGAAAAGTGCGTAGCGGTTTTCCGTCCGGAATTGCGTAAGAACAAAGAGTTGGAGCGGTTCGGCGTCTCTTTCGGACGTCAAAACGTTCCAAGCAGGGACGCCGATGCAAACGGCCGACGACAGATCGACATAAGGAGACGGCAAGCCATGGCAAACGGGCAGAAGATTCCGGCAAATATGACGGCCATCGCGATCTCGCAACCGGGCGGGCCAAAGGTGCTCAAGCCGGAAACGCGCGACGTGCCGGTGCCCGGCCCCGGCGAGGTGCTGATCCGTGTGCACGCCGCCGGAGTCAACCGGCCGGACGTGCAACAGCGCAAGGGCGCCTATCCACCGCCGCCCGGCGCCTCGGACCTGCCCGGTCTCGAGGTGGCCGGCGAAATCGCGGCACTCGGCGACGAGATATCGCGCTGGCGCATCGGCGACCGGGTCTGCGCGCTGACGCCGGGCGGCGGCTATGCCGAATATGTCAAGGTCCATGCCGGCAGCGTGCTGCCGATCCCGGCCGGCTTCACCTATTCGGAAGCCGCCGCCGTGCCGGAGAACTATTTCACCGTCTGGCACAATGTGTTCGAGCGCGGCGGCCTGAAGAAGGGCGAGACGCTGCTCGTCCATGGCGGCTCGTCCGGCATCGGCACCACCGCCATCCAGCTCGCCTCGGCATTCGGCGCCACTGTGATCACCACCGCCGGCAGCAAGGAGAAATGCGACGCCTGCCTCAAGCTCGGCGCCGCCCGGGCCATCAATTACCGCGAGGAGGATTTCGTCGCCGCGGTGAAGGACGCGACCGACAGGAAGGGCGCCGACGTCATCCTCGACATGGTCGGCGGCGACTATGTCGCGCGTAACTACGAGGCGGCGGCCGTCGAGGGGCGCATCGTCCAGATCGCGGTGCAGGCCGGCGCCGTCGCAAGCACCAATTTCGCAACGCTTATGGTCAAGCGCCTGACCCACACCGGCTCGACACTTCGCCCGCGCACCGTCGAATTCAAGGCGGCGCTTGCCGCCGCGCTGGAGGCCCAGGTGTGGCCGCTGCTCGGCACGCGCAAGGTTGCCCCCGTGATGGACATGATCTTTCCGCTGACCGAAGCCTGGCGGGCGCATGAACGGATGGAAGAGGGCGAGCATATAGGCAAGATCGTCCTCGACGTCGGCTAGGATGGGCCGATATTCAGGCGAGGCCGGCCTGCGAACAAGCTTCCTGTGCTTCCGGTGCTCACGTACTAAAGTACGCTCCCGCTCCGGTTCTCGGAAGCCATTGTTCTCGGCTCGGCCTGACCTGAATATCGGCCCATCCTGGTTCCGCGCCCTCCCTTAGCGACAAGCTGAACGAAGCCTTAATGCTGCAATGCACAAAACGCATTGCGGCCATGCAAAAGCGTCCGTTCAATTTGTGGGCAGGAGTGCCTATTTACGCGTCATCAAACGATTTGACCAAACGACTGGAGAAACCAAAATGAACCCGATCAGTGCTTTCCGTAAGTGGCGCATGTACAACGAGACCGTGCGTGAATTGAACAAGCTCAATGCCCGTCAGCTGAGCGACCTCGGCATCAACCGTGCCGACATCGAGCGTATCGCCCGTCAGGCGGTGTAATCAGACGCAGCCCGACCGCAAGGCCGGGCTGCGACATGCAAGCCAGAGCCGTCGAGACGCTTGCTTTGTTTCCGGTTCCAAGCCCGCTGGACCTCGTCCAGCGGGTTTTGTCTTTCCAGGGCTGTGAATCGGGCCCTTCCCAAAAACATTGCGAAAATTGGAGGGAGCGTTTATACAGGCCGCGAATTTCCCATTTTGGTGGCTCTAAAACCACCGCCCGCGCGGGAACGCGGGCGAACGAGAAGGATTTTTGATATGGCCAATTCGCTGCTGATGCCCAAGGCGACCGCCGTCTGGCTGGTCGACAACACCGCGCTCTCCTTCGAGCAGATCGCGCAGTTCTGCGGATTGCATCCGCTCGAGGTCAAGGCGATCGCCGACGGCGAGTCGGCGCAAGGCATCAAGGGCATGGACCCGATCATCACCGGCCAGCTGACGCGCGACGAGATCGCGCGCGGCGAGAAGGACGTCAACTACCGGCTGAAGCTGTCGGAGCCTAAGGTGCGGGTGCCTGAATCGAAACGCAAGGGCCCGCGCTACACGCCGCTGTCGAAGCGCCAGGACCGGCCGAACGCCATCCTGTGGCTGGTGCGCAACCACCCGGAACTCAAGGACGCGCAGATCTCGCGTCTTGTCGGCACCACCAAGTCGACGATCGAGCAGATCCGTGAGCGCAAGCACTGGAATTCGGCCAATCTGCAGCCGATGGATCCGGTGACGCTCGGCCTTACCTCGCAGATCGACCTCGACCTCGAAGTCAACCGCGCCTCGCGCGGCCGCGAGCCGGCGCAGCCCGTCGGCGACACGCTGCTGCCCGCCGCACTCACCGAACGGCTGGTGCCCGCGCCCGAGAAGCCGAAGGACGAAGATCAGGAGCTGGACGCCAACGCCGTCTTCGCCAAGCTTTCGGCGCTCAAGTCGAAGAACGAGGATGCGGACGACGAGTAGTCGTCGCGCCGCGGTTGCTGCACGCTTTTTGAGCGGCGGTATCCACGAACCCAACAAAAAAGCCCGCTTCGAGCGGGCTTTTCTGTTGGACAATGGCTTGGGAGGAAGTCACGTCCGCGCGGCGCGGTCGGGCGCCATGCCGTAATCCTCTGAGCGCTCGACGGCGCGGTAGAAATCGGCGAGCTGCTTGCCGCGCTCCGGCTTGAAGATACGGCCGGCGATGACGACCGAGGCGATGCGGTCGATGCGGAAAGCGCGGAAATCGTCGCGCATCTCGCACCATGCGACCAGGGTCCAGACCTTGCCCCAGAACCACAGGCCAAGCGGCCTGATGTCGCGCGCGGTGCCGCGGCCGGCCTCGTCGGAATAGTCGATGGTCAGCACCTGGCGTTTCTCGACGGCGCGCTCGATCAAGTCGATGGCCTCGCGCGCGGCGTCGCTCACCACCCACATCGGCGTGTGGATCTCGGTGCGGGCGAAGCGAAACTTCTCGGCATCGGGCAGCACGGCGCCG
>NZ_VFTJ01000017.1:0-131028 GCF_006439595.1 Mesorhizobium sp. B3-1-9
CTGCCGCCGATCGTGCCGGTGCCGCCGAGGGTCGCGCCGCTCGCGACCGATGTCGGGCCGGTAGCACCCGACTGGTTGCCGTTGATCAGCAGCGTCCCGGCATTGATGTTGGTGGCGCCGCTGTAGCTGTTGGTGCCGGTGAGCGTGGTGATGCCGGTGCCGAGCTTGTTGACCGCGCCGGTGCCGGAGATGACGCCGTCGAAGCTGTAGTTGTTGTTCAGGTTGAAGGCGAGCGTGCCGTTGTTGGTCACGCTCGGTGTCGTCAAGGTACCCGCTGTCGCGCCGCTGCCCACCTGGAGCGTCCCGCCCTGGATCGTCGTGCCGGCGCTGTAACTGTGGTCACCAACAAGCGTCAACGTTCCGGTGCCCTGCTTGTCCAGGCTCTCGAACCCGCTGATGCCCGCGCCCTGGACTGTGCGATTCACCGTGTTGATTACCCGAAGCGTGTCGCCCGCGCCCGTCTCGCCACCGGTGCCGGCGTTGACTGTTCCGGTGAGAACGGCGCCGTCGTTAAGCGTCAGCGTGTCGTTGCCGGCGCCAAGGTTGACCGCTCCCACTCCGGTGTTCAATGTCCCGGTCAGATTGACAGTGTCGCTGCCACCGCCAAGGTCGCCATTGCTGCGCAGCGTGCCGCCATTGGCGATGTTGATCGTGCTTGCCCCTGCGTCGCCGGTGATTGCTACGGGGGTCGCGCCGACCGCCTGCACGGTGCCATTGACGTTCAAGGTCGAGCCGCCATCCATGGCGATGGTCGGCGTTTGCAGGCCGCCATCCACCTGCAATGTGCCGGCATTGATGGTGGTCGCGCCAATGGCGTTGTTAGGCGATGTCAGCACGCTTGTGCCCATACCGATTTGCGCCAGGGTGCCGGGCCCGCTCAGCGTGCCGCTGAAGGTGAAGGTGTCGCTGCGGTTGAGGGACAGGGTGGATGTTGACGAATTGACGATGACATTGCCCACACCGGCATTGCCGGTGGTGCCGCCATTGCCGATCATCAGATTGCCGTCGTTGATGACGGTGTTGCCGGAATAGGTATTGTTGCCGGTGAGGACCCAGGTGCCGCTGTCGTTCTTGGCGAGCGTCGTGGCGCCGGTGCCGTTGTCGCCGATGGCACCGCCCATCGTGTTAAGGCCGGTGTTGGTGCCGCCTAGCGCAATCGTGCGCGTTGCGTTGGTGCCGGTCAGGCTGACCGTCCCGGTACTGGCGAAGACGAGCGCTCCTGTCCCCGAGGACTGGATATAGGTCACGCCGGTATCGAGCGTGAATTGACGGTCGGTGGTATCGCCCGTGCCGACATAGCGCAACGTCGAATCCTTGCCGATCACCAGGTTGCCAGCTGCGTTGGAGGATGCACCGATGCTGCTGGCCATGCCGCCATCGGCTAGTTTGTCGACGATCAGTATGCCGCCGCCGATGGTGGTCGCGCCCGTATAGCTGCTGGCCTGATTGGTCAGGCGCCAGGTGCCGGTGCCGGTCTTGGCGAGCGAGGTGACGCCGGCGACATTGTCGTCCAGCCGCGCGGCCAGGATATTGGTGCCGGTGTTGGTGCCGGTCAGCGTCAGGGTGCGCGCGATGCCGGCTCCGGCCAGGGTTGCCGGGCCGGCGTAGGTAAACTGGATGGCGCCGGTTCCTGATGAATCGAGCGTGCTGCCACCTGCGCCGAGCGTGAACTGACGGTTGGTGCTGCCGCCCGTACCGACATAACGCAGGGTGCCGCCGCTCAGGACTAGATTGGCGGGATCGGACGACGAGGCGCCGATCGAGCTGTTGACGCCCCCATTTGCCAGACAGTCGACCTGCAGCGTGCCGGCATTGATGACCGTGCTGCCGGTATAGCTGCTTGCGCAGCCGGCGAGCGCCTGGATGTTGTTGCCGTTCTTGACCAACCCGCCGCTGCCGCTGATCGCGCCGGCATAGGAGCGGGTATCGACTCCGTTGATCGTCAACGTGGCGCTGCCGAGGCTGATATTGCCGCCATTGGCGCCGCCGCCGATGAGCGACGTCACCGCCGTGTTGAAGCTATTCAAATCCAGCAACACGCCGGCGGTATTGTCCAACGTCATATGCCCCTGCGGGCCAAAGGCATTGGTCGTCCCCGCACGCAGCACGCCGCCGGAAACCTGGGTATTGCCGGTGGACGTATTGGTGCCCGACAGGACGAGGGTGCCGGGTCCATCCTTTCGGAAGGTGCCGGCCCCGATGACATTGCCGGTGAATTGCAACGTGGTGGCGCCGGTGGCCACGCTGATCGCCCCATTCCCTCCCGCCAGCTGGAAGCCGCGATCGGTGGTCACACTGCCGCCGGTGTAGAATAGCGAGGAACCGTTGAAGATTAGATTGGTGGGAGCGCTGCTCGAAGCGCCGATGCCGCTGGCCACGCCGCCGTTGCGAATGCAGTCGGTGCTGATGCTGCCGCCGCCCTGCAGGCTGGTGGCCCCGGTATAGCTGTTGTTGCAGCCGTTGAAGGTCTGGGTGCCGCCACCGGTGCGCAGGATGCCGCCGGTGCCGCTGATCCTGCCCGCATAATTGCCGTTGCCGCCATTGATCTGGAGCGTGGCCGAACCCAGCGTGACATTGCCGCCATCGGCGCCGCCGCCATTCAGGGGGCCGATCGTGTTGTTGAAATTGTTGAGGTCGAGCGAAACACCCGCTGCATTGGCCAGGTTCATGGTCGAGGCGTTGCCGTTAACACCGAACACGTTCGTAGCCCCGGCGCGCAGGACACCTGCGTTGACCGTACTGCCCCCCGTATAGGTATTCGCGCCGGTCAGCACCAACGTACCGGCACCGTTCTTGGTAAGCCGGCCGGTGCCCACTGCAAGACCGCTCACGGTGAGCGTCGTGCCCCCGTTTGCCACATCGACCGTGCCGCCGCCGGTCCCCAGGGTGAAGCCGCGGTTAATGCCGACCGTACCGCCGGTATATTGAAGGCCGCCGCCATCGAGCACGAGGCTGGCGGAAGCGCTGCTGGCCGCGCCAATGCTGCTCGCGACGCCGCCGTTGCTCAGGGTCGTCGCGCCCAGCAGGCCGCCGCTGACGGTGACGACGCCTGTGAAACCATTGGCGGCGTTGGCGAGCGTCAGAGTGCCGGCACCGCTCTTCGTGAAATTGGCGCCGTCTGCGCTGGTGACGAGTCCGCTGAAGGTCAGGTTGGCACCGGCATTGGTTACGTCGACGCCGCTGCCGAGGATCGCGCCCGACTTGCCGAAGGTGAAACCGCGATCGCTGGTATCGCCGGTGCCGGTATAGCGCAGCGTGCTGCCTTCCAGCACAAGATTGGACGAAGCCGCCGAGGATGCGCCGATGCTGCTCGCCGCGCCGCCATTGCCGATGCTGGTCACCGCCAGCGTGCCCTGCACGACGCGGGTGGCGCCGGTGTAGCTGTTGGCGGTGTTGGTAAGCGTGACCAGTCCCGTGCCCGCCTTGGTGAACCCCATGCCCGGACCGTTGTCGACGATCTGCGAGGCGATGGTGAAGTTGCCGGTACTGTTCTGCTGGATCCCCAGCACGCCGCCATTGGCGCCGGTCATCTTTCCGCCGGTGATCAACTGGTTGTTGCCCAGCACCGTCGGCGCGACAATGATCGTGCCGTCCACGCCCAGCGTCTCGCCGGCATTGACCGTCACAGTGGTGGAGACCGGCTGAGTATAGCGCAGCCCGCCGAGCTGCTTGGTCCCGGTCACCGTACCGGAAAAGCCGGCCACATCGGTGATGAACTCATTGTCCAGCCAGTTGGCGGCGTTGTCCTTGTCGGTGTAGTCGGCGTCAGTGAAGGCAAGGATGTTGCCGCCGACGACCTTGGCATAGTCGGTGCCGTTGACCGTCGCCCAGCCGCCGAGCGAGGTGCTGGTCGTCCTGATGTTGCCGCTGGTCGGCAGGTTGAAGTTCATCAGCCCGCCGGTACGGGTGATGGCGCCCAGATTGATGGTCAAACTGCCGCCCGACCCCGACGTGGCGTTGACCGTGTTGTTGCCGGCGGTGATCGTCAGGCCGTCGAAGGTCTGCGTGTCATTCTCGTTGTCGGCGCCGGTCACGTTCAGCGTGCCGCCGGTCATGACCAGGCTGGAATCGCTGCCGACGATATTGCTCGTCGGGCCGCCGGCCGGGCTGAAGTCGAGCGCAAGCGTGCCCCCGCCTATGGTCGTGTCGCCGGTATAGGTGCTGGCGCCGGTCAGCGTCTGGATGCTGTTGCCTAGTTTGGTGAGCCCGCCGCTGCCGGCGATGCTGCCGGCGAAGGTCGCGCTGGTCCCGGTCGCCGCGTTCAGCGTCAGCTGGGCGCTGCCCAGGTCGAGCGTGCCGCCGGTGCCATTCAGCGTCGTCAGCGTCTGGCCGAAGCCATTAAGGTCGAGCGTGCCGCCATTGACCACGAACTGGCTCGAACCGGCGAACGCGCCAGCGGAGCCGGCCCGCAACACGCCGCTATCGACGATGGTCTGGCCGGTATAGGTGTTCGTACCGGAAACGACCCAGGTGCCGGCCCCGGCGCCATGCAGGTTGCCGGCGCCCGAAATCACCCCCGAAAACATATTGTCGGCGCCAGCGAAACTGCCGCCCAGCGTACCCATGCCGCTGAGGCTCATGGTTCCGCTCAGCGCCAGTGCGCCGCTGCCGTCATTGTCGAGCGTGCCGCCGCCGCTGAGCACCCAGTTGCGGTTGGTGCTGGCGCCCGCCCCGGTATAGCTCAGGGTGCCGCCGCTTATGCCTGTTGTGCTCCCCGCTCCCAGCGAGCTGGCGACGCCGGCATTCGCAATGGTGCCTGCCTTCACGATTCCCGCGCCTGATACACCGGAATTGCCGGTGAACGTGTTGGCACCACCAAGCGTCAGGGCCTGCCCGGCATTCGCGATAAAGGTGGCGCTACCGCCGCTGATGACGCCAAGCAGCTCCAGGTCGGCGGTCGCCGCAGTGAAAGAAGGCACTTGGGCGAGACCGCTATTGCCCACCGAGATGGAGCCGGTCAGCGTCAGGGTGCCGGTGCCGCTGTTGCCGAGGCCCGTGCCGCGATAGCCGTTGGAGTACAAGCTCCAATTGCGGTTCGACACATCGCCATCGCCGACATAGGTGGCAGTGCGCGTGCCGGCGGTTCCGCTCGGATTGGATATGCTGATGGTGCCGGCCGCGACCGTGGTGGGCGCCCCAAGCGAACTCGCCTCGCCCAGGTTGCCGATCGAGGTGAAGGTGGAGCTGCCAGCGCCAACGAAGCTGGTTGCACCGGTGTAGTTATTGGTGTCGTCGGTCAGGTTCACCCCTGGGTTGACGGAAAGACCGCCCGTACCGGTGAAATGGGCACCACCGATACCGGCCCCGGAAATGCCGACATTCCCCGTCCCGCTGAGCGTGACGGTGCGCCCGGTCAGGCTGCCGCCGGCCGTGCCGATGTTCAGCGAACCGCCCGAGATGGTGATGTTGTTGCCGACATCGCCCAAGGCGGCGGCACCGCTCGCGGTTAACGTACCGTTGACGTTGATCTCGCCCATGAAGCTGTTGATGCCGGTCAGCGAGAGCGCGCCGCCGGTGACCACGGGGCTGCTGCCGAAGCTGTTGTTGCCTGTGAGGGACAAGATGCCGGCGCTTACGGTGAGGCCGCCATTGAAGCTGTTGTTGCCGGACAACGTCAGCGTCCCGCCACCGGCCTTGATCACCCTGCCTGTGCCGTCAATCGTCGATGCGATCGTGGAGCCCCCGGTCGTGACCGTGAGCGTGGGGTCGACTCCGCCGAGAGTCAGCGTACCGCCGGTGACGGAATAGCCATTGACCTCGAACGTCATGCTGTGGACGGTGGTCGGTGCGCCGAGCGTGACGATGCCCGCCGTGCCGCCAAAAAAGGCGTCGTCGAGCGCCCCGTTGTTCCAGGCATTATAAGGGCCGCTCACACCGTCATTGCTGGCGCTCCAGACCGAATCGGTCAGATTCCAGATGCCCGTGCCACCGCGGTTCAGCGATGTGTTGTTGACGTCCCAGTAGAGGTTGGCTGCCGGAGCGGTTGTCGTGGCAAGCCCTGTGAGCAGTGCCAGCGCTGGCAGCCTGCCCGGTACTCCATGGGTGACGCATGCGAAGAACCCGACCGCCTGGGGGGCGTAGCTGACCGCTTGTCCTTGCCATTTCGTCATGCGTCCGCCGCGACTGCTTGCGGGCAACAAGATTGTACAGTTCGATCCTGCCGCATGTTTCCCTCGCACCGTATCTAGGCGCGATGGTCACCGGAAAAGTCATGGAAACCGATATTTTACGCCCCAGGCTATCTACGGCGAAGCCCAGCCACAACGGAACGTAACTTACGGTATCGAACATCGGGAACGGCGCCTCGCATGAGGCATCAGTCCCGCATCAGGCCTGCCTTCTTGATGGAGCCGAGGAACGTTTCGGCATCATTGGAATTGCCGAACCGGAACAACGTCTCTTGTCGAATATTTGCGACCAGTCCGGGCTCATGGAGCATGAGCCACGAACGCTCGCGCTCGGCGTCCGCCGTGTAGCCTCCCTCGGCAAGGATCGCGGCGGCGATCGAATGATAGAGCGCATTGTCGGGAACATTCGCCTTTTTGATCCACATGACCGCCTGCTCGATGTCGTGACTGAAATAAGCGCAGAGAGCCAACCCCGCCTCGTAATAGGCGAGCGGCCCCGGATTGCGATTTCGTGCCTCCGCGACCAACGGGCACCCTTCTTTCCAATTTCCGGACAGCGCCAGCCGATACCCGTACTCACCTACGAATACAGTGTCGTTCGGATTGATGGCCATGCCACGGCGCCCCACTCTGATGGCCGCGTCAATTTCCCCCTTGAAATAGAGAGCAATCATCTGCGCCTGAAGGGCCCGGACGTTGGTCGACTCCAGTTGCACGGCGCGATCCGCCGCAGCAAGGGCGCGATCGATCAGCGGTGCCGATTTCTGGGATTCGAACGGATAGTAGAACCGGACTTCATCAATGTAGATCAGCGATAGAAGCGCCCAGGCGGTTGCATATCCGGGAAATCGCTCCACGGCCCTTTCGAGACAGGAACGGACAACGGGACGGGTCTCAGGATTGAAGCCGGCTCGATACGAATAATAGGAAAGCGTGCAGAAATAGGCAGCCTGATCGTCGGGAGCACCGGGAACGGCGCGCTTGGCATCTGCCTCGAACAGCGCGCCATATGGCTGTGCCAGGTTCGTGGCGACATCGGCGGCGATATCGGCCTGGACCTTCAGAAGTTCGGGCACGGTTGTCGCGCCGTCGTAACTGTGCGCCCAGAGCACCGATCCGTCCCCACGGTTGAGCATGCGAACTCGAACCCGAAAGCTCCCGGCGGACATATCCACACTTCCTGCGAGCGCGTACCGTATGTCGGATCCCACTTGGCCGAGAGGCTGGACCACGACAATGTCACTGAATTTGGAGAGCTGGCTTATGACCTCCTGCGTAAGCCCACGGGCCAGAGCCGTGGTTGCGCTCGACCCGTTCATGTCGTCAAACCACTCAACCAGCAAATGTGGGGTTTCCGGCTCGCTTGGAGAAAGCCGGGAAGAACCGAACCACAAGACGAGCACCGTGGCAGCAGCAACCAGCACGGCCACCGCTGCGATGAGTCGAGGCTTGCCCGGTCGGCGCGGCGGCTGCGGGGGCTCGCGTATAATGGCGGGCGTATGTTCTTCTGCGGAGGCAGCTACGGTGTCGCGCGATGAGAACGCGGCAACATATCCTCCCTTTGGAAGGCTGATGAGAATGGGATCGGCCAGTCCAGCCGTCAGGTAATACCGTTCAAGCGACCTGCGAAGGTGGCTGGCCGTAATGCGCACGATCGGGTCAGTCTGCGGGTCGAACGAAGGGTCCCGGTCGAACACCTCTACGGCTATTGAATAGGCCTTGATGCGATCGCTCCGCCCAGCCAAGGTTTCGTCCACGACATAGCTGAGGAACCGACGCTCGCGATCGGTTGCCTGAAAGTCCGCGCTGCTCAAAATACTCGCCAGCTGGGCTCTGCAGTCTTCGGTGGAGAAATCTATCCGTCCATGTGCGTTCAATTTCGCGCCAATCTATCCCTCATCCACCTTCATACCAACGGCGCCGAGTCGTCCGCGCGATGGCGCAGGCGTCTGTTGGTTACATTCCGGCCCGTGTGTCTGCAATGGTGCTTGCGCGTACCCCACCAGCTGTGGGCGGGAACTCGATAGGGAGTCGACGGAAATGGAGGCACGCAGGCCGGCGGCGACATAGCCGGAAACTGGTTTCCCAGTGCCGCTGCATCTGCGGCCCGACCGCCATCGGCCTTTAGCGTCCCGACACCAACGATGGATTCGCCCGTGAACGCCTAGTTCTCGGCGCCACGGCTGATTTTTGCTCGATCGGCGGCGGAACTCCGGCGTTGCCGCCATCGACAGCATGACATAGGCGGGATTCGTGAGCAGAGAACGGTCACGGTCAGCCAGCCGCTAGCCGCCTCCTCGAACTCTCAGCAGCCCACCGCAAGTCAATAAAATCAAGGCGATGCGCGGAGGTTCGCAAAAGGAACTCGGCTAACCGAAGGAAGAAATAGACGCCAAATCATTGATAAATAACGACAATGGTGGGCCCGGAGGGACTCGAACCCCCAACCAAGCGGTTATGAGCCGCCGGCTCTAACCATTGAGCTACAGGCCCCACGCGAGCTGGCTTAGTGTTTTTCGTTCGTCCGCACAAGGCTTTCGAAAACTCTGGCGGGAACCGTCAAAATCAGCCCATATTCGCTGCGTAGAGCGGCTTGCGCCCATAAGGCGCGTGAACAGGTCCAGGCCATGCACCGCACTGCAGGGAATCGGCGCCTTTGCGGGGTCGCACGGGCGGCGGACAGCAGACTTCGAGGAGTTTTCATGACCAGACATCTTTTGCCCATCGCGCTCGCTGCCGCGGTCGCGTTCCCGGCGCTGGCAAGCGCCGCCGACACCCAGCCCCCGCCCCGCATCATCGTGTCCGGTGAAGGCGAAGCGACGGTGGCGCCTGACATGGCGATCCTTTCGCTCAGCGTCATGCGCGAGGCCAAGAGCGCGCGCGAAGCGCTCGATGCCAACAACGACGCCATGGCGGCGGTGATCGCGGCGATGAAATCCGCAGGCATTGCCGACCGCGACCTGCAGACCGCCGGCATCCAGATCAACCCGCGCTACAATTACACCAACAAGGCCGACGGCAGCCAGGAAGCCCAACTCGTCGCCTATCAGGTGACCAACACGCTGTCGGTGCGCGTGCGCAACGTCGACAAGACGGGCGAGATTCTCGATAAGGCGGTGTCGCTCGGCGTCAACCAGGGTGGCGGCATCACCTTCACCAATGACGATCCGAAGGCGACGATCACCGAGGCGCGCAAGAAGGCCGTCGCCGACGCGATGGCCAAGGCAAAGACGCTCGCTGAAGCGGCCGGCGTCAGCCTGGGCAAGGTGCTCGAGATCACCGACCAGAATGTCGCGCCGGTGCCGATGCCGATGGCGGCCAAGTCGTTCGATGCGGCCCGTTCGGCCGTGCCGGTGCAGGCGGGCGAGAATTCCTACAACGTCCAGGTCACGGTCACCTTCGAGCTGAAATGACGCCCGGCCTAGTCGCGGGCATGCCGTTAACAAAAAGCCCCGGAGGAATCATCCTCCGGGGCTTTTTGAGCCGCGCCTCATTTGGGGGGCCCCGCTACTCGAGATTGATCTTCGCAGGAGATCATATCTGATAGCTGATCCTCGCAAGGATCATGCTTTCGGGCGATCCTCGCAGAGGATCTTCCTTTTCAGCTCCAGTCTCAACGATAGATGATCGGGCAGCCGCGCTCGTTGGCGAACACCACCACGACACGGTCGCCATACTGGCGGCCGGCCACCTTCACGGTACGGCGGCTGATGTCGACGATGCGCGCGCGATGCAGGCCCATGCGCTCGGCCTTGTCGAGGGCGCGGTCCGGCGAGCAGCCGCGCCAGTCGCGGTCGCGGTCACGGCGCCAGTCGCGGCGATAGCCGTCATCGTCGCCGGTGTAGATGCCGAAACGCGGGTCGTGCCTGTCCCCGAAACCGAGATAGAGGCTGTCCGCATGCGCCGGAATGGCGGCCAAAGTGCCAAGCCCGACAAGGGCCGAAAGGGCTGCCGTCTTGATCGTGTTGAACATCGTCTTCTCTCCTTGTTGTGGGCTTTCGCCCGTAGAACCGATGATTGGAAAATGCCTTTTTGTGTCTGAATTTTCTGCGAACCGACCATTCATGTCCGGTTCATGTAGCGCGAACCCGCCAAGGTTCCCCGCTCGCAGTGCTTAAACACGAACCCCACGATGGTTCGTCCTTAAACGCGGACCCTTCAACGTTCGTCATCAATATGCGTTGCGAACCGGTTACGGTTCGTCATCCAGACGCGAACCCATTAGGGCTCGTCGTCAAAACGCGAACCCACGTTCGTCGTAAAAACGCGAACCCGCAGGGTTCGTCGCTCGTCCTAAAAACGCGACCCCGTCAGGGTTCGTCACCCAGATGCGAACTGGTTACGGTTCGTCATCCAGTAGATAATCGAAATAGTCGTCTGGCTCGGCCAGATCGGTTTCCTTGGCCTTCACACGGCCCTGGACTGAAATCCCGGCATCGTGCACGGTCGCGGCGCTTCCCGAAACAAGCCTGTGCCACCAGTAGAGATCATGGCCCTCGGCGATAAGCCGGTAGGCGCAGGTTTTTGGCAGCCAGGTGATGGTGCGCACATTCTGCGGCGTCAGGCCGACGCAGTCGGGCACCCGCGCCAGGCGGTTGGCATAGTCGGAGCAACGGCAGTTCTGCGCGTCGAACAACCTGCAGCCGACGCTTGTCCAGAATATCTCGCCGGTATCCTCGTCCTCGAGCTTCGACAGGCAGCATTTGCCGCAGCCGTCGCAAAGCGATTCCCATTCGGCCGGGGTCATCGCTTCAAGCGTCTTGGTTTTCCAGAACGGCGCGGTCATTTTGGTGGATTTGGCCCTCCGCGGCCTTCCGGTCAAGCGCTGCTGTGACGCTGACCCCGTATCAACATTAGAAAAACATGAAATTGCCTTTAAAAGGCCGGTTGGGCGTCCTTGGCTGATGCCAATGCCTGACGGAACCAATTGCGGATGATGAAAGTTTGGGCAGGGATGGGACCCCACTAGGAGAAAATTGATATGAAACGCCAACCACGGATTCTGGCGGGCACGGCAATCGGCCTGCTTATGGCATCCGCGCCGTTGGGCGCGTACCCGCTGCAGGGGGGTGTCGCTTCTGGCAGCCTGCACGGCGCGCCACTCATTCTCGCGCAGGCCGCCTGCGCCGAAGGCCAGTCGGCCGAGGAATGCGCCCAGGCCGGTGGCGGCCAGCAGGGGGAACAGCCGCGGAAAAGGAAGCGCGAACAGCAGCAGCAAAGCGAATCGGCGCCGGCTGAACAAGCCGCACCCGCCGAGTCCGAGCAACAGCCGCGCAAGAAACGGCATGATCAGCAGCAGACGGACAATGGCCAGTCCGGGGAGGCTGCCCCGGCCGAGCAGCAATTCAAGCCGCGCAAGAAGCGCGACCAACAGCAGCAGATCGAAGCGGCGCCCGCCGATCAGGGCGGCCAGCCCGCGACCGACGAGCAGCCGATCAAGCCGCGCAAGAAGCGCGATCAACAGCAGCAGATCGAGGCGGCGCCCGCCGACCAGGGCGGCCAGCCCGCGACCGACGAGCAGCAGCCGCGCAAGAAGAAGCGCAATCAGCAGCAGATCGAAGCAGCGCCGGCCGACCAGCAGCCCGCGCAACAGGTCGCACCTGCCGCCGGTAACCAGCAGCAGAACGACCAGCAGCAAGGCAACCAGGGTCGCAAGAAGCGCAAGCACGATCAGCAGCAGAGCGAGCCGGCCGGTCAGACCGGCGAGCAGGTGGCGCCGACCGAACAGACCGCTCCCGCCAACGACAACCAGCAAGGCGGCAACCAGGGGCGCAAGAAGCACCGGCAGAACCAGCAGAACGAGGCCGCTCCGGCGGGCGAACCCATGCCACAGGCCGAGCCACTGCAAAACGGCGAGCAGCCGGTCCAGGGCGAACAGACCCAGGACAAGAAGAAGCGCGGCAAGAAACCGGCTGCCGAACAGCCGGCAAACGGTGAACAGCCCGCTACCGGTGAGCAACCTGCCAACGGCGAGCAGACAAAGACTGGCCGCCAGCCCGCCACCGGCGAGCAGCAACCCGGGACCGGCGAACAGCCGGCGAACAACAACCAGCCTGCCAATGGCGGCAACGCCGCGCAGGGCGAAACCGCCAATCCGAACGAGGCACCTGTCCTGGACAGCCAGAAAGATGCCGTGCGCAAGCACCGGGGTCGCAACGATAACGGCCAGAACGGTGGTGCCCAGAACGACAACGGTCAGGCCGGCAATGGCCAGAAGACCAATCAGGCCGGACAGCGGCAGGGTGGCGAGCAGGCGCAGAGGCCGGCTCCGGTCGATCAAGGCCCGCCGCCCACCGACGACAAGTCGGCGCAGCAGGCGATCAAGCCCGAGAAGCTCGTCCCTGTGGATGAGGAGAAGGGCAAGCGGATCGACCGCACGCCCGAAGACTTTGCCCGTGACCGCCGGCGGCCAAAGGGCACCGACGTCGTGAAGCAGTTCGGCGACCGCGTCATCCTCCAGTTCAACAACCAGACATTCGTGGAAAGCAACGAGGCGCCCCGCATCACCCGCGGCGCCAAGGACGTCTACTACGAGGACCTGTCGGGCGGGCGCACCCGCGAGACGGTCGAACGCGGCAACGGCGTCCGCGTCGTCACCATCCGCAACCGTTATGGCGATGTCATCCAGCGATCGCGCGTCATGCCGGATGGCCGTGAATATGTGCTGAGCTATGTCGATGAGCGGCAGTACCAGGATGACGGCGACTGGCGCGATCCCGGCGACGACCTGCCGCCGATGCGGCTCACCATCCCGCGGCGGGATTACATCCTCGATTCCGAGGATGTAGAGAGCGACGACGACTACTACACCTTCCTCGAGCAGCCGCCGGTGGAAAAGGTGCAGCGTCTCTACTCGATCGACGAGGTCAAGCGCTCGGCCCGCGTGCGCGACATTGCACGGCGTATCGATCTCGACACGCTGAACTTCGACTTCGGCTCGGCCACCATTTCCGACACCGAGGTGCAGAAGCTTGATGGCGTCGCCAACGCTATCGAAAAACTGCTGCAGAAGAACCCGGCCGAGACCTTCCTGATCGAAGGCCACACCGACGCCGTCGGCACGCCCGACGCGAACCTCGCTCTGTCGGACCGTCGCGCCGAGGCGGTCGCCGAGGCGCTCACCAACGCCTTCGGCATTCCGGCCGAGAACCTCACCACGCAGGGTTATGGCGAGGAGTATCTCAAGGTGAACACGCCCGGCCCGAACCGCGAGAACCGGCGTGTCGCTATCCGCCGCATCACCTCGCTGGTGGCGCCGGTGGCGAGC
The DNA here is from genome assembly GCF_006439595.1 of Mesorhizobium sp. B3-1-9. Taxonomy (NCBI): domain Bacteria; kingdom Pseudomonadati; phylum Pseudomonadota; class Alphaproteobacteria; order Hyphomicrobiales; family Phyllobacteriaceae; genus Mesorhizobium; species Mesorhizobium sp. B3-1-9. Next base: position 13,396 of record NZ_VFTJ01000017.1, read on the forward strand.
AACAGCGACCAGCAATGAGCGTGTGATTTCAAGATCCTGTCCGGATTTTCGGAATCAGCGCGCAAGATGAAGGCCCGTCCCGTCCGGACGGGCCTTTCTTCTTGCCGGCTCAAGAAGATTTGTCCTGCCGATTAGCGACTGCTCATTGAATCGCCGCATTGCGACACCCAGATTCTGTGCAGGGCGTTCCCTGCCCTGTCCCGACTCCAGCGGGACACACTGAGCCCCGTCGGGTCCCCTCCCCGGCGGGGTTTTTGTCTTGAAAACCGGCCCTGTCTGGCCGAAATACCCTCTATCGCAATTTGAACGGAAGCCTTCATGAAGCGTCTCGAACTCGCCATCGAATCCGTCATCCTGGCCTCGCGCTGGCTGCTGGTGGTCTTCTATCTGGGGCTCGGCGTGGCGCTGGCGATCTACGCGCTTTCTTTCGGCAAGAAGCTTTATGAGTTCGTGATGAGCGCCTTCACGATCGGCGACACCGACACGATCCTGAAGATGTTGGGCTTGATCGACGCCGCGCTTGTCGCCTCGCTGGTGGTGATGGTGATCATCTCGGGTTACGAGAACTTCGTCAGCCGCTTCGACGAGCAGGACGGCGAGGTCCATTGGCTGGGCACGATCGATGTCGGCTCGCTGAAGGTCAAGGTCGCCTCGACCATCGTCGCCATCTCCTCCATCCACCTTTTGCAGGTGTTCCTGAATTCCGTGTCCTACACGACCGACCAGCTGATGTGGCTGACCATCATCCATCTCGCCTTCGTCGTTTCGGCGCTGATGCTGGCCTATATCGACCGGGTCATGGCGTTGGCCAAGGGCAAGAAGGCCGCGATGGATCGAGGCGGGCGCTCCGTCAGTAGATCCTTCTGACTTTCGTCTGCGCGTTCGCGAACACCTCGTCGGGGACAAAAAAGTCGCCCGCGAGCTGATCGGCCGCGCCCGGTGCGTAGACCGAAAAGTCCGTGACGCCTTCGGCGCGCAGAACCTCTTCGTCGATGTAGAAATTGCCGGTCGCCTCGCGCGACGGGCGCAGGAAGATCGCGTGCGCCGCATCGGCCATGATGTCGGGCGAGCGGCTCATCGCCGCCACCGTCGCGCCGCCAAGCAGATTGCGCACGGCGGCCGTATCGATGGTCGAGATCGGCCATAGCGAATTGACGGCGATGCCGTCCTTGGCGAATTCGGCGCTCATGCCCAGCGTGCACATCGACATGCCGAACTTGGCCATTGTGTAGGCGACATGGTTCTTGAACCACTTGGCCTTCATGTCGAGCGGCGGCGCCAGATTCAGGATGTGAGGATTGTTCGCCAACTTAAGGTGGGGAATGCACATTTTGGAGACCAGGAAGGTGCCGCGCGTATTGATCTGGTGCATCAGATCGTAGCGCTTCATGTCGGTCTCCAGCGTGCCGGTGAGCTGGATGGCGCTGGCATTGTTGACGCAGATGTCGATGCCGCCGAACCGCTCGACGGTTCTTGCCACCGCGTCGGCGACCTGGACCTCGTCCCGGATGTCGCAAAGCAGCGGAAGCGCCTTGCCGCCGGCCTGCTCGATCTCTTCGGCTGCCGTGTAGATGGTGCCCGGCAGCTTCGGATGCGGCTCGGCGGTCTTGGCCGCGATCGTCACATTGGCGCCGTCGCGCGCCGCGCGCAGCGCTATCGCCAGCCCGATGCCGCGCGATCCGCCCGAGATGAACAGCGTCTTTCCGTTGAGCGACATCCTTCGCCTCCCTCATCAATTCGGAAGGCAACTTGCGCGGCTGATGGGCACGGCGCAAGAGCCGAAAGGAGGCGAAGCGGTTACGCTGCGTAGCGTAGGAAACCACCCTGGCGCGGAGCGGGTCACTTCAGATTCAGGTCAGGCCGAGTCGAGAATGGTGGGTTCCGAGAACCGGAGCGGAGCGTACTTGGGGTACGTGAGCACCGGAAGCGCAGGAAGCCGCCATTCGCAGGCTGGCCTCACCTGAATCTCAAGTGACCCCTAGACCAGCACCAGCCCCTGCCGCATGGCGATGGCAATCGCGTCGGTGCGGTTGGCGGCGCCGAGCTTGATCAGGATGGCGGCGACATGGAACTTCGCCGTGTGGACGGAAATGTTGAGCCGCCGGGCGATGACCTTGTTCGGCGCGCCTTCGGCGAGCAGCGCCAGCACCTCAGCCTCGCGGGGCGACAAAGCCGGGCGAGGCTGGTTGTCGTCAGGCGTCTCTTCCTCGGCAGGCTCGTCATCGTGGAAATCGCCATGCGCGGCCTCCGACGGCGCCGCCCTGCCGACGCGATAGCCTGAGGCCGCCAACCGCGCTGCGGCGGCGATCAGCAGGCCATCTGCGGAGGCAGGCAGCACGGCCAGCACATTGTCCGTCACCTGCTCGCTGCCCGCACGCCGCGAAAGCAGGACGATTGGGGTGGCCGAACTGACGACCCGGCCTTCCAGGCCGGCCTCATCGGCGATGGCGACATCCGCCATTTGGCCGACGCCGCTTCCAGCCAAGGCCGGCGCCAGATCGTCGCTCGCGGCCAGCGCATCGGCAAGTTGCTCGGCGCGCTGGGCATCGGCGAGCGCGACCAGCACCGTCAGCCGGTGAATTGCCGGCTCCGGTCTCGCGACTGCTTGTGCTGCGCTGTTTGCCATAGACCCTCTCAGCTCAGCGGCTTCTCGCCGATGGTGATCGAGACATCGCGCTCAGCGCCGCCGCTTGAAACACCGAGCGTCACGGTGGTGCCGGCGCTGTCCGGTCCGAGCTTGCGGATAAGCTCGCGCGGACCATGCACCGCCTCGCCGTTCCAGGCGACCACGATATCGCCGACATGCAGGCCGGCGGCCTTGGCCGGGCCGTTGTCGTCGAGGCTCATCACCATGGCGCCTTTGGTGTCGCCATTACGGATCGGATGCAGCCCGGCGCCGAGATAGCCGCGCGCGACATGGCCCTTCTCGCGCAGTGTCGCGACCGCGCGCTCGATCGTCTCATAGGGCATCACCAGCGCCCGCCGGCGCGGTCCGAACAAGAGCATGCCGATCACGCCGCCCTTGGCGTCGAGCACCGGCCCGCCCTCGAAGCGCCCGCCGGTGTTGATGGCGAGGTTGATGCGCCGGTCGATCGTGCCGCCGCGCATCGAGCGCCAGGCCGGCCCGACCTCTCCGACCGTGCCGAACACGGCAAGCGCGGTTCCCTCGCTGCTGCCCGCGGCGATCGCCAGATTGCCTGGGCGCACGGCAGAGGCCTGGGCCAACTGCGGGAGACCGGCGGAAGCGGAAGCCGGCTTCAACAGGGCAACGCCCGTCGAAGGATCGCGTCCGACAAGCTCGGCCTTGACGGCCTCGCCGGAAGCCAGCGTCAATTCGATCTCCTCGCCGGCTTCGACCGCTTCCTCGGCGGTGACGAAGAAACCGTCGCGCCAGTGGAAGGCGCTGGCGGTGCGGTGATGGTGCGTGACGAAACTCGCCACCGCGGGGGCAGCGGTGGCCGCGACGTCGGCGATCGCGTCGGAAAAGGCACTGAGGTTGAAGTCGCTCATAAGACTGTCTCCTGGGTTCGGTGACCCAGATATCGCTCGGTAGCGCAGCCTCGGGTACTCGCCTGACGGCTAGTCGCCGGCCGGACTGGCCATCTGGTCAGGTCGCGGCAATTGCGGCCGCTCCGCACATATAGTCATCATTGTACGAGGGAACACGCCCATGGCTTTCGCAGCCGAAAAACTTCCACCCGATGACACTTTGCTCGACGCTTACTCGGTATCCATCGCCGATGCCGTCGACCGCATCGGTCCGGCCGTGTGCCGCATCGAGCGCATCGGCGCCGGCGGCCACGGTTCGGGCTTCGTCATCGCGCAGGACGGACTGGTCGTCACCAACTTCCATGTCGTCGGCGACGCGCGCGCCGTGCGCGTCACCATGCCGGACGGCGCCGCGCGCGAAGGCCATGTGCTCGGCCGCGATCCCGACACCGACATCGCGCTGGTGCGCGCCGACGGCAGTTTCGCCGACGTCGCGCCGCTGGGCGATTCCAAACGCCTGCGCCGCGGCCAGATCGCCATCGCCATCGGCAATCCGCTCGGTTTCGAATGGACAGTCACCGCCGGCGTCGTCTCGGCGCTCGGCCGCTCGATGCGCGCCTCGACCGGGCGGCTGATCGACGACGTCATCCAGACGGATGCCGCGCTCAATCCCGGCAATTCGGGCGGACCGCTGGTGTCGTCGGCGGGCGAGGTGATCGGCGTCAACACCGCCATGATCCACGGCGCGCAGGGCATCGCCTTCGCGGTCGCCTCCAACACCGCCAATTTCGTCATCTCGGAAATCATCCGCTTCGGCCGTGTGCGCCGCGCCTTAATCGGCGTTTCCGCCGACACGACCAATCTGCCGCGCCGGGCGGCACTCTTGTCGCAAGTGACCACGAACACGGCGGTGCGCCTGCGCGGCGTCGAGAAGAACGGCCCGGCGGCCAATGCCGGCCTGAAGGAAGGCGACATCATCGCGGCAATAGACGGCCGGCCGGTCACCGGCGTCGACGACCTCGTGCGCATGCTCGACGCCGAGCGCATCGGCCGCGAGACGCTTTGCACCGTCGTGCGCCGCACCGGCGTCAGCCAGGTGACGGTGATGCCGGTGGCGCGGACGAACTGAGAGCCGTCGGGCGGCCTAGCCCCCGGCCGCGCCCTCGGCGTAATGCGCCAGGAACTCCTCGCTTGGCGGGATCGGCTTGATCACGTCGATCAGCACGCCGTTGGGGTCCCTGGTGATGAAGTGGCGCTGGCCGAAGGGCTCGTCGCGCAAGCTGCGCAGGATCGGCAGGCCTGCGGCGACGACGCGCTCATAGACGGCGTCGGGATCCCGGACCTCGAAATTGATCAGCAGGCCGGACGCGCGCCCCCGTCCCTCTTGCGGGATCGTCTCATGGTCGCCCTGGACGATGCCAAGGTTGACGCGCCGGTCCTCGACCGACTGCAGGTGCACATACCAGTCGCTCTCGAAGAGCGGGGTGAAGCGGAAATGCTCGACGTAAAAGGCCGCCGTCCCGGTGACATCGCCCGTCATCAGCACCGGATAATAGCTGGTCGTCTTCATCTTTCCTTCTCCTCACATCCAACATACAGTTTGTATGTAAGTTCAAATAACATACAGGCTGCATGTATGCAACAAGAGTCCGTACGCCGCTCCAACCGCGACCGCACCGAGGCGACGCGCGCCGATCTGATCCGCGCGGCGCGAAAACTGTTTACGGAAAAATCCTATGCCGAGACCGGCACGCCGGAGATCGTCGCCGAGGCCGGCGTGACGCGCGGCGCGCTCTACCATCACTTCGCCGACAAGCAGGCGCTGTTCGCGGCGATCGTCGAGCAGGAGGCCGCGTCCGTGGCGGCGGAGATCGACCATGCCTCCCCGCCCTCGCTTTCCGCGCGCGATGCGCTGATCGCCGGATCAGATGCCTATCTCAAGGCGATGCGCGCGCCCGGCCGCACGCGGCTTCTGCTGCTCGACGGGCCGGCCGTGCTCGGGCGCGCCGCCATGGACGAGATCGACAACCGCCACGGCAACCGCTCGCTGCGCGAAGGTTTGGCGGCTGCGATGCGCGCGCAAGCGATGACCAGATTGCCTCTTGAGGCGCTGACCGCCCTGCTGGCGGCCGCCTTCGATCGGGCGGCTTTGGCCATTGAGGCGGGCGCGTCCGGCGCGGATTACCGCGCGGTGCTGATCGCGCTCATGGACGGCTTGTCTCCGGCCGTTCCTCCGTCCACACGCCCGGCTCCATCTCGTTGAAGCAGCCGAGCTGCCGCTTGAACTCGTCGATCAGCCAGGATGCCGCCGGCTTGGGGCTGCGGTCGACGCGGTGCATGGCATAGAGCGGCGAGCGTACCTCGCGATAGGGCTCGAGATCGAGTTCGACCAACCGGCCGCTGGCAAGGTCATCGGCGATCAGCCAGCGCGGCAGGCCACCCCAGCCAAGGCCTTCGCGCATCAAGGCATGCTTGGTGCGCACATCCGTCAGCCGCCACGTCCGATAGGCAAACACGCCATAGTCGCGCCCGCGTGTCCGCTCCGACTGGTCGGTGACGACGAGCTGGATATGCTCGCGCAGATCCTCGACGGCGACGGGCCTGGGCAGCTTCGCCAGCGGATGGTCGGGCGCCGCCGCCGGCACCATCGAGGTGAAGCCGACGCGCAGCAGATTGACCTCGGCATCGCCTTGCAGGCCGCCAAAGCCAAGATCAGACTGGCCATTGACGACCTGGTCGACGATCAGGCCGAGCGAGCCGATATAAAGCCGCAGCATCACCGCCGGGAACTGCGCCTCGAAGGCCTTGAGCACGCGCACCAGCGCCGGTGAAGGCAGCGCCACGTCGACCGATATTGCAACTTCCGCTTCCAGCCCTTGCCGGTAACCGTCGGCGCGCGAGCGGATGCGCTGCAGGACGCCGATCATGCGCCGCGCGTCCTCCAGCATCGCCTTGCCGACATCGGTCAGTTGCGGCTCGCGCACGCCTTCGCGCTCGAACAGTTTCAAGCCGAGCTGCGCTTCGAGATTGGCGATGCCGTAGCTCACCACCGACTGCGCCCGGTTGAGCTTGCGCCCCGCGGCCGAGAAGCTGCCGGTGTCGGCTACTGCCACCAGGATCTGGAGCTGATCCAATGTCGGGTTCGGCTGCATGGCTAGGCCATCTATTTTATTGATGGATTGTATGCACATTATACCAGTTATCCTGATGGAGCAGCAATCCCATATCGGTGTGGAAAGTTTCAATCCAACCCCAAGGGGACACCGCCATGTCTATTCTGCTCGTTACCTCCAGCCCGCGCGGCGCCGCTTCGCACTCGACCCGCGTCGCCACCGATCTTGCCCAGAAGCTGGTTGCCTCCGATCCGACCAGCACGCTTGTCGTGCGCGATCTGGTCGCCAATCCGCTGCCGCATATCGATCCTGACTACGCCACCGGCATCTATACGCCGGCCGAAGCCCGTACGCCTCGCCAGGCCGAAGTCGTCGGCGTTTCCGACGCCGTGCTCGACGAGCTCTTCGCCGCCGACACGGTTATCCTCGCCACCGGCTTCATCAACTTCAACATCTCTTCCACGTTGAAGTCCTGGGTCGACCACGTCGCCCGCTCGGGCAAGAGCTTTGCCTATGGCGAAGGCGGCCCGAAGGGTCTCGTCAGCGGCAAGAAGGTCTATATCGTGCTGGCTTCCGGCGGCATCTATTCTGAAGGCGCCGCGGTGCAGATGGACCATGCCGTGCCCTACCTGTGCAGCGTGCTCGGCTTTCTCGGCATGACCGACGTCGAAGTCATCCGCGTCGAGGGCGTAGGCATGGGCGCCGATGCGGTTACCGCCGCGCTGGCCAAGGCTACCGCCAAGGTCGATGCGATCGCTGCCGCCAGCGCCAATCAGGTCGCCGCCGCGGCCTGATCGCCGATGCCGGTAATGAAAGAGGCAGGCGCCCGCCAGCGCCCGCCTCTTTTTGCATTCGCTGGTAGGTGGCCGCCCTACAGCGGCGGCAGCACTACCGCCGGATGGCGATCCTCGCGCAGGATCAGGCCCAAGCTGTAATCCAGCGCCAGCTTCATGGCGCCAAGCGCGGTTCCGACATCTTCCAGCGAGCTGACCGCAATCTGCGTCGGCCATGCCAATTCGCCGGCCACCCGTTCGACCTCCGCCGTCATCAGCGTATTGCGCCCGACGCCACCACCAAGCACGATCAGGCCCGGATCGAACATGCCGATACAGCCGGCCGCGAGCCGGCCGATATCGGCGGCATGGCGCGACACTGCCTCGGCGGCCGGGCGCGACCCTGCGAGCGCCAGCGCAAACAATTCCTTGGCCGAGTTAGGCGGGGCTCCTTCTTGCGCCGGCCAGGTCTGCCGGCTGCGTTCGATCAGCGCCCGCGAGCCGAGATAGTGCTCCAACCCTTCGCGATAAGGCACTTCGCTGACCGACCACGGAAAAGGCATGCGGCCGACTTCGCCGGCAGCGCCGCCTGCGCCGCGATAAAGCCGGCCTTCATTGATGAGGCCAAGGCCGACGCGCACGCCGACCTGCAGGAAGGCAAAGGTCTGGTGACCTTGCGCCGCGCCGAAATGCATTTCGCCGATCGCCGCGCAGTTGACGTTGTTCTCCAGGATGATCGGCACATCGATCTTTCGTCGAAGCGTGTGCAGCACGGCGTCCGGACTATTGCCCTGGCCATTGCCGAGGCGGTTGTGCGAGACGATGCGCGGCACCGCGACCGCTATGCTGCGCAAGGTGCGGAAAGTCTTGCCAACCTTTGCGGGGATCGATTTGGCCACCGACAGAACGACCGCGCCGATCTCATCGACGGTCGCCCCGTCCGCAATGCTCTCCTCCCCCGTGGCCAAAGGCTGGGCATCCATCGAATAGGCGACGGCGCGCACTTGTGCGGCGCCGACATCGATGCCGATCACATAGCCGGCACCGGGGCCAATGCCATAGACGGTGGCGGTCCGCCCGACGGCGCCGCGTTCCGTCCCGCGCGACGCAACGAGGCCGAGCGCGCTGAGCTCTGAAACGGCGGCCGACATGGTCGGCTTGGAGAGTTCCAGCATCGAGCCGAGCTTCGGCCGCGTCACCGGCCCTTGCGAGGCCAGCAGGCGCAGCACGGCGCGGGCGCTTTCCGTCAAGCTGGGGATGTCGGCTGGAGCCATCTGCGACGTTTATCCCGCCTCTAATCCCTCTTGGCGCTCGGGCCGGACCTGCCGTAGCGTATATCGCGAATCAAACACGACAGCCGTCATTGTGAAGGGTTTGAGCGGTTTCCGCGAATTCCCCGGCAAGAACAGCGGCGGCGACGGGATCAAAGCTCAGTCGGCGACCAGGGTTTCAGCTTGGTGTCCGTCTGCCGGTAGCGGAAGGTGATATCGGCGAGGCCGGCCGCATCCTGCATGTCGCCGACGATCATCTGCAGCGCGATGATTTCCAGGATGCCGTCCGCCATCGCATTGCCCAGCGCCGGAATGGAGATGACAGCCAGCCTGTCGGCAGCAGCGATGTCCATCCTGCGCGTAGTCAGGACCGAGGGGCAGCCGAAGGCCGCGACATCCTGCGCGATCTTGACCTCGCGGCCGTCGCCGAAGGCGACAAGACCTGTGGCCGCGTCCTGCGATTCCATCGGGCCGTGCAGATAGTTCAGCGTATCCCAGCCGGAGGCAGGAACCCGAACTGCCTCGCGGATCAGCATCGCCGCCTCGCCCGCGTTCGCAAAACCTATACCGGCGCCGACGATGTCGATGGAGGCACGGCCTGCCAGCAGCCTCGCTGCCCGGCCAGCACTTTCCCAGCCATCGGCCAGCAGTCGCTCGACTGCCCCCGGCAATTGCGCCCAGTCGAAGGAGCCGCCGGTGATCCTGTCGACCAGCATGCCGAGCGCGAGCAAAGTGCCGGTATAGCCGGTCGAACTCGCGCCATTGTCGGCGCCCGATTCCATGGCGATCACCGCGCCAGTTATACCGGCCAGCGGATTGTCGCCGCCACGGCAGATGGCAAGGCGAGGATAGGCTTTCGCCTGTAGCATCACATCGGCGATTTCACGGCTCTGGCCGGAGGCCGACAGAGCGACAAAGGCCTCCGCGGACGCATCTGTCCGGCCATAGAGCTCGGTCGGCACGAAAGCGAACCCCCGCCTGCCGGACTGGCGCAGATAGAAGGCGCCGGCGAGCGCCGCCTGATAGCTGGCGCCGATACCGGCAAAGCCGATGGCTCCCGCGGTGAAGCCCGAGAGGTCGAGCGTGTCGAGTGCCTTGGCCACAGCCTGCCTTCCGGTCTCAAGGCTTTCAGCTTGGCGGGACACCGCCGTTCGGTAGCCGATACGCTTCATTTTCGATGCTCCATGACTGCTATGCTCTGCTGCGGGAAGCTGTTTGGCCCGCGACAAGGCGTCCAGCCAGCGCCACCGCGCCGATCACCGGCGGCTCGCGCAGCAGGACCACGTGGCTTATCGGCGACACCGACGCCATGGCCTCGACGAAAGCATCCATCAGCATCGGCTGCTCGGCAATGACGCCGCCGCCGGCAACGACAAGCGCGGCATTGGCGCCGCGTTCGATCAGCAATTGGACGAGCGCGGCAAGTCCCTCCCCGCCTTCCTTGATGACGCGGGAAGCGAGCGGCGAGCCGGCAGTTGCCGCATCGAAGACGGCGTTGGCGTAGCGGCCCCAGGCCGCGGCACCCCTCGTCTCGTTGAGCAATATACCGAGCTTGGTCTGGTCGTCGGTTCCGATTTCGCGCATCAGCACGGCGATCAGCGGATCGCCCTCCTGGCCGCGGTCGAGCGCGCGGCGGATCGCCTTGGCCGCTTCGCGCACCAGTGCGGCGGCGCTGCCTTCGTCACCCAGGATCCAGCCCCAGCCGCCAGCGGCAAGCATCTTGCCCTCGGCTGTGCGCGCGACCGCGATCGAACCGGTTCCGGCCACCACCCCGATGCCGTCATCATAGCCGGCCGCGGGCACCATCAGTTCGGCGTCGTTGACCACCTGCACCCTCGTTTTGAGGTTGGCTGACAGCAGCGCCTGGAAACGCCGGCATTGCTCGTCGGTATCGCAACCATGCGCGCCGACGGCCATGGCAGCCGGCGATGATCCGCCGCACAGGTCCGCAACGATGGCCGCCAGTTTCGCCGCATCGGCCTCCATCTGGCGGATCCGCCACTCGTCGGTGACAACCGTCTTGTCGAACAACAAGGTGTCGCCGCGGCGCCCCATGATGCGCGTCTTGGTGCCGCCTATGTCCACGCCCGCCACCAGGTTCTGATCCACGAACATTCCCCTCGTCGCATGGGCTACCGATGGACCGCACGACGTCACGATCACATTAGTTAGGAAACTTTACAAACTATCTTTCCAGACGGCAAGAACTATGATTTGATTAATCGCGTCAAAGCGCATGAAGCGCTGAATGGGAGATCGGGAAGATGAGCAGGAGAAGGATCGGCCTGGCCCTCGCGGCCGCCTCTTTCGCATGGGGATTCGCAACAAGTCTGGCGCACGCCGCCGACATCTCGTTCTGGACCTGGCGCCAGGAAGACAAGGCCGCCTACAACGAGCTCTTCGCCGACTTCACCAAGGCCAATCCGGACATCCACGTGAAGTTCGAGTCCTTCCCGGACGAGAATTATCCGACCATCGTCTCGACGGCGTTGGCCGGCGGCAAGGGCGGCGACGTCATCCACACCCATGCCTATGGCTGGCTCGAGCAATTCGTGAAGGCCGGTTATTTCGAGCCGCTCGACATGAGCACCGTGCCCTCGCTCGCCAACCAGCCGGCGGATGCGCTGGTGTCCGGCACCTACCGCGCCGACAAGAAGGTCTATTCGCTGCCCTTCGCCTCGCAGACGCTTGGCCTGTTCATCAACAAGGACGTCTTCGCCAAGGCCGGCCTGACGCCGCCGACCACCTGGGATGAGTTCATCGCCGTCAGCAAGGCGCTGAAGGAAAAAGGCATCTATCCCTTGGCTAACGGCATGGGCACAAGCTGGTTCAACGAGATGTTCGTGGCCATCTTCACCAACCCGTTCCTCGGCCAGGACTTCGTCAGCGACCTGACCAGCGGCAAGACCACCTTCAAGGACCCGCGCTATGTCGCGGCACTCGGCAAGCTGCTCGAACTGCGGCCCTATATGCCCGAAGGCTTCGAAGGCATCGACTATGAGACGGCCGGCCAGTTGTTCCTGAGCGGCAAGGCGGCGATGCTCGCCGGCGGCAGCTTCGACATCGCCACCTACCGGTCGCAGAACCCCGCCATCAACATGGACTTCGTCGCCCCGCCAATGGCCAAGGCCGGCGACACGCCGCAAGCCACGAAATTCTTCGACGGCGGCTACGCGGTCAATTCCAAGTCGGCCAACAAGGAAGCGGCGCTCAAGCTGGTCAACTGGATGGGCACCAAGGAGTTCGGCGACAAGTTCTCGGCCTTGCTCGGCAACATCTCGCCGATCAAGGGCGTCGTCATCAAGGACGAACTCTTGTCGCATGTCGCCAAGTTGAACGAGACGGCGATGCCGCATATCAATGTCGTCTATTTCCGCTTCGAGAAGCCGACGGGATCGGAGCTGCTGCAGGGCGACATCACCAAGATGATGTCCGGATCGATCACGCCGGACCAACTCGCCGCCGACATCACCGACGGCCTCGCCAAATGGTACAAGCCGTTCCAGGACCAGTGAGTTCCAGGGCAAGTGAGATGACGGACGGCTGGCGCCACACCGAAAGACCTTTTCCGTGGCGCCGGTCGCTCTGGATTGCCGCGCTGCTGACGCCGGCGCTGGTGGTCATGGTGCTGTTCGTGCTGTGGCCGCTTCTGTCGGCCTTCCGCTTCGCCTTCTATGAGTTCAACGGCCTGCGTCCGTCCGGCTTCATCGGTTTCGAAAATTTCCGCGAGGTCCTGTTCGAAAAGCCATATAGCGACTGGACTTACAATGCGCTGAAGCACAACGTCGTCGCCTTTCTGGCGCTGATGGTCTTCGAGAACGGCACTGCTTTCCTGATCGCCTTCGCGCTGCTCAAGGCGCTGCCGGGCCATCGCGTCCATCAGGTCATCGTCTTCCTGCCGGTGGTGCTGTCGGCGGTGATCGTCGGCTTCCTGTGGAAGCTGTTCCTCCATCCCCTGTTCGGGCTGGTGAACCAGCTCCTTGGCCTGGTCGGCGTCGGCGCCATTCCGTGGCTCGGCAACGAAAACACTGCGCTCGGCAGCATCCTGTTCGCCAACATCTGGCACTGGCTCGGCTTCCCCACTCTGGTGCTGCTTGCCGGCATGCAGCGCATCAGCAAGGACGTGCTGGAGGCCGCCCGCCTCGACGGCGCCGGCGACCACGCGCTGATGACGAAGATCGTCTGGCCGTTGATCGCGCCGAGCGTCACCATCGTCACCATCCTGACCTTCATCGGCAGCTTCAACTGGTTCGAAATCCCTTATGTGATGGCGGGCCTGACCGGTTCGCCGGGCGGCTCGACCGACGTGCTCGGCCTCTATTTCTACCGCACGGCCTTCGGCAGCACGACCACCGGCATCCAGGATTTCGGCCAGGGCAGCGCGCTGGCCGTGCTGATGTTCGTCTTCGTCGCCGGCGTCACCGCCATCGCCCTGCGTTACCTGCGCCGTCGCGAAATCGAGCAGTGATGGGGGATCGCGGCGAGACGATCAGGAACGGCGCCATCCAGCTCTTGCTGGCGGTCAATGCCGTGATCATGATCTATCCGCTGTTCGTCATGGTGGCGTCGTCGTTCAAGACCAACGCCGAGATCTTTTCCTCGCCGCTCTCGCTGCCGACGCATTTCTCGACCGCCAATCTGGAGAAGGTTTGGACCGAGACCAATTTCGTCCGCTATTTGGCAAATTCGGTTGGCATCACCGCGGCCTCGGTCGCGCTGATCCTTTTGTTCAGCACGCTCGCCGGCTATGCGATCGCCCGCTACCGGTTCCGGCTGAGCTCGCTGGTCCTGATGTTCTTCCTGAGCGGCATGACCGTGCCGCTGAAGCTGGCGATCATCCCGCTGTTCATCCAATTGGATACGCTCGGTCTCGTCGACAGCTATCTCGGGCTGGTGCTCGTCTATGTGGCCATGGGCATTCCCTCGGCTGTCTTCATCATGACCGGCTTCCTGCGCACCTTGCCGCGCGAGTTGGAGGAATCCGCCCGTATGGACGGCGCCAGCGAGCTCCGCATCATGTGGTCGATCATGCTGCCGCTGGCGCGGCCGGCGCTGGTCATCGTGGCGATCCAGAACGCGGTGCCGATCTGGAACGACTTTTTCTTCCCGCTGGTGCTGATCACTTCCGACAATTTGAAGACACTGCCGCAAGGGCTGACCGTGTTCGTCGGCGAATTCACCACCGACTGGGGGGTGCTGTTCACCGGGCTGACACTGGCGGCGCTGCCGATTACCCTGCTCTATATCGTGCTGTCGAAGCAGTTCATTTCTGGCATCACGCAAGGCGCGGTTAAATAGGCGCAGTCAGATAACGAAGAGATTGAGGATCATAAGTGGCGAACCAGAACAAGATCATCATCACCTGCGCGGTAACGGGCTCGATCCATACGCCATCGATGTCGCCGCATCTGCCGGTGACGGCCGAGGAGATCGCCACCGCCGCCATCGAGGCCGCCGAAGCGGGCGCCGCGATCGTCCATCTCCATGCCCGCAATCCGGTCGACGGGCGCCCCGATCAGTCGACCGAGGCCTTCGCCCCTTTCCTGCAGGTCATCAAGCAGCGCTCCAACTGCGTCGTCAACATAACCACCGGGGGTGCTGCGACGATGAGCGTGGAGGAGCGCGTCCGACCGGCGAAGGTGTTCGCGCCCGAGGTCGCGTCGCTCAACATGGGCTCGATGAATTTCGCGCTGTTTCCGATGCTGGAGCGCTTCAAGACCTTCGAGCATGATTGGGAGCGGCCTTATCTGGAATCCTCGCGCGACCGCATCTTCCGCAACACCTTCGGCGACATCGAGCACATATTGCGCACCTGCGCCGACAACGGCACGCGCTTCGAGATCGAGTGCTACGACATCGGCCACCTCTACACGCTGGCGCATTTCGTCGAGCGCGGCCTGGTCAAGGCGCCGTTCTTCGTCCAGAGCGTGTTCGGCATCCTCGGCGGCATCGGCACGCATCCGGAGGATGTCGCCCATATGAAACGCACGGCCGACCGCCTGTTCGGCAACAACTATCACTGGTCGGTCCTGGGCGCCGGCCGCCACCAGTTGCCGATCGCCACGCAGGCGATCGCACTGGGCGGCAATGTGCGGGTCGGCCTGGAGGACTCGCTGTGGATCGGCAAGGGCAAGCTCGCCCGCTCCAGCGCCGAGCAGGTGACCAAGGTCCGCCAGATTATCGAAGGCCTCGGCGCCTCGATCGCCACGCCCGACGAGGCGCGCCAGATCCTGCAGCTCAAGGGCGGCGACAAGGTCGCGTTCTGACTGGGGCGCCGGTCAGCCGAACATCCTCTCGCCCTGCTCGTCGACGAGTTGGATGCCCTTCTTGATCGAGATGTCGACGGCGTCGTCCAGCCCGGCGAAACGGTCGGCGCGGATGAAGCGGTGCTCTTTCATCACGCCGTCCACTTCCTTCGAGACGACGCCGCAGGTCTGGTACTGGCCCTCGGCCTTGTAGGGCGTCGCGCTGATCAGGAATCCCTTGTGCTCGACCTGCTTGGCCGGCTTGGTGGAGCCAGTCTCCGTTGCCTCACTACCGCCGCCGCCAAAAAGCTTTTTCAGAAAAGACATTTTTCAAAACTCCCGTTCACGCCCACACAAGAGGAATCACCGCATCCCCTGTTCGCGCAGGCCCTGTTCACGCAGGCTTCATCTCAGCATGCGCGAATGCGCCGCCGTGTTCCAGCCCCTTGACGAAAACGCCGACAAGAAGCTCGATCTGATGCCAGATCTCCTCGGCCTGCCTGCTGTTCGAATTCGCAACATAGCCACTGGTCACAATGCCATGCACGCTTGACCACAAGGTCCGCGCCGCAAGCGCGCGACGGTCGTCGTCGAGATCGAAATCGCCTGCCTTGAGCACGCCGGCGACGATGTCGAAGAGCGCGTCGAGCAGCGCGTCATAAGCGTCCGGGCCAGGCCGCGTCGCGCGTCGGCGGTTGAAGGCAAGCACAGCCGGCCAACTGCCGGGATGCGCCTCGACGAAGCGCACATAGGCAGCCGCCATCGCCAGGATGCGATGCTGGACATCGGTCACCCCTTGCCTTTCGAGATCGGCCATGGCCGCCAAGCCTGTCGCGCCCAACCGGTCGAGCAGCCGCATGTTGACGGCGCGGTGCACCTCGTCGAGATCGGCAAAGAGGTTATAGACGGATCCGACGGAAATGCCGGCCTGCTCGGCGATGGTGCGCGCTTTCAGGTTCTCGGCGCCGCCCTCGTTGAGCAGCGCCTCGGCGATGGCGAGCACCTTCTCGCTCATCTCTTCCTTGTCCAGCGCCATGCTCTTTCCTGTCCTTATGTCCGAAGTCGCAAGCCTAGCCCGGAATCCATTCCATTTGCTTGCGTTTACCATGTCCGGCAGCTCATGAACAGCGTTCAAAAGAGCTCTTGAACAATGTTCATTTCCTGTTATGTTGAGTTTGTGAACAACGTTCACGAAAACAGGGAGAAGACCATGCTTAGCCTGATCAAGACATTGCTGGACGGCGCCAGCGCACGGGCCGAGGACAATCTGAAGGATCGTTTTGCGATCGACCTCCTGGCCCAGCGCATCCGCGACGCGGAGGCGGGCCTTGCCGCCGCCAAGCAGATGCTCGCCTCGCTGATCGTACGCCAGCGAGCCGAGCAGACCAGCCTCGACCAGCTCGACCGCCGCATCGCCGATCTGGAGACCCGCACGCTCAGCGCGCTTTCGGCCAAAAACCAGGCGCTTGCCGAAGGCGGCGCTTCCGCAATCGCCGAGCTCGAGAACGAGCGCGAGGTCCGCCGCGCCACGGTCAAGAGCCTGGGCGAGAAGACCTTGCGGATGCGCCTGTCCGTAGAACAGGCGCATCGCCGTATCATCGATCTCAACCAGGGCATGATTTCCGCCCGTGCGATCGATGCAGAACGCAAGGCGCAGTCCCGTCTCAACCGTTCGATCGGCCGCACCGCGAGCATCAACGAAGCGGAGGAATTGCTCGCTCGCATCAAGGAAAGCAGCGACCCGTTCGAGGAGGCCGGCATCCTCGATGAGATCGACGGCGAGCTGCGCCACGAGGCGATCCGTGAACGCCTCGCCGAAGCAGGCCACGGACCAGCCACCAAGGTGCGCGCTGAGCATGTCCTGGCGCGCCTGAAATCGCTGAACTGAGCCCGAAATTTCCAAAACGGATCAAACCAAAGGAAACACCACGATGAACGTCAATCAGACCTACATCCTGTTCAATACGGTGTCGGTGGGCGCCGCCTACTTCATGCTGGCCCTGTCGCTGTGGCTGGCGCCGGTCGACCTCTCGACCAAAGGCTATTGGGCGATGGGCGTCCTCTTGCTCACCGGCAGCCTGGTGAATCTGGTCAAGTACCGCACCGACGAGCGGATCGCGGCCGAGACCACCGCCAAGATCGAGAAGGCGCGCAACGAGAAGCTGATCAGCGAATATGTCGGCAAGGAATAGTCCCCTGCCCTTGCCGATCACGGACTGAATGCAAAAGCCCGGAGCGATCCGGGCTTTTGGATTTCCACATGAGAATGGCTTAGCGACGAGCCAAGGCCTCGATCGCCTCGGCGGCGTCTTCCAGGATGCTGATCGCCTCGGCCTGCTTGTCTTCCGGCGCGTCGGCGATGTCGCCGAGCGCGGCGCGCAGCCGGTGGCGCAGCGCGCGGAACCGGTCGCGCGTTTCCGAGCGGCCGCGGCGCCCCTCGTCCTTGTCGTCGCCCCAGCCGAACCATTCGCGCGCCGCGGCCATCTTGCGGCCGAAACGCTCAAGATGGTCGAGCACGCTGTCGATCATCTCGCGATTCTCCTCGAGATGCGCCTTGCCGGCTTCGGTGATCGAAAACACCTTCTTGTTGCCTTCGCTCGAGGACACCGCGTAGCCCGCCTCCTCCAGGAAGGTCAGCGTCGGATAGACCACGCCCGGGCTCGGGCTGTAGACGCCGCTGGTGCGTTCTTCCAGAGCCTTGATGATGTCGTAGCCGTGGCGCGGCGCGTCGGCCAAAAGCGACAGCGTGATCAGCTTGAGATCGCCGTCGGCCAGCATGCGCCCGGCGCGGAACATGTCGCCCGGGCCGCCCCGTCCACCACCCCTGCCGCCATGGCCGAACGGACCGAAGCCGCCGCCGCGGCGGCCGAATTTGCCGGCCATATGCATGAACATGCGCTCGCCGAAGTGATTGTGTCTGTGCATGGATTGCTCCTTGAGTTATATCTTACGATACATCGTAAGTAAGACTCAGCGCTTGCGGAGTCAAGATATATCTTAAGATGTATCTTACGACGTGCCAAGACCGCTTATGCGTCTTCGTATGACTGGGCCGAGAGCGCTACCAATGGCCGTTGCGTCGGTTCCAGGCGTAGAGCACGTCCGCGAAACGGTCATAGGCAAAGCGCGTCAACGGCAGGGCGATGGGGTTGCCGAACAAGCTCGCCAGCCATTCCCCGCCCGGCGTGATCCGCCAGACCGCGATCGCCACGTCGGCGCCAACCAGCAGCCGCCCGCTGGCGTCGGTCGCGTGCAGGCGCCGGCGGATATCCTCCAGCGAGGCGCCGAAGGCGGAGAGCGCCTCGGGTTCGAAATTGATGTCGCGGAATTCGACGCGGCCGGCCTTGACCGCTTCGGCGAGCCGCCGCTTCTGGTGGTTGATGCCGGCGTCGCACACCGGACAGCGCGTGTTGTACCAGACGGTGAGCAGCGGCTTGGGCATGGCGCGACTATCGGGAATGCGGCGCGGCTGCGCAACAGCCGCGCCGATCCCTAGGCTAAGTCGCCTTACCCGAGCGAGCTGATGATTTCGCGATAGGCGAATTCCGGGAACGCCTTCATCGTCCGCGTTTTGACATTGCCGCCCGACGACAACAGCAGCGCGAAGCGGGCGAGCACCGCATCATCCGGGGCTTCGACGATGGCGACCATGTCGCATTCGCCCATGGTCAGATAGAACGACTTGAACGATCCGCCCATTTCTCCCAGCAGCTTCTTGGCGGCATCGAGCCGCTTTGGCGACTCCCGCACATTCTTGGCGCCCAGCTCGGTCCAGTTGATAAGCACGATGTAGGTTGTCATGGCACACCTCCCTCCGGCGCCACGGAGCTCGACGCCTGGCCGTTACGACCGGCGCCGGGGCGGGCATCCGGCTTTGTCGCCCATAAATGCATCCGACCACGAAATTATCCTCCTGTCGGGCAAAGCCGGCAAGGCGGCATGAGAGACGGCCGGGAACGAAAAAAGGGCGCCGGAGGCGCCCTTTGGATCTTGATATGTCTGGTTCCGCTCAGCTGTCGAGGAAGCTTCTGAGCTTACGCGACCTGCTCGGATGCTTGAGCTTGCGCAGCGCCTTCGCCTCGATCTGGCGGATGCGCTCGCGGGTGACCGAGAACTGCTGGCCGACTTCTTCCAACGTATGATCGGTGTTCATGCCGATGCCGAAACGCATGCGCAGCACGCGTTCCTCGCGCGGCGTCAGCGAGGCAAGCACGCGCGTCGTCGTCTCGCGCAGATTGGCCTGGATCGCCGCGTCGATCGGCAGGATCGCCATCTTGTCCTCGATGAAGTCGCCGAGATGCGAATCCTCCTCGTCGCCGACAGGCGTTTCGAGCGAGATCGGCTCCTTGGCGATCTTCAGCACCTTGCGCACTTTTTCCAGCGGCATGGCGAGCTTCTCGGCCAGTTCCTCCGGCGTCGGCTCGCGGCCGATCTCGTGCAGCATCTGGCGCGAGGTGCGCACAATCTTGTTGATCGTCTCGATCATGTGCACCGGAATGCGGATGGTGCGCGCCTGGTCGGCGATCGAGCGGGTGATGGCCTGCCGGATCCACCAGGTGGCGTAGGTCGAGAACTTGTAGCCGCGGCGGTACTCGAACTTGTCGACCGCCTTCATCAGGCCGATATTGCCTTCCTGGATCAGGTCGAGGAACTGCAGGCCGCGGTTGGTGTATTTCTTGGCGATGGAGATGACCAGGCGAAGGTTCGCCTCGACCATTTCCTTCTTGGCGATCGCCGCCTCCCGCTCGCCCTTCTGCACCTGGTTCACGATCTTGCGGAATTCCAGGATCGAGATCGCCGTTTCGGTGGCGAGGTTCTGGATCTCGGCGCGCAGCTCCTTGATCGCGTCCTTCTCGTTCTTGGTGAACTCCTTCCAGCCGCGCGAGGTCAGGTTGGCGATCGAGCGGGTCCAGTTCGGATCGAGCTCCGAGCCCTGATACTCCCTGAGGAATTCCTCGCGGCGCACGCCATAGCTTTCGGCGAGGCGCAAAAGCTTGCCCTCGTTCTGCACCAGGCGCTTGTTGATGTCGTAGAGCTGCTCGACCAGCGCCTCGATGCGCGCGGCGTTGAGCGACAGCGACTTCACCGCCTTGATCAGCTGGTCCTTCAGCTCCTTCAGGCGGCGGTCCTGGCTGGGCGACAGCGTGCCGGCCGCGGCCAGTCGGTTCTCGACCTGCTGGTCCTGCAACTTGCGCAGCTTCTTGTAGGTGTCGGCGATGACGTCGAGCGTCTCCATCACCTGCGGACGCAGTTCCGCTTCCATCGCGGCCAGCGACAGGCTCGCCTCGTCCTCGTCGTCTTCCTCTTCCTCCAGCCCACGCGTGTCGCCGCCGACATTGGTGATGTCGTCTTCTTCCTCGCGCGCCGCCGCGCGGCCGCGCGGCTTCTCTTCGGGCTTGGGCGCTTCCTCGACGCGTTCGACCACGGGCGCCTGCTTGGCCTCGGGGCCGGCATAGGTCGCCTCGAGGTCGATGATCTCGCGCAGCAGGATCTTCGATTCGTTGAGCTCGTCGCGCCAGATGATGATGGCCTGGAAGGTCAGCGGGCTTTCGCACAGACCCGCGATCATCGTTTCGCGGCCGGCCTCGATGCGCTTGGCGATCGCGATTTCGCCCTCGCGCGACAGCAGCTCGACCGAGCCCATCTCGCGCAGATACATGCGCACCGGGTCGTCGGTGCGATCGGTCGGCTCTTTCTTGGTGGTCGTGGCGGCGACGGCGGTGCCGGTCTGCTCGGCGAGCTCGTTGGCGTCTTCCTCGGCGTCGGCGGCCGGCTCGGCTTCGGTCTCCTCGCCCACCTCGTCGTCCTCGACGACGTTGATGCCCATGTCGCTGAGCATCGCATTGATATCTTCGATGCGGTCCGGATCCGTCTCTTCCGAGGGCAGCACCGCGTTGAGCTCGTCGAGCGTGACATAGCCGCGTTTCTTCGCGGCCTTGATCATCTTCTTGACAGCATCGTCGGAAAGGTCGAGCAGAGGGCCATCGGTGGCGCCTTCACGTTCGGTCTCGACCTCTTCCTTTTCCTTTGTCGCCATTCTTTGTCGTCTCCAAGCGGCCGAATATCGAGGCCGCGTAAACTGTCGGATCGGTTATGCCGGATGCGCTCGCACCGGAACGCTTTTTACCGGTCCGGCAACCGTGTCATCGCTTTTGTTTTGTGCCTGTCGCTAGTCCCAAACCGGTTTCCACTTTTGGGCGACATGCATTAAGTCCAGATTAACCCTGATATCTGGAGCGGGCACTTTGCCTGTCCAGTTGTCACCAGTGCCTCACATCGCTCGAATTTCCCGCCGACGCCGGGGCACGGGTTAACGTTTCGAATCGTCCTGATTCCGCCAATCTGCCAGAAGGTCAAGCGCCTCTGGCATGATTCGCATGAAAAAAGCGAATCAATTACCCGACTTAGAGGCGTCGATTCGACGCGCTGCGCATTTCCACTTCACTTCCAATGGAGGTATTCGGCCCTAAACGCGGCCAACCCTGCCCGATGAAACGCCAAACCCTTCGATCAGCGCTTCCGTTGCCTGCACATCGTTGAATTGCGCTTGAATCTCGACGAGATGCCGGAAGTTTTCGTCCGAAGGGTCTGCATCGAGCGCCGCCTGCGCCTGTTTCAGCTCTCTATGTAATGTGCGGGCGCTGCGCTGCAAGTGCATCGCCTGGTTGAAGGCGTCGCGGGCATCCTCGAGCGCCGCGGTCTCCAGCGCCGGCCATTGACGCGCGCGCTTGATCAGTTCCACCGCCCGCTCCCAGATGCCGCCGCAGCCGGCGCGCTCGATGGTGGCGATGACCGCGCCGCGCTCGTCGGCCGCGTCATGCGCCATGGCGTCGAGGATGGCGGCGTGGAGTTTCAGCAAATCCGAATTGGCGAGGTCGAGGAATTCGACATGCGCGAAATTCTCGTCGATCAGTGCCGGATGGTTGACGAGCGCCACGATGATCGTCGCCTCGCGCACCGACATCCCCTCGCCCCGCTTGACCAGCGCCGACTTGCCGAGGCTTTCGCTGATCGCGATGCGCCCGCTTCCGCCCTTGGCGAACTGTCCACCGGGTGCCGGGGCTTTGCCTTGGCCGCGTTCGCCTGGCCGCCCGCCATCCTGACGGCCCTGCCGCGGGCCGCGCTGCGAGCCGAAGAAGCTCAGCTCCCGCTCGCGCATTTCCTGTTGGTAGTGATAGCGTGTGCTTTCGTCGCGTATACGACTTGCGAGCTCACGCAGCCTTTTTCCAAGTTCCGCCCGACGCTCCGGCGTGTCGAAGACGCCGCCCGCGGTCTCGCGCATCCACAACAGGTCGACCAGCGGTCGCGCATCGGCAAGCACCGCGCGAAATGCGTCCGGCCCGTCCGCCTTTACCAGATCGTCAGGGTCCTTGCCTTCCGGCAGCAGCGCAAAGCGCGCCGAGCGTCCGGGTTGGACTGCCGGCAGCGCCAGGTCGGCGGCGCGCCATGCCGCCTTCAGCCCCGCCTGGTCGCCGTCGAAGCACAGAACCGGCTCGCCGGCCATGCGCCACAACAGCTCGAGCTGGTTTTCGGTAAGGGCCGTACCGAGCGGCGCCACGGCGTTCTCGAAACCGGCCTGCGCCAGCGCGATCACGTCCATATAGCCTTCGACCGCGATCACCGTGCCGCCCTTGGCGAGAGCTTTGCGGGCGCGGGCGAAATTGTAGAGCACATTGCCCTTGTGGAAGAGCTCCGTCTCCGGCGAGTTCATGTATTTGGCCAGCGCATCGGGCGCCAGCGCCCGCCCGCCGAAGGCGATGATCTTGCCGCGCGAATCCGGGATCGGAAACATGATGCGGTCGCGGAACCAGTCATAGGAGACCGGGATGTCGTCGCCATGCCGCACCAGGCCGCAGGCCTCGATGTCGGCCTTCGGCACGCCCTTGGCGGCAAGATGTTCCTTGAGCGCATTGCGGCTGTCCGGCGCATAGCCCAGCCGGAACGACTGCTGCGTCGCCGGCGTCAGCCCGCGGTCGCGCAGATAGGCGCGGGCCTTGGCACCCTCCGGTCCTTGCAGCCGCTCCTGGAAGAAGGCGGTCGCCATTTCCATGACGTCGGTCAGGCTGGCGCGTTCCTTCTCGCGCCGTTCCTCTTGTTCGTTGCGCACCGGCATCGGCACGCCGGCCATCTCGGCGATCTTCTCGACCGCTTCGGGGAAGCTGATGCCGTCGAGCTCGGTGAGGAACTTGAAATGGTCGCCCGAAACCGAGCAGCCGAAGCAGTGGTAGCGGCCCTTCTTGTCCTCGCAATGGAAGGACGGGCTTTTCTCGCCGTGGAACGGACAACAGGCCCAGTAGTCGCCGCGCGACGCGTTGGTCTTTTTCCTGTCCCACGCGACGCGCGTGCCGATGACCTGCGAAATCGGCACGCGGTCGCGTATCTCGTCGAGGAAGGCGGGCGGAAAGCGCATCGGGGAAACTCGTTTGCCCTCCATATAATCAAGCCGCCCGGGCACGGCGACTCCGTCCGGCCCATCGTACCCGCTTTTCACAGACGAAAAGAAGGCGGCCGGGCGGCCGCCTTCTGAATTTCGGGATTGCCGTGGATTACTGCGCGGCGATCGCGCCAAAGATGATGCCGGAAAGGATGCTGACCAGCACGTAGTCGTTGCCGACGCGGATCCACTCCTGGCCGGGGCCGGGGCGGCGCAGGCCATGGCGGTTCCAGTCGCGGACCGCCTGGTGACGTTTCCAGTTGGAATAGCGCTGGCCGTTGCGCCAATGGCTGCGCTTTACCACCTTCTTCTTGACGATGACGCGCTTGTCGACATGCCTGCCGGGCTTCTGCCAGTCGACCTGCGTGTAATTCGACTGCGGCGCGCTCGGCTGGACGAGCGGCGCGGCCTGGCCGGAGAAGGCCGAGGCGGCCAGCATGGAGGCGGTGACGGCGGAAAGTATGAGACGCTTCATGGTCGGTACTCCTTGTTGTCGATAGGCAGAGGAATAGCCGCCAATGAATGAACTGAAACTGAACATGAAAATTACAATTCTGTAATGGTTTCCGATGCTTGCAGAGCCTGCTTCAACAAGGCTTCGGATCGCGCCGGTCGTGCCGTCCCGGCATCGCTTCATTCCGAGCGAAGGCGCAGCCGCCAGGCGCATGCAACCAATGCTTCCGCCATTCATTTCCGACATGCGCCGTCGAGCCGGGACTATCATCGCATCAGAAAAATCTATTATTCGGCTAATCTTAATTGGTATATTTCCACGCATTGAAATGATTGAGATTCGTCCTCCTCCACGCATTGCCAGAGCCACCTTGCGAGGTCGGCCTTGAGCGGCTCCGTCGTCCTCCTGCACCTTGCCGGCGCGGTGGCGCTGATGCTGTTCGCCACCCGCATGGTCAAGACAGGCGTCGAGCGCGCCTATGGCGACGTGCTGCGCCACAGGCTGCGCGCCACCATGCGCAATCCGGTCATGGCGGTGCTGGCCGGCTGTGGGCTGGCGGTCGCGCTGCAGAGTTCGACCGCGGTGACGCTGCTGGTCGGCTCCTTCGCCGGAGCCGGCATCGTTTCGGGCGCCGCCGGGCAATTGGCAGTGCGCGGCGCCGAGATCGGTTCGGCGCTGGTGGCCAAGCTGCTCACCTTCGACCTGACGCTCTTGGTGCCGCTCTGCCTGATCGCGGGCATGGTCATGTTCATGGCCACCGAGCGGCGCGATTGGCGGCAGCTGGGCCGTATCCTGATCGGCGTCGGCCTGCTGATCCTGTCGCTGGAGATGATCGGTCAGGCGTCGGAGCCGCTGCGCAACAGCCAGTTGATGCCGCTGATCATCAATTATTTCTCGGGCGACTCCATCACCACCTATCTCCTGGCCGCGCTGGTCACCTGGCTGTTCCAGTCCAGCATTGCCGCGGTGCTGCTGATGGCGACGCTGGCGGGCCGCGGGCTGATCACGCCGGAGCTCGGCGTGGTGCTGGTGCTTGGCGTCAACCTTGGCTCGTCGCTGATCGCGCCGATGCTGACGCGGTCGGCGCCACCGGAGGTGCGCATCGTGCCGATCGGCAATCTCTTGATGCGCGGCCTCGGCTCGCTGATCATGCTGGTGCTGATCATGACCTTCAAACCGGATGTCGCCTTCCTCGGCAAGACCGCGCCGGATCAGATCGTCAACGCCCACATCCTGTTCAACGTGCTGATCCTGCTGGCCGGACTGCCGCTGGCCGGCCTCGTCTACCGCGCTTCCGAAAGGATCGTGGCGCTGGGCAGCAAGCCTCAACCGGCCGCCGCGCTCGAGGTCGTCGAGCTATCGGCGCTGAACGAGAGCGCCCTCGATACGCCGAGCCAGGCGCTCGCCAACGCGACGCGTGAGGTGGTGCGGGTCTGCGAAATCGTCGAAATCATGCTGAAGCGCATCATCGAGCTTTACGAGGATGCCGACCCCGCCAAGATCAAGGCGCTTGCCGCGCTCGACGACCGCGTCGACAGGAAGCATGCCGCGATCAAGCTCTATCTCGCCAAGATCACCAGGAATCCGCTGACCGAGGACGAGGCATTGCGGTGCCAGGAGCTGATCGGCGCTTGCGTCAAGATCGAGCAGGTCGGCGACATCATCGTGCGCAACATGCTGGTGCATGTCAGGAAGAAGCTGGAGCGCGGCCTGGAATTCACGCCGGAAGGCTGGCAGGAACTTTGCGCTTTCCATTCCTCCGTGCTTGCCAATGCGCGGCTTGCCTTTAACGTTCTGGTCTCGCGCGATCCGGAAACCGCCAGGCAATTGGTGCTGGAAAAGGACCTGCTGCGCGAACGCGAGAAAGAAACCAGCGCCAGCCATTTCGTGCGCCTGCGCGAAGGCACCGCCAAGAGCGTCGAGACGAGCTCGATCCACCTCGACACGATCCGCGACCTGAAGCAGATCAACTCGCTGCTTGCCTCCATTGCCTATCCGGTGCTGGAGGAGCGCGGCCTGCTTGGCGGCTCGCGGCTGAAAGCCAGCTGAGGTTATCGAAGGCAGCCGAAAAATTAATCTTTGCTCATCCTCGCTTCCGTCGGCTAAGGATCGCCTGAGGGACCTGTTAAGAGGACGATCCGTCGATGGACACGCATTCGCGCAGCTTCGCCAAGGCGCTTTCCTGGCGCGTCACCGGCACGATCGACACGATGATCATATCGCTGGTGGTCACCGGCAGCATCAAGCTCGCGGCCACCATCGGGCTCACCGAAGTCGTCACCAAGTCGCTGCTCTACTACCTGCATGAACGGGCCTGGCTGAAGATCCCGTATGGACGCAAAACGGCGGCTTAGTCGCGGCGACAGGCCGGTTCTGATCGGTCCGGTCAAGAAAAGCTAAAGCGCCATCGTCAATTTCTGCATTGCCGCGCCCGCCCGAGCGTGGTTTGAGGCGTGCATTCCTCGCCTGTGTTTTGAACCATGCTGCCGCTGATTGCCCTTTTCCTTGCCGCCTTCGCCTTCGGCACCACCGAATTCGTCATCGCCGGTGTGCTGCCCGAGGTGGCGCAGGGCCTCGGCGTTTCGGTGCCGACCGCAGGCTATCTCGTCTCCGGCTATGCCTGCGGCATTGCCATCGGCGGCCCGCTGCTGGCTTTGGCCACCGGCAAAATCTCGCGCAAGACGCTGCTGATCGGGCTTACGATCGCCTTCACCCTTGGTCAGGCGGCCTGCGCGCTGGCGCCCGATTTCACCTCGATGCTTCTGCTGCGTATCGCGACCGCCGTGGCGCATGGCTGCTATTTCGGCGTCGCCATGGTGGTTGCGGTCAGCCTGGTGCGCGAGGACCAGCGCGGCCGGGCGGTCGCGGTCATTCTCTCGGGGCTGACGGTCTCCAATGTCATCGGCGTGCCGGCGGGAACGGCGATCGGCAGCCTGTGGGGTTGGCGCGCGACCTTCTGGGTGATGGGCGCGCTGGGCATCATCGCGATCCTCGCCATGCTGGCGCTGCTGCCGCGAACGGCGGGCGCCGCCAATCGGACAGCGGGCCTGGCGCGCGAAGTCCGTGTGCTCGCCCGCCAGCAGGTCTGGACGTCGCTGATCCTGATGCTGATGCTGATGATCGGCCAGTTTGCGCTGTTCACCTACATCACCCCGATGCTGCTCGAAGTGACTGGCCTCGACGAGAGCCTGATCCCCTTTGTGCTTTTGCTCAACGGCGTCGGCGCCACGATCGGCGTTCTGGTCGGCGGCAAGCTCGCCGACTGGAAGCTGATGCCGTCGCTCATCGTCATGCTTGCCCTGCAGGCGGTGGCGCTGGGCATCATCCACCTTGTCAGCCCCTACCCGGTGCCGATGATCGTCGCCATCGTCATCTGGGGTGGTCTCAATTTCGCCATCGGCGCGCCGATCCAGACACGCATCCTCGCCTGGACGGCCGATGCCTCCAACCTCGCCTCTTCGCTGATCCCGTCCGGCTTCAATGTCGGCATTGCGCTGGCCGCCTCGCTGGGCGCGGCGATGCTCAATGCCGGCTACGGCTATCGCAGCCTGCCGCTTGCCGGCGCCTTGGCGATGCTGGTGGCGGTGGTGGTAGCTGTCGCCTCGCAGGCCTGGGAGTGGCGCAGCCGCGCGACCCCGCCGCTGCCGGCGGCGGCCGAATAGCAGGCTTTCGCTTGCCTCAGACTTTTGGCCGCGAAGGGCCCGCAGTTCCCGAAAGGATGGAAGCCAGGCCTTGAAGGCCCTCCTTCAACCGTTCGCGGTTGGGGGTGGCGCCCAGCGCCAGGCGAAAGCCGTTGGGAAACTCCTGCCCGACGGCGAACTCTTCCGCGGGGCTGATGGCGAGCCCTCGGCGGCGGGCGGTGCCGGCGAGCTCTTCCGAGCGCAGCTGGCTCTCCAGCGGATACCATAGATGCAAGCCGGACTCCGATTCCACAAAACCCTCGGGCAGGATGTTGCGCGCGATCTCTTGCCTGGCCTGCGCTTCGGCGCGCACGGCGGCGGTGATCTCCTCTGCAAGACCGCTGCGCAGCCACTCGCAGGCAAGGCCCGTCATCAGCGGCGGCGCCATCATCGTCGTGCCGCGTATCGCTGTGGCGATCCGCTGGGCGGCTTGCTGATCGGGCACCGCCAGGAAGGCCGTGCGCAGGAAAGGTGAGATGCATTTCGCCAATGTCGCGACATGGAAGGTCCGCTCCGGCGCCAGGTTCAGAAAGGCCGGCGGCGGTGCGGCGAGCAACCTTCTGTAGGGATCGTCCTCGATGATGGTCAGCTCGAGTTTTTCGGCCATGCGGGCGAGTTCGCGCCGCCGGCCTTCGGGCATGACGGATGCGGTCGGATTTTGAAGCGTCGGATTGAGGTAGAGAATGCGCGCGCCATGCCGGCGCGCCGCCTCTTCGAGATCGTCCGGCCGCATGCCCTTGCTATCGTTTGCGACAGCGGCGAGCTTGCGGCGCGCGGCCTCGGCCAGCGCGATCAGCCCGGGGTAGGTCAGCGCATCGCAAAGGATCGTGTCGCCCTCGCGGGTCTGAGACAGCACGACGGCCGTGAGCAGCGCCTGCGCACCCGAGCCGACAACGACCCTCTCGGCCGGCAACCTGTCCCCCGTTTCGGCAAGCCATGACGAGCCGACGGCGCGCTCCACGGGCGAGCCCGGACCGGGATGGTAGGAAAGCAGCGCTTCGGCGCTGGAGCGCTTCAGCAATCCCTCGATGCCCGTCCTGATCAAGGCCGGCAGGTTGAGGCCGGCGGGTGCCGGCGGAATGTTCATGCTGAGATCGAGGACAGGCTCTTCCGGCTCGCCCGGCGTGACGAAGGTGCCCCGGCCCGCGTTCGCGTCGATGAGGTTCCTGCGCCTGGCTTCGGAAAACGCCCGCGTGACCGTCGTGAGATCGACCCCCAGCAGCCTTGCGAGTTCCCGCTGCGGCGGCAACCTGTCGCCAGGCTGCAACCGGCCGTTCGAGCGGGCATCCGCAAGGGCGTCGACGATCTTCAGATAGACCGGTCGCGGCCCTGCCTCCAGAACCGGGAGCCAGCCGATGTCGCTTTCGTCCGTCACGTATAGCCAATCCATACATTTTGTCGCATTGTATGCATACAAGTATGATATATGTATGCATCTGAGACCTCAAGGCCTGCACCGACCCACACGCGGGGTCCATTGGAGCGACGATCATGGAAGACCTGGCGCATTATCCACGTCTGGTACCTTGGCAGGTAGGAATCCGTGGCCGTTGCCCGCGTTGCGGCGAGGGCCACCTGTTCGAGGGATTCTTGAAACTGGCTCCGAAATGCGATGTCTGCGGGCTCGACTATTCCTTTGCCGATCCAGCCGACGGCCCGGCGTTCTTCGTCATCTGCTTTGCCTGTGTGCCTTCGGTGCTGTTCGCCGTCTGGGCGCAGGTGACTTTCGAGCCCTCCATGTGGTTCCACGCTTTCGTTTCGATCCCGATCGTTCTTGCGACCTGCATCCCGCCGCTCAGGCCGCTCAAAGGCTGGCTCGTCGCAAGCCAGTTCTACCACAAGGCGGAAGAAGGAAGGCTGGCCAGGCCCGGCGAGTAACCTTCAAAGGTCGATGCGGAACTTGAGGCTCTCCGCGCCGCCATAGGCGGCGTCCTCGAAGAAGCGGCCGACGAGCTTGCCGCCATTGGCTGTGATGACCTTGTGCGAGGCCGGATTGCCCGGCTTCGCGGTGATCTCGACATGGTCGAGCCCGACCGCTCTCGCCTCGTCCAGCATCAGCCGCAGCGCTTCGGCGGCATAGCCTCGGCTCCGCTTCCACGGCACAACCGCATAGCCGATATGGCCAAGCACATGCGAGGGCAGCGCCGACGTGCCCTTCCGCCAGCGAAAACCGATCGAGCCGGCCGCCTCGCCATCCCAGATCCAGCGCCGGAAGCCCGGCAGGCGCGGCACGGTCGGGCCGTCGGGCAAGGTGATGGGCGGCCCCTTCGCTTCGGGGTCGTCAAGGCCGGCGAGAAAGGCGACGGGATCTTTCTCGATCGCCTCGAGCTGCTCGCGCGTCGCTTCGAGGAACCGCACATTGTCGGGCGACCACCCGCGCTCCAGCGCCGCCTTGTAGGAAGGCAAATGTTCGAGCGCGGGTTTGACGATCTCGATCATGGTTCGTTTCCCTGTCGAGACTCCGGCATAGCCGCGACACGGATCGCCCTCAAGTCGCCTGAAACCGGATTTCGCCTTTGTTCAGGAAACAGGCCTTGTCGAACAGCGACATGTCGAGCGGGTTCGGCAGCCGGATATCGCCGATATCCGGGAACGGTCTCCCGGAGGACTCATAGGACCTGTCGACCTGCGAGATGAAGACCAGCACCAGTCCCCGTTCCCGGGCAAACGACCTCAAGGCGCGGATCTGGACCATGAGCTCGGGATTCTCCCGCTTCTGGTCGAGCAGTTGCAGATAGTCGATGACCGCCAGCGTGCCGCGCGGCGCCGACCGCAACCTCTCGACGATGTAACTGGCGCTTATGGCATCGGAATTGTCGAAATCGAACAGGTGATTGAAATCGGCCGGGTCGATCCCGATGTCGCGGAACCGGTCGAGAATGTCGGCATGCATGTATTCCAGGGTGAAGAACACGGCGCGACTGCCTTGCTTCATGGCCGCCACGGCGAGATCGAGGCTCATCAGCGTCTTGCCCTGGCCTGGCCGCGCCGCCACGAGAACCATGTCGCCGGGGATCAGCCGCCTCAGCAAGCTGTCGCCGGGCGCGGCCTCGGCGGCCTTGGCCGCAAGCAGGCTCCAGCTGGCAAAGCCTTCCTTGGCGGCAACGCGGTCGAGCGCCTGATGGAGCGGAACATTTTCCCGGCGGGACAGGAGCCTCGCCTGGCGTTTCAGATGATAGACGGGTGCGGAAAGCCGCATCGAAAAACCTCCTGTCGCGAGCAGTCTCGACAACCCCTCCTTTTGCCTGGCGCTCGAACAGTTGGTTGGATGTGAATTGCCCTGCATGAACGATGCTTTCCGATGGAGGGAGGAGGCGTGGGCGCGCCGGAATCAGATCATAGCTCAATCGAAGCGGTCCGGAAATCCGACTTCCAAAAGGCGTCGCTAAACTAGAAGTGTTTCGCCGATGGATGCGAGATCTCCTATGATCGACCTGGGTGATTCACGGGTACGAGACAACGCTTCGACAGGAGGGGCAAAACGGTGGGGTTGAAATCTGTTCCGCTGGGCGCGGCCATCTTTTGTCTTGTCGCGACCCTCGCCGCATTGACGGCGTCCGTCAGCTCGTTCGCGGCGTTGCGGCCGTCGACCGTTCCCGATTGGCTGCAGCGCCATGTCGGCGACGGCGAGGGCCAGATTTCGCAGGTCGTTCTGGAGCGGGCGCGCGCGCTCTACCAGAAGAAGGTCAGCGATGGTTCGGTCGGCAACCCCTGCTACTTCGCCATGGATGCCACGCGTCCCGGGGATTTGGGCAATAGCGTGCTGGGCCAGCGCTATTACATCATATGCGAAAGCAAGCAGCTCTTCCGCGCGGTTTCCTCGGGCCATGGCGGCGGCCGCAACCTGAAAGGCGTTGCCGATTTCTCCAACGGCAGGCGTTGCGCGAAGAACTTCGGCAACGCGATGGACTCGGCGCTGACGGCCGGCGGCGCCTATATGACCGCCGAGACCAAGACGTCCTTCAAGGGGTATTACCGTGTCGGCGCGCAGAACGCGGTGTTCATGCGCAGCTTCATCCAGTTCGACGGCGAAGGCGAAGCGGCGAACGCCAGGCAGCGCTTGATCGGCGGCCATCCGGCTGCCTTGCTCAGGGGTATGTGCATGCGCAAAGAGCCGAACAGCTCATACGCCGACCATGACGGCCTTGTTCCGTTCGGCAAGCTGGTGAACTATGCCGGCGGCCGCAGCAATGGCTGCACCAGTTGGTCGCCCGCTGACGCCGAGCAGATCATCCCGCTGGTGAAGAACAAACCGACGACGCTCTACATCTATCCGGAATCGCGCGACATCGCCGCTGTCGCCCGGGCCAAGGCCGCAGGCCAATCGCTGTCAGGCGCGGGCCTCTATTGGAACGTCTCCTGCCTGAACGAGATCGGCTCGCCGAAATTCTGGCCCAGGAAGACGCTGGAGCCGATCATCGCGCAATACAAGAAGGATCATCCGGCACCGCCGCCGCAGCCGATACCGATGTGCAAGGATTAGCGAAGCCGCACCTACTGCAGCAGCCCCTTGATGATGGCGCTCGCCTTGGCGAAGTCCATCTGGCCGGCATACTTCTGCTTCAGCGCGCCGATCACCTTGCCCATGTCCTTCTGGCTGGCCGCACCCGTCGCCGCGATCGCTTCGCGCGCCGCGGCCTGGATCGCCGCGTCGTCGAGCTGCGTCGGCAGGAACGCGCGGATGATTTCCATCTCGCCGCGCTCCTGCGCCGCCAGTTCCGGCCGCTTGCCGTCCTCGAAGGCCTTCGCCGATTCCTCGCGCTGCTTCACCATCTTGGCGAGGATCTGCAGGATCTCTTCCTCGCTCGCCGGCGGCTTGCCGGCGCCGCGATTGGCGATGTCGCGATCGTGGATGGCGGCCTGGATCAGCCGCAGCGTCGGCAGGCGGTGCTTGTCCTGCGCCTTCATCGCGCTCTTCATGGATTCGGCGATTTTCTCGCGCATCGTGCTTCTCCTTCGAATGCGGCGGACAATAGCTTTGCCGAACGGCCAACGCAAATCGCGGCAAGATGCTGATATTGCTGGACGAAAGCAAATCGGCCGTGGTCCGGGGACGCCGCATTGACCGCTCCGGCCCGTTCGCCTATGTACTCGGTCCTGCATGAGACAATGAGTTGACGCGTGGGAGCCGGGAAATCCAGCTTCGCGCCTTGCCGCGCAAATGGTCCTGCCGACCGATTGCCGCGCCTGACAGGAGTGCCGCAATGGCCACCACCACCGCCCCCTGGGCAACCGAAAAGCCGACCGCCCTTCTGGTCCTCGCCGACGGCACGGTGATCGAAGGCCGCGGCCTTGGCGCCACGGGATCGGCCGTTGCGGAAGTGTGCTTCAACACCGCTCTGACCGGCTACGAGGAAATCCTCACCGATCCGTCTTACGCCGGCCAGATCGTCACCTTCACCTTCCCGCATATCGGCAATGTCGGCACCAATGACGAGGACATCGAGGATTTGCATCCAGCCGCCCGCGCGGGCGCTGTCGGCGCGATCTTCAAGGCCAACGTCACCGACCCGTCCAACTATCGCGCCGCCGGCCATCTCGACAAGTGGCTGAAGCGGCGCGGCATCGTCGCGCTGTCCGGCATCGACACCCGCGCGCTGACCGTGCTGATCCGCGAGAAGGGCATGCCCAATGCCGTCATCGCGCATGCGCCCGATGGCGTCTTCGACACCGAGGACCTGAAGCGGCGCGCCGCGGCCTGGTCGGGCCTGATCGGCCTCGATCTCGCCAAGGAGGTCACGTCGGGCCAGTCTTCGGTCTGGCGCGAGACGCCCTGGATCTGGAATGAAGGCTATGGTGAGCGTGGCGAGCCTTCCATGCACGTCGTGGCCGTCGACTACGGCGTCAAGCGCAACATCCTGCGCCTGCTTGCAGGTCTCGGCGCCAAGGTCACCGTCGTGCCGGCCAAGACCGGTGCCGAGGAGATCCTGGCCATGCGGCCGGACGGCATCTTCCTGTCGAACGGCCCCGGCGACCCGGAGGCGACCGGCGAATATGCCGTGCCGGTGATCCAGAGCCTCTTGAAGACCGACATCCCGGTGTTCGGCATCTGCCTCGGTCATCAAATGCTGGCGCTGGCGCTCGGCGGCAGGACCGAGAAGATGCACCAGGGCCACCACGGCGCCAACCATCCGGTCAAGGACCACACCACCGGCAAGGTCGAGATCGTCTCGATGAACCACGGTTTCGCCGTCGACGCGGACTCGCTGCCCGAAGGCGTCGAGGAAACCCATGTCTCGCTCTTCGACGGCTCCAACTGCGGCATCGCGCTGACCGGCCGTCCAGTGTTCTCGGTCCAGCACCATCCCGAGGCCTCGCCTGGCCCGCAGGATTCGCATTACCTCTTCCGCCGCTTCGTCAACCTCATCCGCGAGCGGCGCGGCGAGGAAGCGCTGGCCGAACGCGCCTAATGCATGTCGCGCAAAAGTGTGCAGCGGTTTTGCGACAACGACATGCATGAAAACAAAGGTTAAAGCGCGTCGCCTGAATCCGCTTCAGCGCGACGCGCTTTAGATCAAACCGCCAGCCTAAGCAGCGTCAGTCACCGCCGCCTCCTGTGTGTGCATGCGCTCGACTTCCTTCGGCGTCGGCTTGGCCACTTTCGTCACGAAGACGATGACCGCCAGTGTCAGGAAGATTGCGCCCAGCACATAGGGCGCGCCGCCGAACACGACCGGCGCCGTCGGGCTCGTGAACCAGGAAAAGATCGCCGTGTAGAGCAGCGGCGTGATGATCGAGGTGATCGAGAAGATCGAGGTCATCGCCCCCTGCAATTCGCCCTGCGCCGAGGGCGGCACCTTGGCGGCGGCGAGGCTTCTGAGCGGCGGATCGGCCAGCGCCTCCAGGCAGCCGGCCACGATCACCGCATAGATCATCCAGCCTTGCGTCGAAAACGCATAACCGAAGGCGCTGAGCGCGGTGAAGGTCAGCCCGATAGCCGCCGTCCTCCATTCGCCGAGCTTGGGAATGATCCGCGGCAGCACCGTCGCCATGATGATTGCGCCGCACAGGCCGAAGGCGCCGAGCGAAAAGCCGATCTGCTGCTGGCTCCAGCCATAGCGATAAGTGGAGACGAACGACCAGACCGCCGGATACATCATGTGGCCGAGCGTCATCAGGAAGAACACCAGCCCGATCCAGCCGATGCCTGGATAATTGCGCATCTGCATGAGCGTGCCGACCGGATTGGCACGCTTCCACTCGAAACGGCGGCGATGCTTTTCATCCAGCGTCTCCGGCAGCAGGAACATCGCGATCAGGAAATTCGCGAAGGCCAGTGCTGCGGCGAAATAGAACGGCACGCGCGGCCCGAACGTACCGAGCAGCCCGCCCAGCACCGGGCCGATGACGAAGCCGACGCCGAAGGCGATGCCGAGCAGGCCGAAATTCTTCGCCCGGTTCTCGTCGTTCGAGATATCGGCGATGAAGGCCGATGTCGTCGAATAGCTGGCGCCGGAAATGCCCGCGAGCACGCGGCCGATGAACAGCATCGGAAAGGACCAGGCGATGGCGCAGATCAGGTTGTCGATGGAAAAGGTCAGCACCGAGGCAAGCAGGATCGGCCGTCGTCCGAAGCGGTCGCTCAAGCCGCCGATGATCGGCGCGAAGACGAACTGCATCGCCGCATAGACGAAGAACAGCCAGCCGCCCTCGATCGCGGCCTCACTCACGCTGACGCCGCTCAGTTCCTCCAGATAGGCCGGCAGCACCGGCATGATGATGCCGAAACCGATGATGTCGAGCAGCAGCGTCGTGAAAACGAGCGCAAGGCCCCGCTTGGCGGTCTTCGGGTCGATCATGGTGACAAGCTCCTCAACCGCCTTGCGGCACAGGCGGGAGGGACCTTATAGGCGAGGTTAGCGGCGGGAACAATCCGCGAACGAAGGCAAACGTCTTATGCTGACATCCCTTGCCAGCCGCCTTCGATCGTTGGTCGTCACCCGAAAGAAGCGGCAAGCGCCGCCTCAGATCGGACCGCTCATCGTGTTGCAGTCGGACAGCTTGCCGCTCTTGTAGCCGCGCGCCAGCCATGTCTGCCGCTGCTGGGAGGTGCCATGGTTGAAGCTTTCCGGCACGACATAGCCCTGCATCTTCTTCTGCAGCGTGTCGTCGCCGATCTGCTTGGCGGCATTCAGCGCGCTTTCGATGTCACCCTGCTCCAATATACCTTTTTGCGCGGTGTAATGGGCCCATACGCCGGCGAAGCAGTCGGCCTGAAGCTCGATGCGCACCGAGAGCTGGTTGGCGTCGGCCTCGCTCATGCCTTGGCGCATCTGGTTGAACTTGCTCATGATGCCGGTGAGGTTCTGCACATGGTGACCGACCTCATGCGCCACCACATAGGCACGGGCGAACTCGCCGGAAGCGCCGAACTGCTGGTCGAGCTGCTGGAAGAAGGTCATGTCGAGATAGACCTTGCGATCGCCCGGGCAGTAGAACGGCCCGGCCGCCGCCGAGGCGAAACCGCAGGCTGAACGGATCTGGCCGCTAAACAGCACCAGCTTGGGATCCTCATAGGTCAGGCCCTGCGCCTTGAAAATGCCGGTCCAGGTGTCTTCGGTTTCCGCCAGCACCGTCGCGACGAACTGCTTCATCTCGTCATTGGCGGGCGCGCCGCCATTGTCCTGCGAGCCGCTGTTGTCGGTGATCTGGCCGCCGCCACCCGGGAGCAATCCGCCGTCGCCGCCACCCAGGATCTGCGATGGATCAAAACCGAAATACCATCCCGCGAGCACGACCAGGATGACCAGGAGAATGCTGCCGCCGCCACCGGTACGGCCGCCGACGGGAAGTCGGAACTGACCGCCGCCGCCCATTCCGCCGCCAAGTCCGCCGCCGCTGTCGCTACGGTCATCCTCGATGTTGTCGCTCTGACGACGGCCTCTCCAAAGCATGGCAACTCCTCGCAACGCGAATGTCCTGGAGGGACTGGCCCACGACCACCCCCTGCAGACAATTATCGCAACGGCTGGCCTAAGTCACAGAATTTTTCGCTCCCGCCAAATGTCGGACGCACCGGAAACCTCAATCGGACAAGCAAAGCCCACCGACCATAAACCGGCTAAAAGCATCAGCTTTTCTGCTTGGCGCCGGCGCTCTTGCCGTCCGAACTTTTCGAACGTTCCTCGAAACGCGCCGCGCCCTTCTTCAGCGGATGGCCGGTCTCGGCCTCGGTCTTGCGCTCGTCCTTGGCGGCCGCCTGCCGCAATCCCCTGGCTGCCTGCTTCCCTTTAGCGGTCGGAGCCTGTTCGACGCCCATTGCTTCCTCCTTGAGCGCGGCAATCGCGCGATGTGGGAAGTAATGCGGCGGAGATGCGTCGGTTCCGCTTCAATACGCTCGGACGGACCGCAGACCTAATCCTGGCGGTTCGTCATCGCCCGGCGGAAAGCTTCCAGCGTTTCGGCGCTGACATGGTGCTCGATGCCCTCGGCGTCGATGCGCGCCGTCTCGGCGCTGACGCCGAGAGAGCGCAGGAAGGCCTCCACCGTCTGGTGGCGGATACGGCTTTCCTCGGCGACCTTGCGGCCGGCTTCGGTCAGGAACACGCCGCGATAGGGCTTCCGCGAAACCAGCCCATCGGCGCACAGCCTGGTCAGCATCTTTGCCACCGTCGGCTGCGCGACGCCGAGCCTTGCCGCGATATCCACCTGCCGCGCTTCGTTGCCGTCCTCGATCAGGTCGGCGATCAGTTCGACATAGTCCTCGACCAGCGCGCCGCGGCGCGCTTCGCGCGTCTGCCGGAAACCCTCCGAATGGATTTCGGCATCGGGAAGCGGCTCCTCGCGTCGAACTGGTTTGTTCCTAAGCGCCAATACGCGCTCCTCCTTGAATCGGGGTCGTATCCATAACACGAACCCCTGATGGTCCGGCCGTTTATTTGCATTCCCGCGCGGGCGCAACCAGCGTTTGCGGTCGCCCGCGTCCTGCTCTGGCGCATCACGAAAGCATGATCAATGAAATATAGCCTATTGCATAATGTTGAGCCATGGCGTAGATAAAAGGCACCTTCGATACATTCCAGTGGAAATCCCCCATGTCCGACGCCGATGCAGCAACCGTAGCCCGACCCACATGGCGATTCGACAAGCCCGACGACGAGCAGCCAAGCCTGCGCGAGGTGAACGCCTCGATCGCGGTGCCACAGACTGGAGTCTGGTTCCGCCGCCTGTTCGCGTTCATGGGACCGGGCTACATGGTCTCCGTCGGCTATATGGATCCGGGCAACTGGGCGACCGACCTCGCCGGCGGCGCCCAGTTCGGCTACACGCTGCTCTTCATCATCATGCTGTCGAACCTGATGGCGATCCTGTTGCAGGCGCTCGCCGCGCGCCTCGGCATCGCCACCGGGCGCGACCTCGCCCAGGCCTGCCGCGCCTACTATCCGCGCCCCGTCAATTTCGTGCTCTGGATCGCCTGCGAGCTGGCGATCATCGCCTGCGACCTCGCTGAGGTGATCGGCACGGCGATCGCGCTGCAGCTTCTGTTCGGCATTCCGCTGATCGGCGGCGCCATGCTGACCGCGCTCGACGCCTTCCTGGTGCTTCTCTTGATGAACAAGGGGTTCCGCTATCTCGAAGCCTTCGTCATCGCGCTCCTGATCATCATCTTCGGCTGCTTTGCCATCCAGATCTTCGTCGCCGCGCCGCCGGCCGGCACGATCCTGCATTCGATGTTCGTGCCGTCACCCGAGATCGTCACCAATCCGACGATGCTCTATATCGCCATCGGCATCATCGGCGCGACGGTCATGCCGCATAATCTCTATCTGCACTCCTCGATCGTGCAAACCCGCGCCTATGAGCGTACCGACGCAGGCAAGCGCGACGCCATCAAATGGGCGACGACGGATTCGACCATCGCGCTGATCCTGGCGCTGTTCGTCAACGCCTCGATCCTGATCGTCGCGGCGGTCGCCTTCCACGACACCGGTCATCAGGACGTCGCCGAGATCGGCCAGGCCTTCGAGCTGCTGTCGCCGCTGCTGGGCCTGAGCATCGCCTCGATCCTGTTTGCCATCGCGCTGCTGGCTTCTGGCCTCAATTCGACCGTCACCGCGACGCTTGCCGGCCAGATCGTGATGGAAGGTTTTCTGCGGCTGCGCATCCCGCAATGGGCACGGCGCCTCCTGACGCGCGGCATCGCCATCGTCCCGGTGGTGTTCGTCACCGCGCTCTACGGCGAAAAGGGCACAGCTCAATTGCTGGTCTTCAGTCAGGTGGTGCTGTCGATGCAACTGCCCTTCGCGGTCATCCCGCTCGTGCAGTTCGTGTCGGACAAGAAGAAGATGGGCAATTTCGCCGTACCGCGCGGCGTCGCGGCGCTGGCCTGGGTGGTGGCCGCCGTCATCCTCGTTCTCAACTTCAAGCTGCTCTACGACACCTTCGCCGGCTGACCGCGACATTCGCGCCGGCCGCGCTATCTTCGCGCCATGGCCAAACCGGACGAAGCCCGCAGATTCTACGCCAGGCTGATGGCCGCGCAGGCCCGGTCGTCCGATCCGCGCATCGAGGAGGTATTCGCCTCGGTGCCGCGCGAGGCTTTCCTGGGTCCGGGACCATGGACTGTTTTTGCCGGCGAGGGCCGGTTCGAGACGCCAAGCGCCGATCCAACCTATATCTACCAGAACGTGCTTGTCGTGCTCGATGCCGACAAAGGCATCAACAATGGCGAGCCGCTTCTGCATGCCATGTGGCTCGGCAAGGTCGAGCCGAAGCCAGGCGAGCACGTCACCCATATCGGCGCCGGCACCGGCTATTACACGGCACTGCTGGCGAGGCTGGTCGAGCCGGGCGGCGGCGTCACCGCCTTCGAGCTGGAGGCTGGTCTCGCCGCGCGCGCCAAAGCGAACGTTGCGGCTTACGGCAACGTCGAAATTGTCCAGGCCGATGCCGTCGCCAATCCATTGCCGCCGTCCGACGTCATCTACGTCAATGCCGGCGTCGTCGCTCCGCCCGCCGCGTGGCTGAAAGCGTTGACGCCCGGCGGCCGCATGATCTTTCCGTGGCGCCCGTCCGAAACCGTCGGCCTCGCGGTCCTCATAACACGCCTGGAAAACGGCTTTGCTTGCCGACCGTTCATGGGCTCCTGGTTCATACCTTGCGTCGGCGCCTCCATTGCCAAGCCGACCGCGAAAATACCGACCCGCGAGCGCGCCGCGCGCACCCGGTCGATCTGGCTGAGGGAGGACAAGGCGCCGGACCGGACGGCAACCGCCGTGTTCGGCGACGTCTGGTTCTCATCTCGCACGGTCCGCGCCGAGAGCACGCGATAGAAATTTTAAAACCCTTGTCGAAAACGCGCCTTGCCGTTCGTCCTAGGAGCAATTCCAGGAAAAGTGCGAACCAGTTTTCCGTCAGGAATTGCGTCAAACCGCTCTAGGCAGAAATCCGGCCCTGACGGCGCGGGTCGTGAAACGGAGAAGACAGATGCGCAAGATCATCGCCGCCACATTCGTAAGCCTCGACGGCGTCATGCAGGCGCCGGGCGGACCGGAAGAGGATCCGGTCGGCGGTTTCAAGTTCGGCGGCTGGACCTTCCATTACTTCGACGAAGTGGGGCGCGCGGCAATGGAGGAACTGTTCTCCAAACCCTTCGCCTTGCTGCTCGGCCGCAGAACCTATGACATCTTCGCCGCGCACTGGCCGTATCAGAACGATCCGATCGCGGATGTCTTCAACCCCGCGGTCAAATATGTGGCCACGCACCGGCCGGATTCGCTGACCTGGCAGAACACCCAGTCGCTCGGGCCCGATATCGTTGCCAGGCTTAAGGAACTCAAGCAGGAAGACGGACCGGATCTGCTCATCCAGGGATCGGGCAATCTGATCCAGACCTTGCTCGCCAACGGGCTGATCGACGAGATTCGGCTGATGACCTTCCCGCTGGTCCTGGGCAAGGGCAAGCGGCTGTTCGGCGACAGCGCGATGCCGGCGGCGTTCAAGCTCGTCAAATCGCAAGCTTCCGCCACCGGCGTCATCATAGCGATCTATGAGCGCGCGGGCGAAATCCGCACGGGCTCGTTTGCTCAGCAGGACCCTTCGGAAGCCGAGCTCGAACAGCGCAAAAATTGGAAGTAGCACAAGGCTGTCGCGCGGCGGCCGGGCCCGCCGCGTATTCGCTTTATGAAGCCTCTCTTCGCCACGACGACTGAACGGTCAGGAGCCGCCGATGATCCCCACCATTACCGCCTTTGAACGCTCGCCCGATGGCGGCAGGGGGCTGGCGCGCGACATGCACGTGCGCTGGGCGCTCGAGGAAGTCGGCCAGCCTTATGACGTTCGCCTTGTTTCGTTCGATGCGATGAAGCGACCCGCGCATCTTGCGATCAACCCCTTCGGCAGCATCCCGACCTATGAAGAAGGCGATCTCGCTCTGTTCGAGTCAGGCGCCATCGTCCTTCACATCGCGGTTCGTCACCCCGGCCTGATGCCCGAGGATGCGAACGCGCGGGCGCGCGCGATCGCCTGGATGTTCGCAGCCTTCAGCACCGTGGAGCAACCGATCCTCGATCGCACGACAGCCGTGATCCTGGAGCGCGAAGCGGCGTGGCACGACCAGCGCCTGCCTTTGGTCGATGACCGGATCCGCAAGCGGCTGGCCGAGCTCTCCCGCCATCTCGGCGATAGCGACTGGCTCGACGGCGCGTTCAGCGCCGGAGACCTCGTCATGGTGGGCGTGCTGCGCCGGCTGCAGAGATCGGGTTTGCTGAACGAATTCCCGAACGTTGCCGCCTATGTCGCCCGCGGCGAGGCTCGGCCCGCCTTCAAGCGCGCTTTCGATGCGCAATTAGCGGTCGCCATGGCCGCGTCGAACGGCTGACCGGGTGCCTAGAGCAATTCCAGGAAAAGTGTGAGCGGTTTTCCGTCCGGAATTGCGTAGAAACAAAGAGATAGAGCGGTTCGCCGTTTCCGTGAAACGGTGAAAACGCGCTAGCCGTTCACGCTGCCTGGCGATAGCGTGAAAGGCCCTCGCGGATATGGCTGGCGAAAGCCTGCGCGGCCGGCTGGGTGGCATGTTTGGGCATATGCAGGTTGACGGAGAAATTCGGCAGCGCCGGAAGCCCGGCATCGGACAGGATGTCGAGATCGGTCGGAACCGTCGAGGCAAGCCATGCGGTCACCGCAAGATCCGACCGCACCGTCGCGGTCGTTGCGTCGATGTTGCCGTTCTCGAACACGGTGCGCCAGTCGAGCCCGTGCTCGCCAAGCGCTGCCAGCACCGCCGGCCGGAAGGCGCAGGTGTCGGCGACAATGGAAACCGGCAGCGGCCGCTTCAGGCGTGCCGCCCCGCCTCTGGCGCCCACCCATACCAGCCGGTCGACGAGCAGGCATTCGCCCGCGCTGGGACCGACGCGCTCCTCGACGACGGCAAGGTCGATCGTGCCCGCCGCCAGGGCCGCCGCGAGTTCCGGCGAGGACGCGCAGACCAGCGAAATCTCGACCTGCGGATAGGCTTCGGCATAGGCTTTCAGCGCGGGCGCGAGCAGCGTGCCGACGAGATCGTAAGGCACGCCGATCCGCACCTGCCCGGCAACCGCCCCGCCCCTGATTTCGGCAAGGATCTCGTCGTTGAGCTGCAGCAGGCGCCTTGCCCTGTCGAGCAGCCGCTCGCCGGATCGCGTCAGCTTGAGGCCGCGGCGGTCGCGCTCGAACAGGCTCTGACCGAGCACCTCTTCCAGCCGCTTGACCTGCTGGCTGACGGCGCCTTGCGTCAGGTGAAGCGCATTGGCCGCCGCTGTCATGCTGGCCTTGTCGGCCGTCGTGACGAAGGTGCGGATGAGAGTCATGTCGAGATCGCGGATCATGGCTGGCATTATAATCTCTAATGCAAACCATATCAAACATTGCATTTACTGATGCTACGAAGCGCCTAAGCATTCCGGCTTCCTCGACTGGGAAGCCCGCATGTCCGACACCATCATCCCGCTGGTCCTGTTCGCGCTGATCTCGACCTCGACGCCAGGCATCGCCACGACATTGTCGACGGCGTCCGGCGCGCAATTCGGCTTCCGCCGTTCCGTGCCTCTGATGGCCGGCAGCGCCGCCGGTTTGGCTACCGTGGCGGCTGCGGGTGCTGCCGGGCTAGCCAGTCTGCTCGCCGCGGTGCCGTCCTTGCAGCTTGCCATGAAGATCGCCGGCTCACTCTATCTGATCTGGCTGGCCATCAAGATCGGCCGCAGCGGTCCCCCCAACCTCGACATCAGCATAGCAAAGCCAAACAGCTTCTTCGGTGGCGCCGGCATCCAGTGGATGAACCCGAAGGGTTGGGCGATGGGACTGGGCGCGGCCGCATCCTTCGCGGCGCTGGCCGATGGTCCCTTGCAACTGGCGCTCCTGCTCGGCGCCGTGTTCGGCTTGGCAGCGGCCTTTTCGCTGTCGCTGTGGTGCGTGGCGGGAACCCTGCTTGCCCGCCTGCTCAAGACCGAGCGCCAGTGGCGTATGCTCAACCTCGTGCTGGGCCTGCTGCTGGCCGCCTCGATCCTGCAGATGTGGCGGCCGGTATGAACGCTTATTCCTCGCCCCCACCAAAGTGGGGAGAGGTGGCTCGGCGAAGCCGAGACGGAGAGGGGGGCTGGCGCCCAAGGTTGCCAGTTATCCGGTGACGGGATCGCCCTACGAAAGCCCCTCTCCGGCCGCTCCGCGGCCACCTCTCCCCACTTCGTGGGGCGAGGAACTTCAGACCGCGTAGCGCGCCGCCGGCTTGCCTGAGAACAGGCTGCCGAAGAACTGGTCCCGGGCACCGAGATAGGTGGCCAGCCCGGCCGCATCGGCAAGGCCGGGCGCCGTGACGGTCTCGCCCTGGGCGAACCCGGCAAGCGCCGCATCGACCAGATCTTCGGCACTCATGATCCAGTCCGGATTGATACTGTCGAGGCTGATGCCGGAGACGTCCCACAACTCGGTGCGGATCGGTCCGGGCACGACGGACTGCACCTTCACATTGGTGCCGGCGACTTCCTTCTGCAGCGCTTCGGTGAAGTTGGCGACATAGGCCTTGGTGCCGCTGTAGATGCCGCCGACGGCAATGCCATAGGCGACGACCGAGGCGATGTTGATGATGGCACCGCGGTTGCGCGCAAGCAGGCCCGGCAAGACCGCCCTGGTCAGCCTGGTCAGCGCCACGACATTGACCTTGATCATGCGCTCCGCCGTGTCGGCGTCGGCGTCGGCAATCGTCTCCAGGCCGGCCACGCCGGCATTGTTGATCAGCAGCGTCACGCTATCGTCCGTCGCGACCGTCTGTTCGACGCGGCGCAGATCGGCATCGACGGAGAGATCGGCGACGATCGTCTTGACCTTGCGGCCATAGGCATAGGCCAGCTTGTCCGCCACTTCCTGCAGCCGGTCGGCGCGCCGCGCCACCAGCACCAGGTCGTAGCCCTGCCCCGCCAGCCTGTCGGCATAGACCGCGCCGATGCCCGACGATCCGCCGGTGATGACAGCCGTGCCCTTGTTGTCCTTCGTGCTCATAGTCCTGTTCCTTTGTTCGCTTCGCTTGGTCGGCGTCGATGATCACATCATCCGCTGAACCTCTGATTTCAATTAGTGGCATATGCCACTTTCGCCGAAGTAGGTATATGCCACTATCTTGTCAACGGCGGCCGCGAAAACTATTTCTGCGGCAGGCCGGCGCGTCGCCTCGCCGGCAGGAGTGAACATGACCGACGCTCAACAACCCGGATTCAGCCGCTGCAACAACGCCACGCTGCGCCGCGCC
This sequence comes from Mesorhizobium sp. B3-1-9, assembly GCF_006439595.1. Lineage (NCBI taxonomy): Bacteria > Pseudomonadati > Pseudomonadota > Alphaproteobacteria > Hyphomicrobiales > Phyllobacteriaceae > Mesorhizobium > Mesorhizobium sp. B3-1-9. The sequence continues at coordinate 57,572 of NZ_VFTJ01000017.1, forward strand.
GCGCGCAGCCTCGGCCGCTTCTACGACGACGCGCTGGCGCCTTCGGGCTTGAAGGGCACGCAGTTCGGACTGCTCTTTCAGATCCAGGTCAGCAACGAGCCTGCGATGAGCACCGTGGCCGACGCCCTGATCATGGACCTGTCGGCGCTCGGCCACACGCTGAAGCCGCTGATCCGCGACGGCTATGTCGAGACTTTTGCCGACACGAACGACCGCCGCGTCAAGCGTTTGCGGCTGACGCCGCAAGGCCAGGCCAAACTCGACGAGGCGCTCAAGCTCTGGAGCGTCGCGCAGCGGCAATTCGAGGACAAGGTCGGAGCGGAGCAGGCGACGAAGCTGCGCGCGGCGCTGGACGCGGTGGCCGATCTCGATCTTCAAATGCCGGCGGCCGCTCCTTCGCCCTGAAGAAGCGACCGTCGGTCAATTCTTTAGCTGTGAAGACGTGCCGAGATCCAGGTCGGGCTGGGCTCACCTGAATATCGGCACCTCTTATTCGGCCGGCATCGCCACCGGCCGGGCCAACATCCGGCCGGCGAGCACGATGCCCAGGCCAATAATCGGGAACACGGCGGCGATCAGGCCGAGGTCGGCCGGGACGCCGAAGCGCAGCACGGCGGCGCCGACCACCGCGCCCAGCGCGACGCCGAAGTAAAGCGCCGAGGCGTTGAGTGACAAAACAATGGGCGCGGCGTCAGGAGCGATCTTGATGATACGGCTCGCCTGCGCCGGCGGAAAAGCCCAGCCGACGATGCCCCACGGCACCATCATACCCATCAGCGCCGGTCCGGCGAGATGATGCGGCAGGAAGGCCGGGATCAGCGAGAAGGTGGCGAGCATCGCGGCGGAGAGCGCCAGCGACCAGGCGACGGTGCGGGTGGCGCCGAAGCGGTCGGCCGCCTGCCCGCCGGCGATGTTGCCTATGACGGCGCCGACGCCGAAGGCGAGCAGCATGCCCGGCAGCGCGATCGGCGAGAGCCCGCCGCTTTCTATGGCCAAGGGCGCGATGAAGCTGAAGACGGTAAAGGCGCCGACAAGCGCAAGCGCCGTCGTCAGAAGGATCGGCATCACGCCGGGACGCACAGCCGCCGCCAGCCTGCGCTTCAGCGGCAGCCTGGTGCCGACGATGCCGCGCGGCAGCCGCCACCACAGGATCGCGCCGGACAGCGCGCCGAGCCCGGCAATGGCGAAGAAGGTGCCGCGCCAGCCGGCGATCGCCGCGACCAGCGCGCCGAGCGGCGCGCCGACCGCCACGGCCACTGTGGTGCCGCCGACGACGACGGCGATGGCGCGCGCCCGGTGATGGTCGTCGACCAGCGCCACGGCGGTCCCTTGCGCGGTCGCCGCGAACAGGCCGGACGACAGCGCCATGACGATGCGCGCGATCAAAAGCAGCTCGAAGGACGAACTGAGCGCGGCAACGATGTTGCCGATGACGAAGAACACCAGCGTCCACAGGATGACGCGGCGCCGGTCCCATTCGCCGGTCAGCGTCGCCAGCACCGGCGCGCCGATCGCATAGGCGAGCGCGAAGGCGGTGATCAGCGAGCCGGCGAGCGGCACGGATATGCCGGCGTCAGTGGCGATATCGGGAAGAAGGCTCGAGATGACGAAGCCTTCGGTCGAGATCGCAAACGACCCGAGCGCAAGCCAGAAGATCCGCTTGTCCATGGGGAGTTGTCCTTAGTTCAAAAGTTATTGAACAATTGGACATAACAGGGCACGATGTCAACCGAGCCGGGACAAAATAGCTGAACCCTGCTGACAGCCCTGTGTCAGGACCGGGGCCAAAATGGAGAGGCTATGTCCATCGGCAGAAAGGAAGCCGCGTTGAAGTTCGTGCCGTTTGTGCTTAATTCTGAGCCATGACCCTGCCCCATCCAACCGCCGACCAGATCAGCCTGCCGATCGTACTTGCCGTGCTCGGCGACCCGACCCGGCTTGCCATCGTGCGCTATCTGGCGAGCAAGGAAGGCGTGCCGCTGAACTGCAGCAAGTTCCTCGACCTCGCCTCCAAGACCAATCTCAGCTACCACCTCGCCAAGCTGCGCGAGGCGGGCGTCACCCGCAGCGAAGCGGTCGGCACCAGCCGGCTGATCACATTGCGCCGTGACGATCTCGACAGGCGTTTCCCCGGCCTGCTCGACAGCGTGATTGCCGCGGCCGACGGCGACAAGGATCTGCCAGCGGTCGGCACCACCGAAGTCGAGATTTCGGCCTGAACGATCTGCGTGTGCCCTTGGCCTCACAATTCGGCGTAAATTCAGCATGACACCCCGCGGTCTTGCCGACTATAACCCATCGCCTTGCGGTCGGAGCTCGCTTTGGTCCTGGTCGCCACTCAGAAAAATGCAGCCAAAGATGAAGCGCAAAACTACGCTCCGACTGACGCTGAAGGCAATCTTCGCCGTTCCCTTGCTGCTTGCGGCACTGCCAGCACTAGCCCAGGATCCGCCGGGACCGATCATTTCGATTATCGGCGGCCTCGCACCGGACGATCTCCTCAATATCCGTGCCACCGCCTCGCCGAGTGGAAAGGTGGCGGCGCGGCTGCCCAACGGCACGGCCGTCAAGAATTTCGGCTGCAACCTCATCAACGGCTATCCCTGGTGCAAGGTTGAGGATACGCAGGATGCGCATATCGTCGGTTGGGCGCCCGCCCGCTATCTCAGCCCCAACAACCCTGCGCCGGTGCCTGAAGACGCCGCCGCGCCGGCGGTCGCGGCCGTTGCGCCTCAACCTTCCGGGGAGCAGCAGCCTGATATAGCGGCGCGCCTGGGTGGCGGGGAGCCGGCCGAGCCGCCGTCTGCAGCCGAGATCGGCAGGACCGCCATGCAGGACGCGTATGGTCTCGCCTTCGCGGCCTCGGCAAGCGCCGAGTCCGACACCCCTGCCCAAGACGCCAGCATCCCCTGCGCTCGCGATGTCGGCCAGCCAATGACCCGTTGCGAGATCAGCGTCGCGCACACAGGCGCCGACAGCACCGTGACGGTGACCTGGCCGGATGGCGGCAGCCGCGTCATCACCTTCCATGGCGGCAAGCCGAGCGGCTCGGACTCGCCGGACGAATTCCGTTTCACGCGCGAAGGCAGCCTCAACATGATCCGCATCGGCGTTTCCGAACGCTTCGAGATCACGGACCAGCTGGCGTTGGGGAATTAGGGGTTAGGCAGTAGGCAATAGGCAGTAGGGCAATCAAGACCTACTGCCTACTGCCTACTGCCTATTCCGTCATTTTCAGGGTTACATCCGCCAAAACTCTTCCCTATAAGGCCCTCCTAGCCTGATACCAGAATCGCAAGCACAACCGGCCGGGTCCTCCCCGCCCGGTTTTTCGTGCAAGCCGCTCGCCGAACGGATTTTCGAATATGCCAAGACGCACCGACATCAAGTCGATCCTGATCATCGGGGCCGGCCCCATCGTCATCGGCCAGGCCTGCGAATTCGACTATTCCGGCACCCAGGCCTGCAAGGCGCTGAAGGAAGAGGGTTTCCGCGTCATCTTGGTCAACTCCAATCCGGCCACCATCATGACCGATCCGGAGCTGGCCGACGCCACCTATATCGAGCCGATCACGCCCGAAGTGGTGGCCAAGATCATCGCCAAGGAGCGGCCCGACGCGCTGCTGCCGACCATGGGCGGCCAGACGGCGCTCAACACCGCGCTGTCGCTGCGCCGCATGGGCGTGCTCGAGCGCTATCAAGTCGAGATGATCGGCGCCGACGCGCACGCCATCGACAAGGCCGAGGACCGCGCGCTGTTCCGCGAGGCGATGAGCAAGATCGGCCTCGAAACGCCGAAGTCGATGCTGGCCAACGCCACCGACGTCAAGAACGCCGACCGCAAGACGCATGAGGCCGAGCGTGCTGCGCTGAAGGCGGAGAACCCGGAAAACCTCGACGCCGCGCTCGATGCGCTGGAAACCCGCTGGAACCTCGGCGAAGGCGACCGCAAGCAGCGCTATATCAGCCACGGCATGGCGATCGCGGCACAGGCGCTCGACCATGTCGGCCTGCCGGCGATCATCCGCCCCTCCTTCACCATGGGCGGCACCGGTGGCGGCATCGCCTACAACCGCGCCGAATTCTACGACATCGTCCAGTCCGGCCTCGACGCCTCGCCGACCACCGAGGTGCTGATCGAGGAAAGCGTGCTCGGCTGGAAGGAGTACGAGATGGAGGTCGTCCGCGACAAGGCGGACAATTGCATCATCATCTGCTCGATCGAGAACCTCGATCCGATGGGCGTGCACACCGGCGATTCCATCACCGTCGCGCCGGCGCTGACGCTGACAGACAAGGAATACCAGATGATGCGCAACGCCTCGATCGCGGTGCTGCGCGAGATCGGCGTCGAGACCGGCGGCTCCAACGTGCAGTTTGCCGTCAATCCGGCCGATGGCCGGCTGGTCGTCATCGAGATGAACCCGCGCGTCTCGCGCTCATCGGCGCTGGCTTCCAAGGCCACCGGCTTCCCGATCGCCAAGGTCGCGGCCAAGCTTGCCGTCGGCTACACGCTGGACGAGCTGGAGAACGACATCACCGGCGGCGCGACGCCGGCCTCCTTCGAGCCGACCATCGATTACGTGGTGACGAAGATCCCGCGCTTTGCCTTCGAGAAATTCCCCGGCGCCGAGCCGGTGCTGACCACCGCCATGAAGTCGGTGGGCGAGGTGATGGCCATCGGCCGCACCTTCCAGGAATCGCTGCAGAAGGCTTTGCGTGGACTGGAAACCGGCCTGACCGGCCTGGACGAGATCGAGATCCCCGGCCTCGGTCACGGCAGCGCGCCAGCCAGCCACGCCGACGACCGCAACGCGATCCGTGCGGCACTCGGCACGCCGACGCCGGACCGGTTGCGCATGGTGGCGCAGGCGATCCGCATGGGCACCTCGCTCGAGGACGTGCACGCCATGTGCAAGATCGATCCGTGGTTCCTCGAGCAGATCGCCGGCATCATCGCCATGGAGGAACGCATCCGCGAGCATGGCCTGCCGCAGGACGCCGTCAATATGCGCATGCTGAAGGCCATGGGTTTTTCCGACGCCCGCCTCGGATCGCTGACGAAGACCGACGCCGAAGTGATTCAGAAGGCTAGGCAAAAGCTCGACGTTCATCCGGTTTACAAGCGCATCGACACCTGCGCCGCCGAGTTCGCCTCGCCGACCGCCTACATGTACTCGACCTATGAAGTGCCCTTCGTCGGCGAGCCCGCCAACGAGGCGCGCGTGTCGTCGCGCAAGAAGGTCGTCATCCTCGGCGGCGGCCCGAACCGTATCGGCCAGGGCATCGAGTTCGACTATTGCTGCTGCCATGCCGCCTTCGCGCTGCGCGACGCCGGCTATGAAGCGATCATGATCAACTGCAACCCGGAGACGGTCTCGACCGACTACGACACCTCGGACCGCCTCTATTTCGATCCGCTGACGGCGGAGGACGTGCTGGAGATCCTGCGCGCCGAGCAGGCCTCGGGCGAGCTCGTCGGCGTCATCGTCCAGTTCGGCGGGCAGACGCCGCTGAAGCTGGCCGACGCGTTGGAGAAGGCCGGCATCCCGATCCTCGGCACCTCGCCCGACATGATCGACCTGGCCGAAGACCGCGACCGTTTCCAGAAGCTGTTGCACAAGCTGAACCTCAGCCAGCCGAAGAACGGCATCGCCTATTCGGTCGAGCAGGCCCGCCTCGTCGCCGGCGAGCTCGGCTTCCCGCTGGTGGTGCGCCCCTCCTATGTGCTCGGCGGCCGCGCCATGCAGATCATCCATGACGAAGGCATGCTGCAGACCTATCTGCTCGACACCGTGCCCGGCCTGGTGCCGGAGGATATCAAGCAGAAATACCCCAACGACAAGACCGGCCAGATCAACACGCTGCTGGGCAAGAACCCGCTGCTGTTCGACACCTATCTCTCCGGCGCCATCGAGGTCGATGTCGATTGCCTCTGCGACGGCAAGGCGACCTTCGTCTCCGGCATCCTGGAGCATATCGAGGAGGCCGGCATCCATTCGGGCGACTCGGCCTGCTCGCTGCCGGTGCATTCGCTGCCGTCCGACCTCGTCGACGAGCTGGAGCGCCAGACGGCCGCCTTGGCTCGCGCGCTCAATGTCGGCGGCCTGATGAACGTGCAATACGCTATTCAAGACGGCACGGTCTATGTGCTGGAGGTCAACCCCCGTGCGTCGCGCACCGTGCCCTTCGTCGCCAAGACCATCGGCCGTCCGATCGCCAAGATCGCGGCCCGGATCATGGCCGGCGAGACGCTGGAAGACGCCTTCGCCCATTACGGCGCCATGCCCGACCCACGCAATCCCGGCCACATCGCGGTCAAGGAAGCCGTCTTCCCCTTCGCCCGCTTCCCCGGCGTCGACATCCTGCTCGGCCCGGAAATGCGCTCGACCGGCGAGGTCATGGGCCTCGACCGCGATTTCGCGCTCGCCTTCGCCAAGAGCCAGCTCGGCGCCGGCGTCGACCTGCCGCGCTCCGGCACGCTGTTCGTCTCGGTGCGCGACGAGGACAAGAAGGGCATCCTGCCGGCGGTAAAACGCCTCGCCGGCCAGGGTTTCAAAGTGCTCGCCACCTCCGGCACCGCCCGCTTCCTCGCCGAGAACGGCGTGGTGGCCGAAAAGATCAACAAGGTGCTCGAAGGCCGCCCCCACATCGAGGACGCCATCCGCAACCGCCAGGTCCAGATCGTCTTCAACACGACGGACGGCCAGAAAGCGGTGTCGGACTCGAAGTCGCTGCGCCGCGCCACGCTGATGCAGAAGGTGCCGTATTACACGACGCTGTCGGGCGCGGCAGCGGTGGCCGAGGCGATTGCGGCGTTAAGGGCTGGGAATTTGGAGGTGAGGCCGCTGCAGGAGTATTTTGGGTGAGGTACTACTCGCTCAGTTTGCTCGTGCAAACCGGGTAATCGTAATTTTGCACTGCAACATTTCGCTTTTAGAAGCTCCACAAAAGACCCTATTCGCAGCTTCCTCCAGATGAGGATAGAGACTTACTCCGACAGAGCACGTCGGGCTTGCGCTGAATACACTAGCCAACTAAGCTTCCCAGACTTTACAGGGCGGGGGAAGTCATGGGGTTCTTAGAGACTATAGCCACACAGGGCTTCGGCCACCTTCTTACAAAACTAGTTGATTCATACATCCAGAATAAATCAAATCAGATTTCCTCAGATAAAGACGAGATAAAGACCGACCTTGGGCCGCATTTAAGCGCCGCATTTGAGAAATGCACAAAGTTAAAAACCATACTTAGCGACGAGATTATAAATTTTCTTGATATATATTCTGACCAGAACTTTTCTTCAGAAGGATTAAAATTTGATCAGTACGATCTAGTTTCTAAGATACGCGAAAATAGCAGTTCTGTTATCGTAGGAACTGGCGGCGGCGGCAAGTCTATGTTCATGAGATACCTATGGCTGTCCTACTTCGAAGATCCTCGCGGAAAGATACCTTTCTTTTTAGAACTCAGGCAACTAAACAGATTCACTCACGAAAGTATTGAGGACTTTATATTTCATACGATAATTAAGTCCGGATCAAAGATAAGCCAACCGAATTTTCAGAGATCGCTCCACCAAGGTCATTTTATATTATTTCTTGACGGATTCGACGAGATAAACTTCGAGAAAAGGCAACCTATAGAGAATTTGATTATAAATTTGAAAAGCGCTCATCCAAAACTTACTATTATAGTTACAAGTCGCCCGGATGACAGGTTTAGCGGGTGGCACCAATTTCACATTGTTAAAGTGGAACCGCTAGATAAAAAGAAAGCGATTCAGCTACTTGAGAAGGCGCCGTTTGACAACTCCAAGATAGATAAAATAGTCTCAAAAATTAAAACTGATCATCTCTACGATACTCACACAAGCTTTCTTTCGAATCCGCTGCTAGCATATATGATGCTTGTTACGTTTTCGTACAATCCAGATATTCCAAAGAAAATGTTTTTGTTCTACGAGCAAGCGTTTGAAGCTCTTTATCATCGACATGATTTGACCAAAGGTGGATATAGTAGGCAATTTCACAGCACCCTAGATAAACAGGAATTCATCCGGCAGCTGTCGTATTTCTGCCTCACATCCTACTACGATGAAGCTTTCGAATTCCGTGATGAAACCCTACGCCTGTATGTTGAAAGAGCCAAATCTATTGAGGGGTCAACATACGACAGCGGCCGATTTATTAAAGATGTTATGGAAAGCATATGCCTGCTGAAGAAAGAGGGGATAGAGTACGATTTCACCCACAGAAGCTTTCAAGAATATTTTGCGGCGTACTGCATTGCCCGAGTTGCTAGCCGAAATGTCGAGCGTATTTTCGAGAAATTTGCGGCTAGATATAACGACCAAGTACTAGGAATGGTATACGACATAAACAAGGACCTTTTTAGGGAAAAGTATATAATCCCTATGAGAAAGGCATATAAAAAAATTTATGACATGAAGTCTGAAGTTGGGATACCGGAGAAATATTTCAGAGAGATATCAGGACGGTTTACCATAACAAGAGTTGAAAGGAAACTCAGCCCATCTAAATCTAGACGACCGAGAGAAAGAGATTGGCAGATTACACTAAATTCCTCTGGAAATTTCGACGCATTCGATAGGAATATTCAAAGGTTGGCTGACGATTATTTTCCAGAAGAGGAAGACAAAGTCGACAGGGTCGAGGACGAGGCTTTCGCTAGGCGACTTTTCAGGCAAGAGGTGGAGGTTGGGACTACGTTCGATATCTGGAGTGACGGTGCGAAGTTTAATATCGGTTGCCAAGGGCAAGAGATCGTAGGGGGGATAGATAAATTTCGCTGGAAAGAAAGTTATATGTACTATTTCGTGGCGAGCCGCGCGCTAAGGAATTACAACTTCGTGAATCGCGAAAACCAGGAGTACAAAAGCGTAACAACCTCTTTTGCGGATTTTTTCGGCTAAGATCGCAACAGCTGCGCCTTTCACCACCTTTGGTCCTGATACACGATTCCAGGCCTGTGGACTCAGAGCTCGACTTGTCCGCAGGGGCCGAATCCTTGGTAGGCTGCGTCGTCGGTTTATCGCGTGTAGGCCGCTGTCACTGCTTTGCCGTCTACGCAGGCGGGTTGCACCTCACCCGTGCAACTGTAGTAGGAGCCCCCAGCCTTCACCCCACGGCCACGCGCTCAATCTGGATATCGAACTCCGTCTGCCACGACGCCACCGGCACGAAACTCCGCGCCGGCGGGTTCACGCTGAAATACCGCGCATAGACCCGGTTGATGGCGTTGTAGAAGCCGGGGCGTAGATGCGCACCATCACCACCTTGTCCATCGAGCTGCCGGCCGCTTCCAGGCAACGTTTCAGCGCCTTCAGCGACGCCTCGGTCTGGGTTCGCCGCGCACCATCTCGCCGGTCGCCATGTCGACCGGCGGCGTCGCCGAGATGAACACGAAGCCGTTGGCCCGCACCGCCGTCGAGCACGGCAGGCCGAGCGCGCGCACCTTGGCCGACATCACGGGTACTTCGATGACTTTATTATCCATGGTGGTCCTCCCTTTGTTGGGCGCGAGCTTATCGCGGCAGCGAGGGAACGCCAGCGGCGTTCTCTCCTTCTCCAGTGCTTCCAATCGAGGCCGGCGCCGGCCCTCATCTGCCTGCCGGCATCTTCTCCCCGTTGAACGGGGAGAAGGGGCTGGCCGCGATGCCGGCGCCCATCCTGCAATGTTGATGATTGGCGAAAGCGCCGGTGCAGGCCTCTTTCTCCCCGTTTACGCTTACAGGGAGAAATGCCCGGTTCACCCTCCGTAGCTGCAGCGAAGGATGGGCAGGGCAATGAGGGGCAGCGCCTACGCTCGGCAAGTTAGGCTTACGACACTATCGAAGGCCGAGCGACTTCGTGGCGAACGGTCGAACGCCCCTCACTGATGCGCCACCGCCAGTTCCTTCGCATGCTTCTCGTGCATCTTCAGCACCGGCAGCGTCTTCTTGGCGAATTCCTTCATCGCCGGGTCGTCGCCGGAATTGGCATAGGTCGAGAATAGCGCCACCGCGTCCTTATGCGCGTCGGTCTGCATCGTGATGTATTTGGTGTCGAAGTCCTTGCCGCTCGCAGCCTTCAATTCGTCGAGCATCTGCTGCTCCTTGGGCTGCAGTCCCGGCGCGGCAGGCTTGATCGAAGCCGTCGTCTGACCCTGGCTGAGTGCGGCTTTAAACTCCTCGCCGGCCTTGGTGTGGTCCTTGATCATCTGCGCGGCGAAAGCCTTGACATCGGCCGACGCCGACTTTTCCTCGGCCAGCTTGCTCGACTGGATCTCGAATGCGTTGGCGTTGGGCACGGTCGCGACGAAGGTCTGGGTGTCGACCTTGTTCTCGGTCACCATCGGCCCGACCGCATCCGAATTATCCGATTGGGCGAACGCGGCGGGCGCGCCGGCAAGAAGCGCGACGGCGACCAGGGGCAGCAGCGTTTTCATCTCAAATCTCCGATCCGAAACAGCCCCTCCGCCACCCCCAACGCGGCATCGGCCCCAGGGGTTGCGTGGAAAGAAGCGCTCACCGGCCCGCCGTCCTCGGTCCTGCGTCGGCTGTTTCGCCCGCCAGGCGGCCTGAGACCGCGCCGCGTCAGCCCTTCACCCCACCGGCGGTGAGGCCGGACACGATGCGGCGCTGGAAGACCAGCACCAGCGCCACCAGCGGCACGGCGACGATCACCGAAGCGGCCATGATGTTGCCCCACGGGATCTCGAACTGCGAGTTGCCGGAGAGCAGCGCGATCGCCACCGGCACGGTGCGCTGCGTGTTGGTGGAGGTGAAGGTGAGCGCGAACAGGAATTCGTTCCAGGCGCTGATGAAGGCAAGCAGCCCGGTGGTGGCGAGCGCCGGCCACATCAGCGGCAGGAAGATGCGCGTGAGGATGGTCCATGGTCCGGCGCCGTCGAGGATCGCCGCTTCCTCGATCTCGACGGGCAGGTCGCGCACGAAAGTGGTGAGCACCCAGACCGTGAACGGCAGGGTGAAGATCATGTAGGACAGGATGAGCGCCAAGAGCGAATTGTAGAGATGCAGCGCCCGGATGATCTCGAACAGCCCGGCAAGTGCCGCGACCTGCGGAAACATCGACACCGACAGGATGGCCAGCATCAGCGCCGAGCGCCCGCGGAAACGAATGCGCGCCAGCGCGTAGGCCGCGGTGACGCCAAGCAGCAGCGAGATCGCGACGACCGCGCCGGAGACGATCAGCGAATTGACGAGATTGCGCAGGAAGGGACCTTCGGTCAGCACGTTGCGGTAATTGGCAAGGCTGAACGATTGCGGCCAGAGGCCCGCCTGGAACAGCTCTGTTCCCGATTTCAGGCTGGTGACGATTGCGTAGTAGAACGGAAACACCGCGACGAAAACGATCGCCAGGAGCAGCAGGTAGAAGCCGGCGCGCTTCAGCATCTTCATGTCAGCGCCCTCCCTCGAAACTCAGCCGGCCGATGCGGATATAGGCGATGGTGAGCAGGCCGATGATCAGGAAAAGCAGCGTCGAGGCGGCCGAGCCATAGGCGAACTTGTCGAACTCGAACAGGTTCTCGCGCGCGAAGATCGACATCGACTTGGTCTGCACATTGTTCGGCGTCAGCACGTAGATCAGGTCGAAGATGCGCAGCGCGTCGAGCGCGCGGAAGATCACCGCCACCATCACCGCCGGCCGGATCAGCGGCAAGGTCACCCGCCAGAAGATCTGCCACGGGTTGGCGCCGTCGAGCTTCGCCACCTCGAGGATCTCGCGCGGCAGCATCTGCAGGGCCGCCAGGATCAGCAGCGCCATGAACGGCGTCGTCTTCCAGATGTCGACGATCAGCACGGCGATCATCGCGGTGTCGGCATTGGCGGTCCAGGCGATCTTGGTGTCGATCAGGCCGAGATTGAGAAGCGCGACATTGATGATGCCGAACTGGTCGTTGAGCATCCACTGCCACATCTTGGCCGAGACGATGGTCGGGATCGCCCAGGGAATGAGGATCGCGGCCCGCACGATGCCGCGTCCCGGGAATTCCGTGTTGAGCGCAAGCGCCACGATCATGCCCAGCACCGTCTCGCAGGCCACCGACACCACAGCGAAGCGCACCGTGTTCCACACCGCGCGCCACCAGACCGGATCGACGAGCAACCCGTCATAGAGCAAGCGGCCGCTCGGCAGCCGCAACACCGAGAAATAATTGTCGAAGCCCACCCATTGCCTTGCATCGAGATCGGCCAGCGAAGCATCGGTGAAACCGTAATAGACCGTGCGCAGGAACGGCCAGCCGGCGACGGCGGCGAGCACGACAAGCATCGGCGCGAGGAACAGCCAGGCCGTGCGCACGCGTCGGCGCATCAGCGGCGATCGCCTTGCCGCGCTCACCAGCCCTTGCCTTTCAGCCTGGTCAGCCTCGCGCCGAGATCGGCCAGATTGTCGGCGGCGGCGCCCTGGCCGGAGATCGTGTCGTGCACGGCAGTCCAGAACTGGCTCGATGCCTCGTTGTACTTGATCCTGGCGGTTGCCGACGGCCTTGGCTGTGCGTTGAGAAAAATCTCTTTCCAGCGCGGCACGATCGGCTGCTGCCTGGCGATGTCGGGGTCGTCATAGAGCGCCGGGATGGTCGGCAGGTTGGATGTTTTGAGCGTCCGGTATTTCTGCATCTCGGGAGAGGCGATGAACTTGACCAGGTCGATCGCTTCGGCAGGATGTTTCGAATATCTGGAGACCGCAAGGTTCCAGCCGCCGAGCGTGGCGACCGGCCGGCCGCCTTCGCCGGCCGGCAGCGGCGCCACGTCGAACTTGCCCTTGATCGGCGAATTCTCGCTGTTGCCGAGCGCATAGGCATAGGGCCAGTTGCGCATGAAGACGGCATTGCCGGTCTGCCAGACGCCGCGCGCTTCCTCCTCCTGATAGGCGAGCACGCCCGGCGGCGCGATGGTGCCGATCCAGCCCTTGACCATGTCGAGCGCGGCCGCAGCCTTGGGGTTATCGATGGAGATCGTGCCGTCCGGCTCGATGATCCCGCCGCCGCCATTCGACATCACCCATTCGAGCGCGTTGCAGGTCAGCCCCTCATAGGCGTTGCCCTGGAAGACGAAGCCCCAGATGTCCTTGTTGCCGGCCGCCCGCTCTTTGTTCATCACAAGCTTCGCGGTATCGGCGAGCTCCTTCCAGGTGGTCGGCACCTTGGCGCCATATTTGTCGAGCAGATCCTTGCGGTAGTAGAGCGCCGGCGCATCGGTGAAGATCGGCAGGGCGACCAGCCTGCCGTTGACCGTCTGCGACTTGATGATCGACGGGAAATGCTCACCCACCACATCCCTGGTCGCCTCGGTCAGGTCGACCAGCTGGCTGGCAAGCTGCGGCGCCCAGATCACGTCGGTCTGGTAGACGTCGATATCGCTGCTGCCGGCGGCGAGCCAGAGCCGGTATTGGCCGAACTGGTCGGTGGTCGAAGGCGGAATGACGACGATGTCGACCTTGTTGCCGCTCTTCTTCTCGTAACGATCGAGTATCTCGCGCAGCACCTTGATGCCGTTGCCGGTATCGCCCGACACGATCGACAGCTCCACGGCTCGCGCTTGAACAGCGCCAAGCATGATGCCGGCGGCCAGGAATGCCAAAGCAAGTTTCACGGGGTGGCGGACCTCCCTGCCCGACCGGCGACGCACAGGTCGCGGCTCATCAAGGCCCCTGCGTTGAATGCGCCACGCCGCTTAGGGTTCCCGCGCTTGTACTTGCCGACCGAGCCGGCGGGTCGGTGAAGCCGATCTCGGTTGGCTTGACCGCGTCGATGACCCGTTCCGTCCACCTCGCTTCACGCAAAGCGGACGGGCTCCGAAACCCCGCCCCGGAGCCCGCCTGGGAGTGGCTGACGCATGCCGGCACAGCCTCCTCCGACGCCTTGCCCGCGTCGATCCGCCGATCGGCCGCCCGGCACGACGACGAATTAGCATGCCCTAACGTCAGCCTATGTGAAGCCGTTCACAATGCTCGCGCGCAGGTGGTTGCAACGCCGCGCCGGGAGCCTCCAATCCGGCCCGCCGCGCCTTGCGCGTCAGCCTTCTCAGCCGACCGGGATCATGCCGAGCCGTTCGTAGAGCCGGAAGGCCGTGGTGTTCTTCACACTATTGGTCTTGAGATCGACATGCGTCGCCCCGCGCCCGCGAAACGTCAGGAACACCTGCCGCATCAGCGCCTCGCCGAGGCCCTGCCGTCTCGATTCCGGATGGACGGCGAGGTCCTTGACGAAACCGGACGTCCAGCAAAGCGCCGCGCCCGCCAGCAGGCCCTTGCCGTCGATCGCCAGGAAACAGAGAGCGGGATCGAACTCCGCATCGCCGGCAATGCGCGGCCACCATTCGTCGAACGGCCCGTCGGCGCCGTCGTCGAACACCTCTTCCAGCAGCGCGTGCAAAGCCTGCGCATCCCGCTGCTCGAACACGCGCATGACGAAACCTTCCGGCCAGTGCGGCGCGGTAAGCGTATCGTCGAACAGCTTGCGCAGGCGGATGTCGTTGGCAGCCGGCGGGCGAGGCGTTGTGTTTTCATGCATGGCGCTGTCTCGAACGCCGCGCGCGACCTGACCCTCGGCTCAGGCGTCGGGTTGCAGGCGGCGGCGCTTGCGGTCGACGCCAAGGCCCGTCGCCTCGAGCAGGCCCTTGCGCTTGGCGTCGTAATAATAGCCGGTCTGGTAGAGCATGTCGGCCCGCTTGGCGTTGCCGCCCGAAACCAGCCAGGCGCCGCGCAGATATTTCACCGCGTATTTGAGATTGGTCTCGGCGTCGAATAGGCCGGTCGCCGGTCCGTCATAGCCCATGCCGCGAGCCGTCGCGTGCTTGATCTGCATCAGTCCCCAATGGCCGTGATTATAGGCTTTCGGGTTGAAGGTGCTTTCACGATTGACGACATGGCGTACCAGGTCGATCGGCACCTCATAGATCGCCGAATATTTCTCGATCAGCCGTTCGATCTCGCTGCGCGGGCCGCTGGCGTGCTGCTCGGGTTGGCCGGGTGCCGCTAGCAGCGCCGGATTTTCCGGCGCCACATAGGCGACCTGCTGGACGCCGGGCATCGGAGCGACTTTCGCCGACTGGCCGGTGACCGGCATGGCGACGCCCGCGGTCGTATAGACCGCCGCTCGGCTGATGGATCCCGGGCCGGTCGGCGAGCCGCCGGCGGTCAGCACCGGGGGCGGCGGAAACTGGCCGACGAGCGGCGTCGAACCGGCGAAAGCCGCCGGCTGCGTCAAGGCTACTCCGGACTGGGGCGCACCGGGCTGGGCAGGTGGCGGCAACAGCGCGCTTTGCGTCGCGAGCGCGCTTTGCGTCGCTGGCGAGCCTGGCGTGGTTGCCGCCGCAACGGCATCGCCGGTCAGCGCCGCGGTCTGCACCTGCGCGAGGCCGGAAGGTTCTGGCAGCACGGCCACCGTTTCAGGCAGCGCGAGCGTCGGCGCATCGTCCGCGGCGGCAGGCGTCGAGGCTTCCGCAAGCGCGGGCGTGGCCTTCATCTGCGAGGTCGAGGTGCAACCGCTCAGACCAGCAGCGGCAACGAGCACGCCGATCGCGGTGAATATGATTTTAGCGGGCAAGCCGTGCGGATCCGGTTTGTCGGTTGTTAAGGAGTCCTTACACCAGCGATTCACACCCGGCAATCGGGGCCACCCGGCGGTTTTCGGGTGGCGACAACAGGGCGGAAGTGCCATATTGTTCTGGATATGTACTCGTTTTTCGCTGTTTTGCGGAAGGAATACGTCATGAAACCCACATCCCAGATCACGGCCGGCCACGCAGTGTTAGAAACAGTGATCGGCTTCATGGGCATCGCCTGGAGCGAGAAGGGCCTGATCCGGCTTTGCCTGCCGGAGCGCAGCCGCGAAGCGGTCGAGCGCCGGCTGCTTCGCCACCCCGGCGTCTCAGCCTCGACAGACCAGCCGTCCTGGGTGGTCGATCTGATCGCCTCGATCAAGGCCTATGCGGCCGGCGAGGACGTCGACTTCTCCGGCGTGCCGGTCGATCTCGACGGCGTCGACGATTTCCGCCTCGCCATTTATGACGCGGCGCGCAAGCTCCGCTTCGGCGAGACCACCACCTATGGTGAGTTGGCGAAGCGCGCCGGCCATGCCGGCCTTCCGCGCGAAACTGGCGCGGCGCTTGGCGCCAACCCGGTGCCGCTGGTCATTCCGTGCCACCGCATCCTGGCGGCCGGCGGTAAGATCGGCGGCTTCTCCGCGCCGGGTGGCTCGGCCACCAAGGAAAGGATGCTGGCCATGGAAGGCGTGCGCGTCGGCCCGCCGCCGGCCATGCAAGCCTCGTTCGGGTTCTGAGAACACAAGAGCAATTCCAGGAAAAATGCATAGCGGTTGGGCTCGGCGGCTTCGCCGTGGCGTTCCGTCCGGAATTGCGTCAGACAAAGAAGATTAGAGCGGTTCGGCGTTTCCGTGAAACGCCGAACCGCTCTAATCTTGCAGGAACCGGCGGCGGAAGCGCCGGTCGAAATCCGGACGCTTGCAGACATAGACCATGCAGGACCTGGTGTCGGCGCTCGGCACATAGGCGCGCGCCCTCACTTCGCCCGCGTTGCAGAAGCGCTCGTCGCGCACGTAGCGGTCGTAAAGCGGCAGCCCCGGCACGCGCGTCGACT
Organism: Mesorhizobium sp. B3-1-9; assembly: GCF_006439595.1. Lineage (NCBI taxonomy): Bacteria > Pseudomonadati > Pseudomonadota > Alphaproteobacteria > Hyphomicrobiales > Phyllobacteriaceae > Mesorhizobium > Mesorhizobium sp. B3-1-9. The sequence continues at coordinate 74,197 of NZ_VFTJ01000017.1, forward strand.
GGTAGCGCAGGATGACGGCGCCCTGTCTGGCGATCGTCGCCTGCACCCGGTCGCAGCTCATGCGCGTCGGATCGTAGCGCGACACCGCCTGCGCCTCGGCCGCCAGCAGCAGGAAGCAGGCGGCAAGCAAAACGGTCTTCATGGTTCCTCTCCATGGAACGGCAAGCATCTCATCCCTCCACAACGCGCGGCCGCTGTCAAAACTTCCATGCAACCGCGAGCAGCGCGCCTGCAACCAGTCTTGTATTCCTTCGCAAACTGTCCTATATGCGGGCCATTGAATTTGGCCGATCGATCGGGCCTCGCGATCCCTCGCGTTTGCTGACGTCTCCAAAATTTCGATACCACCGGCCGGACTTCGGGTCTGGTCAAACGAAAGCAAATGTGGAAGGGCATTTTATATGGCAACTGGTACGGTCAAGTGGTTCAACGCCACCAAGGGCTACGGCTTCATCCAGCCTGACAATGGCGGCGCGGACGTTTTCGTCCACATCTCCGCTGTCGAGCGCGCTGGCATGACCAGCCTCGCTGAAGGCCAGAAAATCAACTTCGAGATCGAGCAGGACCGCCGCACCGGCAAGTCCGCTGCTGGATCTCTTAGCAAGGCAGCCTGATTTGGCTTAAGCATTTTGCAGCCAAGCGGAATCGCTTGGCGTTGCAGAAATGCGGCTAAGCAAAGGCGCGCGCCGGACGAAGGTTCGGGGCGCGCGGCAAGTCACGGATGTACTGACGGTCGCGCGAGAAGCGCGCCGGAGCGAAAAGACCCGACAAGCTGGAACAGCAGATAGCTGCCAGCCCGGACCAGACGTTCCCGATCAGGCTACCGGCAGAGGAAGGCGGGCATTGCCCGCCTTTTTTGTTGCCCGGATTTTTGGGTGGGTTGTTGTCCGGGCCCAGCAGCCCGCGGGTGGCACTTTTGGCCCATCAATGCTACCTTTGATGCATGACCAAACTCGAACAGATCGAAAAATCCGTCGCGGAGCTCAGCCCAGATGAGCTTAAAGCGTTCGCCGCATGGTTCGAAGCGCTGCAGGCTGATTTATGGGACCGGAAGATCGAGGCCGACGCAAAATCGGGCCGGCTGGATAAGCTGGTGGCAGACGCACGTGCCGAAATAGCCGCCGGCAAACTGCGTGACCTGTGAGGCACAGAGCCACCGCTAGCTTCTGGACAAAATACAATTCTTTGCCAAAGGCCGCTCGCCGCGTGGCCGACAAGAATTTCATTTTGATGAAGACCAATCCGCGACATCCATCCCTCCATTTCAAGAAGGTGGGAGAGCTTTGGTCGGCGAGAATAGACGACAATTATCGGGCCTTGGCTCTTGAAAGCGGTGATGGTTTTGACTGGATCTGGATCGGCACCCATGCCGAATATGATCGACTTATCAAATAGCCCTCGCGCTTGTGCTCCAGCGAAAGCGGCTAGCAGACGCTAGATCATTCCTTCCACTCGATCGGCACGTGCCCCTTGTCCGCCTCGACCCGCTTCAGCCAGGCGGCGACCGCCGGATAGGCGTCCAGCTGGAAGCCGCCCGTCTCGGCGGTGTGGGTATAGGCATATAAAGCAATGTCGGCGACGCTATAGGCGTTGCCGGCGAAAAATTCGTTCCGCTCCAGATGCTGGTTCATCACGCCGAGCGCCTTGTTGCCGCGTTCCAGCGTCTGCGCCAATCGTTCCGCCGTCGCGTCCTTCGCCCGCTCCGGGAAAGTCAAAAGCGCCTTGCGCACCGCGATATAGGGCTCATGGCTGTATTGCTCGAAGAACAGCCATTGGTAAGCCAACGCCCGCTCATATTTGTCGGCCGGCAGGAAGCGCGTGCCTTCGGCGAGGTAGAGCAGGATGGCATTGCTCTCGGCGATGCGCCTGCCGTCGTCGAGCTCGAGCATCGGCACCATCGCATTCGGATTCTTGGCGACATAGTCGGGCTTGCGTGTCTCGCCGGTATGCGAGCTCACCTCGACCCGGGTGAAGGGGATGCCGAGCTTCGCCATCAACAGCCGCGGCTTGTAGCAATTGCCGCTGTCGGCCATGTCGTAAAGGATCATGCCTCTTGCCCTCTCGAGTCTCCTGGGAACGCTCTAACGCGCGCGGCTAGGTCCCATCCAGTGATTTGTTTTTGAGACGAAACATCAGCGGCGCTGATACGTCCTTTGGAGTCCCGCATCAGCGATGCTGATGCGTTTTCCTTGGTCGGCATCAGCGATGCTGATGCATTTTCCTTGATCGGCATCAGAGATGCTGATGCAGGGGCACGACCTTGTTGCCGGCGCCGAGCAGGGCGTCGACGGAAAGCGGTTCTTCCTTGAAGATCGTGCCGGCGAGCGCCGGACGGGCGAGATGGAAACCCTGCAAAAGGTCGACGCCACCCTCGAGCGCGACGCGCAAATGCTGTGCGTTCTCGATGCCCTCGACCAGCACTTTGGCGCCGCGCTCGTGCAGCGTCGCCACCAACGGCCGGAAGAAGCGTTCAGCGGCGGCATGGCGGCAGAGCTCGCCAAACCAGGCGCCGTCGATCTTGACGATGTCGGGCGCAAGCAGATCGATGCGCGCCTCGGTCGAATGCCCCGTGCCGAAATCGTCGATGGCGATGCGGATGCCATCGCGCCGCATTTCGCGCACCAGGCTGGCAAGAACCTGGTCGTCGGCTGCCTGCTCCGTGATCTCGCAGACCAGCAGGCTGGGCTCAAGCTCCAGATCGCCGAGATGCCTGGTCATCAGCCGGATCTCGGCGAGCGCCCGTCCGAGATGGTCGTTGATGGTCGGATTATAGTTGAAGAACAGCGTCAATCCCTCGACGCCGATGTTGCGATAATTGCCGAGATGCAGCATCCGGCACATCGTTTCGACAAACAGAAGGTCGGGCGCGGGAATGCCGCCGAAGAAGACCGAAGAGGCTACCGGCTGCGCGACGCGGCGCGGCTCGATCAGCCCCTCGACGGCGACGGCTCTGAGCACCCTGCCCTCCGGCGCGAAAATCGGCTGATAGGCGCTCCACAGCCGGAACTCGCCATAAACGCCGAACTGGAGGCCGATCTCGTCGGCGAAGATCGCCTCGGCGACGTTGCGCCGCCTGTCTGGTTGTCCGCTCATGGCGTGACCTTGCGCCCGAACACCCTTGCCGGCCGTCCGTGCGGCGTTGGAGCCGCCGGGCTTGCGGCGGCCGATGCCTTGCTGTCTCCGGTCGAAGGCTGCTGCGTGCCCTTGTTGAAAACGCGAAAGCTGGTGGGGGCAAGTTCCGGCCGGGCAAGCACATAGCCCTGCACCATGGAGGCGCCAGACCTCTCGGCAAGCTCCAGCTGCCAGCCTTCCTCAATGCCTTCGAAGACGGTGCGGATGCCCTGGTTCTCGAAGCTCTGCACCATCGCCGTCAGCAAGGCAAAGCCCGCGCCGGACTCCATCAGATGGGTGATCCAATGCGCGTCGAACTTGACGATGTCTGGTTTGAGTTCCTTGATCCGGTTGATGTCGGATTCATCGGCGCCATAGTCGTCCACCGCGATGCGGAAGCCGTTGGCCCTCAACGCCTCGACAAAATCGTAGAGTGTTTCCTGCGAGGCCGATTTCTGCTCGGTGACCTCGCAGACGATACGGCGCGGATCGATGCCGGCTTCGTGCAGCACCAGCCGCATGTCGCGCAGGGCCTTGTCGGCGATGCTGCGATCCGTGAAGACCGACGGATCGAAATTGACGAAGATGGACGCCTCTTGTGGCAGGCAGGCGCCGGCGTTCAGAAGATGCAGAGTGCGCGTCAGCGCCTCGATATGCAGCCGGTCGGCCGCCGGGCAGGTACCGAAAAATGTCCCCGGCGACTGCGGCTCGCCGTCGCGGAACGGCCGGATCAGCCCCTCGAAAGCGGCGACCGAAAGCTTGCCCTCCTTGAAGGCGAAGATCGGCTGGAACGCGCTCTGCAGCGTATAGATGCCCCAGACACCGGTCGAGGTGCCGTCATCATGACGGATGAGGTGGGCAAGCCCGATGCTGCGCGACAAGGTTTCTCGCTCCGCGAACAGGCGCAATCCGATCTGCGATCCCGCCAGCCAAGGGTTTACCGGCCGTTGATGAATTTAGCGTTGCCGCTCACGCCTCCTTGACCTCTGGCTCATCGCACAATGCTTGCGCTCCGCGCCACGATGCGACATGAGAGGCGCCGCGGCCGCTCCTGGCCGCTTTCCTAGGAGACGTTTTGTCATGGCCTTTCTCGCCGACGCCCTTTCCCGCGTTAAGCCTTCCGCGACCATCGCGGTGACGCAGAAAGCGCGCGAGCTGAAAAATGCCGGCCGTGACGTGATCGGCCTCGGCGCCGGCGAGCCGGATTTCGATACGCCCGACAACATCAAGAACGCGGCGATCGAGGCGATCCGCCGCGGCGAGACCAAATATCCGCCGGTTTCCGGCATCGTGCCGCTGCGCGAGGCGATCGCCAGGAAGTTCAAGCGCGAGAACAACCTCGACTACCGGCCGGAGCAGACCATCGTCGGCACCGGCGGCAAGCAGATCCTGTTCAACGCCTTCATGGCGACGCTGAACCCCGGCGACGAAGTCGTCATCCCGCGCCCCTACTGGGTGAGCTATCCCGAAATGGTGGCGATCTGCGGCGGCACGTCGGTGTTCGCCGACACCTCGATCGACAACGGCTTCAAGCTCACACCGCAAGTGCTGGAAAAGGCGATCACGCCGAAGACCAAATGGCTGTTGATGAATTCGCCGTCGAACCCCTCGGGCGCCGCCTACACGGAGGCCGAGCTCAGGGCGCTGGCCGACGTGCTGCTCAAGCATCCGCATGTCTGGACGCTGACCGACGACATGTATGAGCACCTGACCTATGGCGACTTCGTCTTCAAGACCATCGCCGAGGTCGAGCCGAACCTCTATGAGCGCACGCTGACCATGAACGGCGTGTCGAAAGCCTATGCCATGACCGGCTGGCGCATCGGCTATGCCGCCGGCCCGGTGCCCCTCGTCAAGGCCATGGACATGATCCAGGGCCAGCAGACGTCGGGCGCCTGCACCATCGCGCAATGGGCTTCCGTCGAGGCGCTCAACGGGCCGCAGGATTTCATTGCCAGGAACAAGGCGATCTTCCAGGGCCGGCGCGACCTCGTCGTCTCGATGCTCAACCAGGCGCGCGGCATCTCCTGCCCCTCGCCCGAAGGCGCCTTCTACGTCTACCCGTCCTGCGCCCAGCTGATCGGCAAGAAGACCAAGACGGGCAAGGTCATCGACAATGACGAAGCCTTCTGCGCGGAGCTGCTCGAGGCCGAAGGCGTCGCGGTGGTGTTCGGCTCGGCCTTTGGGCTGGGGCCGAACTTCCGCATCTCCTACGCCACCTCGGACGCGCTGCTGGAAGAAGCCTGCACGCGCATCCAGCGCTTTACCGCGTCGCTGACCTGATCGACGCCACGTTGTCACATTGGAAAACCCGGCTTCGGCCGGGTTTTTTGTTGGCCTTAGCCGCCATATTGCTCCGGCGTGACCGCTTCCAGCCAGTCGGCATGGACGCCGTCCAGCGCCTCCTGCATGGCGATATGGGCCATGGCGGTTTTCGCCCCGGCGCCGTGCCAGTGCTTTTCGCCCGGCGCGAAGGAAATGACATCCCCTGCCCTGATCTCTTCGATCGGTCCGCCCCAGGTCTGCGCAAGCCCGGCGCCGGAGGTGACATAGAGCGTCTGTCCGAGCGGGTGCGTGTGCCAATGCGTGCGTGCGCCGGGCTCGAAGCTGACCAGCGTCGCCCTGAGCCTTGCCGGCGCCTCCTTCTCGACGATTGGCGTCTGCAGCACCCGCCCGGTAAAGTATTTGTCCGGCGCGGTGACTGTCGGCACTGAGCCGCACGCAATGATCTTCATCGTCCAATCCTTCTCGAATAATGCTTCGCTGGAGCAATTCCAGGAAAAGTGTGAGCGGTTAAGTTCGGCGCCTTCGCCGCAACATTCCGTCCGGAATTGCATAAAAACAAAGAGATGGAGCGTTTCGCCGTTTCCGCGAGACGGTGAACCGCTCCTGCCTCGTCTTACGAAGCAGTTTCACCCCGATGCGCTGTTGACGCAACCGGCCTTTTCAGCCGCCTGACGACCGCGTCGAGGCCCCGCGATAGAGGCTCGTTAGCCGGTCAAAAAACTGTCATAAATCGTTGCTTTTTAACCATAAAACGCCACCGCTCAATCCGGCGCTGATTAATGCCGCGGAACGGTCGCCGAACTCAGTGTTTGTTAACGGCTGAAGCCCTAGCCATGTCGCGTGCTGTGGGGGCGCGGACATGAGTATCTTGGCGACAATCAAGGATCACAGCGGCCGTATCTATCGCGGCATCCAGGCTTTGCTCGTGATGAGCATCGCCGCCACCTGGCTTGCGGCTTTCGCGCTGACGGAGAACGCCTCCCGCGCAGGCGCGCTGGTGGTATCGGTGGCATCGACCTTAATGGCGCTTCTGGTGTTGATGTATATGCGCGCGAGCGTCGTCCAGCGCCTGCAATCGGCGGCGGATGCCGAGGCCGAGAAGCATCGCTTTCTCACCGTCGATGCCATGACCGGGGCCATGACCCGGCGCTATTTCATCGAAGCGCTGGGCGACTGGTTGGGTGGCTTGCGCAACCGTCGCCAGGCAAGCCTGCTTTTGATCGACCTCGATCATTTCAAGCAGCTCAACGACACGTTCGGCCATCAGTTCGGCGATCTGGCGCTGGCGCACCTGGTCGCGGAAGCCCAGCGCATCTTCGAGGACGGCGTCATCGGCCGGCTCGGCGGCGACGAGTTCGGCATCATGGTTCCGCATGGCGACGTCGCCATTATCAACAAGGACGCGCGCCGGCTGCTGGACGCGATGCGTGCCGGCAAGAGGCATGAAGGCAAGATCATTCCCCTGTCGATCTCGGTGGGCGTCGCGCTCGCGCCGTTGCATGCTTCGAACGGCGCTGAATTGATGCTGCTGGCCGATCTCGCGCTCTACGAAAGCAAGGCCGCCGGTCGCGGCCGCATCACTGTTTTCGATGAGGAGATGCTGTCGGACAAGCGTTATCGCCGCCTGGTGGAACGCGAACTGCGCGCCGCGGTCTATCTCGGCGAGCTGGAGCTGCACTATCAGCCGATCGTCAATCCCGACGGCTCGGTCGACGCGCTGGAAGGCTTGATCCGCTGGCGTCACCCGGTGCGCGGTTTGATCTCACCGGCGGAATTCATCCCGATCGCCGAGCGCTCGACGCTGATCGACATGATCGGCGAGTGGGTCTTCAAGCGCGCCTGTGCCGATGTCGGGCATTTTCCCGGACGGCGTATCTCGATCAACGTCTCGGGCGAGCAGTTGAAGCGCGACGAGATCGTGACGATGTGCAACCGGATCCTGCGCGAAACCGGCCGGTCCGCATCGCAGTTCATCATCGAGATCACCGAGACGGTGGCGACGGCCGCGACGCCCGAGGTTCTGAGGCGCCTGGAGGCGCTGCGCGGCCTCGGCTTCCACATTGCGCTGGACGACTTCGGCACCGGCCATTGCGGTTTCAACTATCTGAAGTCGCTGCCCATCGACAGCGTCAAGATCGACCGCTCCTACATCCGCAGCCTCGCCCATGACCAGGTGGCGCAGATCTTCGTTTCCGCGCTTGCCCAGATCGCCCGCATCCAGGACATCGCCATCGTCGCGGAAGGCGTCGAAACCGCGGAGGAATTCGCCCTCGCCAGGACCGCCGGCTGCAGCCGTTTCCAGGGCTATTTCTTCGGCAAGCCCGCGCCGCGCGACAAGGCAAGCGCGTTGTGTGCAGCCGCCCGCGAACCGCTCGCCCTCACAGCCTGACATAGGAAATGGTGGCCTGACGACTCCAAGCCGGCGAACATCCTATTTTTCTTGCCCTCCCGGCGAACCCGTGTGACGATGGCTTTGGGAAGGGGTGGATAAACCCCGCCCGCGACGGCCGAACAGGCCGGCCGCCGCTCTGCACAGGGTGCGATCGGACGCAAAACCGGTTTTCACTTTTGCTGGTCGCTCTCTTGGGAAACGCCTGAGTGGAGGTCAGCCATGGGTACTCGCGCCGGAGGACGACGCACGGGACCGAAATGCATCGCCATAATCGGTCCCTTCGCAAGCGGTAAGACGACACTTCTCGAAGCCATACTCGCCCGCACGGGCGCCATTCCCCGCCAGTCACCAGTTTCGTCGGGCAACACTGTTTCCGATCATTCGCCCGAGGCCCGCGCTCACGCCATGAGCGTCGAGGCGACCTTCGCCACCACCGATTTCATGGGCGAGCAGATCACCTTCGTCGACTGCCCCGGCTCCATCGAATTCGCCTTCGAGGCCGAACCCGTGCTTGCCGCTTGCGACCTCGCTGTCGTCGTCGCCGAGGCCGACGAGAAGAAGATCCCGGCACTCCAGCTCATCATGCGCAAGCTCGACGATCTCGCCATTCCGCGCATCCTGTTCCTCAACAAGGTCGACAAGGCGATCATGGGCGTGCGCGACACGCTGAAGATGCTGCAGCCGGCAAGTTCTGTGCCGCTGCTGCTGCGCCAGATTCCGGTGCGCAAGGACGGTGTCGTCATCGGCTCGATCGATCTGGCGTTGGAACGCGCCTACATCTACCGCGAATATGCCGAGAGCCAGGTCGCCGACATCGCGAACGACGACAAGGCGCGCGAGCTGGAGGCGCGGTTCTCCATGCTGGAGACGCTTGCCGACCATGACGATCACCTGATGGAGCAGTTGCTGGAGGAGATCGAGCCGCCGAAGGATGCGATCTTCGATGATCTCTCGGCCGACCTGCGCGCCGGCGCGGTGACGCCGGTGCTGATCGGCACGGCCGAGAAGGGCAATGGCGTGCTGCGCCTGTTGAAGGCCATTCGCCACGACGCGCCCGATGTCGAGGCAACCAGGAAGCGCCTTGGCGCGCCGGACGGCCAGACGGTGGTGCAGGTGATGAAGACCATCCACACTGCGCATGGCGGCAAGCTTTCGGTGTCGCGCGTGCTTTCCGGCCAATTGGCCGACGCGGCCGAGCTCTTCCTTTCCAATGGCGACACGGCGAAGGTTTCCGGCATCTACAAGATGCTCGGCAAGGACCAGACGAAGCTGACATCCGCCAAGGCGGGCGACACGGTCGCGCTCGGCAAGCTCGACGACGTCAAGACCGGCCAGACGCTGAGTTCGGCCAAGGGCGGCATCCGGCCATTGGTCACGCTGGAACCGCCGCAGCCTGTCTTCGCCTTCGCGCTTCGCCCCAAGGAGCGCAAGGACGAGGTCAAAATGTCCGCGGCGATCCAGCGGCTTGCCGAAGAGGATCCATCGCTCAGCCTGCGCCACAACCAGGATTCCGCCGAAACCGTCCTGTCGGGCCACGGCGAAATGCATCTGCGCGTGGTTCGCGAGCGCCTCGAGGGCAAGAACCAGATCCCGATCGAGGGTCATGCCCCGGCGGTGCCTTACCGGGAGACGATCCGCAAAGGAGCGCAGCAGCGCGGCCGCCACAAGAAGCAGTCCGGCGGCCACGGCCAGTTCGGCGACGTGGTGATCGAGATCAAGCCGCTGCCGCGCGGGTCCGGCTTCCAGTTCTCCGACACCATCACCGGTGGCGTGGTGCCGAAAACCTACATTCAGTCGGTGGAGACCGGCATCCGCGACTACCTGAAGACAGGCCCGCTCGGCTTCCCGGTTGTCGACGTCGCCGTCAACCTGTCGGACGGCTCCTACCATGCCGTGGACTCCTCCGACATGGCCTTCCAGATGGCGGCGAAGCTCGCGATGAAGGAAGGCATGACCGCCTGTTCGCCGGTCCTGCTGGAGCCGGTGATGAAGGTCGAGATCGTCACGCCTTCGGACGCGACCTCGAAGATCATCGCGCTGATCCCGCAGCGGCGCGGCCAGATCCTCGGCTATGATGCAAGGCCCGACTGGCCCGGCTGGGACGTCGTCGAGGCGACCATGCCGCAGGCCGAAATCGGTGACCTGATCATCGAGCTGCGCTCGGCGACCGCCGGCGTCGCCAGCTACAAGGCCGCTTTCGACCACATGGCCGAGCTCACCGGCCGGCTCGCCGACGAGGCGATGAACGCCAACGGCAAAGCCGCCTGAGCAGGTCGCAGACTTCTGTTGAAGATATGAAAACGGCGTCCGGATGATCCGGACGCCGTTCCTATTGCGGACCGTTTTCCTGGGAGGCAACGGCTGGTCCGCCGCATCCGGAAAAATGGTTCGGACGCGGTGCTTGCCTGAGCCCGGTCTTCCGAGTGATGCCCCCATCTCCCGAACCGACCAACCGCGTCCTATCCTCTACTTAAACCATAGAGTTCGTCCGCGACATGTTACCCGATGTTACATGTCACTGTTACGTGGTGGATCCAGTCGTTTTTTTCCCGGCTCGAAGGCACGCGGGCAACAAAAAAGCCGGATCAATAAAGATCCGGCTGAGTTGATTGGAAGTGCCGATTAGGGCTAACCTCCAGAGGGGAACACTCGAGGGCGCTAATGGGAGGAGAACGCGCCCTGGAGATGACACTATATATGTGCTCATCATGCCCAAGAAACAAGCATCTATTTTGCAACACACGCATGCAAAAAGACGCAGGCTGTGGTCCAACCTATTCCTGGAACCCATAGGACCAGAAAAATGGCCGATTCCGGTGCGTTTCCGGCCCTAAAGCGACTGCTTAAATGCAAAATCGAGCTGATTTTTCTCGGAAATATGCGAGTCGGCGAAATGATGTCGATTTCGGCAAGCCGAGTTTATTTTTACGGCAGGAGACCGACGATGCGAACTTTTTCGGCAATCGCCGGCAGCGCGCTGTTCCTTGTGGTTGCGCCCGGCGTCGTCGCCGGCCTGGCGCCGTGGCTCTTGACCGACCACTATCGCGAACCTCTGTCGGCTCTGCCGGGCTTCGTGCCTGCGGGCTCGCTTCTCGTGGTCGGAGCCGCCGCCATCCTGCTTCATGCCTTTGCCCATTTTGCCCTCGAGGGCCTGGGCACGCCCGCTCCCGTGGCGCCGACCGAGAAACTGGTCGTCGGCGGCATCTACCGCCATGTGCGCAACCCAATGTACGTGGCGGTGCTGGCGATCATCCTTGGCCAGGCGCTGATCTTTTCGAGCTGGGCGGTGCTGGTCTACGGCCTGATCGCCGCCGCGGCGATGGTCTCCTTCGTCAAGGTCTATGAAGAGCCGACGCTCGCCAATCGCTATGGCGCGGAATACGAAACCTACCGCCGCGCCGTCCCCGGCTGGCTGCCACGGCTGACGCCGTGGCGCGGGCAATAGTTTCTCGGCCGGGCGCTTTTAGTAAGACCAGCTACGGGCCTTGGCGATGATGAAATCGCGAAAAACGTGCAGCTTCGCCTGGTTCTTCATCGCGTCGGGATAGGCGAAATAGGTATCGAAGGACGGCACCTCGGTCTCCGGCAGCAACTGCACCAGGTTCGAGTCCTTGTTGATCACATAGTCCGGCAGCATGGCAATGCCGGCGCCGCCCTGCACGGCCCGCTTGATCGACAGGATGTCGTTGATCTGCAGCGTCGGCACCCGCTGCGCGCCCTCGAAATCGCCGACGGTCTCCAGCCAGTTCAGCTCCGACAGATGCGATGGCACCGGCACGCCGAAGGTGACGATGCGGTGGTTCCTGAGCTCGGCGATCGAGGCCGGCCTGCTGAACTTGGCGATATAGGACGGCGCCGCGTAAAGGTGGAAATGCACCGTGAACAGCCGGCGCTGGATGAGGTCGGGCTGCTGCGGCTGGCGCAGCCGGATCGCGCAATCGGCCTGGCGCATGGTGAGGTCGAGCTCCTCATTGGCGAGGATCAGCTGCAGGCTGATCTCGGGATAGAGCTCGATGAATTCCTGCACCCGTTCGGTCAGCCAGCCGGCGCCCAGGCCCACCGTGGTCGTTACCCTGAGCACGCCCGACGGCCGGTCCTTGGTCTCGGTCAGCCGCGTCTTGATCGTTTCCAGCTTCATCAGCACGTCATGCGCCGTGCGGAACAGCATCTCGCCCTGCTCGGTCAGCACCAGGCCGCGCGCATGGCGGTGGAACAGCGCGACGCCGACATCATGCTCCAGCGCGCTGACCTGCCGCGAAATAGCCGATTGCGACAGATGCAGCGTCTCCGCGGCATGGGTGAACGACCCAGCCTCCGCCGCTGCGTGAAATACGCGTAATTTGTCCCAGTCCAGCGCCATGATTCCCCTCGCGTTGCCTTCGGCGTCTGAATGAAAAATCAGGCTTTTAAACGGCTTCTTTCAGCCGATCTGTCATTCCGCCGCTTCGCGGTGAACCTCGATGCCCGCCAGATATTTTTCCGCCTCGAGCGCCGCCATGCAGCCAAGCCCGGCCGCCGTCACCGCCTGGCGGTACACGTCGTCGGTGACGTCGCCGGCGGCGAAGACGCCGGGCACATCGGTGCGGGTGGAATCGGGCGCCGTCCACAGATAGCCGTTCGGCTTCTGCTTCAGCTTGCCGGCGAAGAGTTCCACCGCCGGCGCATGGCCGATGGCGACGAACACGCCGTCGACCGGCAGCTTCGATTCCTGGCCGGTCACCACGTTGCGCAGCGTCAGGCCCTCGACCGAGGGCGGCAGCGGCGCCTTGCCCGGCCGTCCGGTGATCTCGTCGACGACCGTGTCCCAGATGACGCGGACATTGTCCTTCTTGAGCAGCCGCTCGCGCAGGATGCGCTCGGCGCGGAAATCGCTGCGCCGGTGGATGACGGTGACGCTCTTGGCGAGGTTCGACAGATAGAGCGCCTCCTCGACTGCGGAATTGCCGCCGCCTACCACCGCGACGTCCTTGCCGCGATAAAAGAAGCCGTCGCAGGTGGCGCAGGCCGAAACGCCGAAGCCCATGAAGGCCTGCTCCGACGGGATGCCCAGCCACTTGGCCTGCGCGCCGGTGGCGATGATCAAGGCGTCCGCCGTGTAGACCGTGCCGGAGTCGCCTGTGGCGCGAAACGGCCGCACATTGAGGTCGACCTCGGTGATGATGTCGTTGATGATGTCGGTGCCGACATGCTCGGCCTGCTTGAGCATCTGCTCCATCAGCCAGGGGCCCTGGATCGGATCGGCGAAGCCGGGATAGTTTTCGACGTCGGTAGTGATCATCAATTGGCCGCCCTGCTGCAGGCCGGCGACCAGCATCGGCTTCAGCATGGCGCGCGCGGCGTAGACCGCCGCCGTGTAGCCGGCCGGGCCGGAACCGATGATAAGAACAGGCGCATGCTTGGTGTTCATGAAAGTCCCCTGCGGCGCGCAGCCGTGGTTGTCGCGCGTAATGTAAGTGTTGCCCGTGGGACCAGCAAGGCAGGTTGGCCTTCGTCCCCGGAAAGCTTCGTCCTCTGCATATCGGGCCATATCGCCGACCGTCATCAATGCATGGCGCCAGAGGTGTGCGCGGCTCTGGGATCACGGCATGCCTCAAAACAGGGAGAAAATCATCGCAAAGCTATGGCCTCCGGCGCGAAACCAAATTACAAAATTGCGAAAGATTCTTGCGCGAAAGCCCTTCATGCCGCTGAAAGCCGATCTCGACGCCATCGACTGGAAGATCCTGCGCGAGCTGCAGGGCGACGGCCGCATGACCAATGTCGAACTGTCCAACCGGGTCGGTATCTCGGCGCCGCCTTGCCTGCGCCGGGTCAGGCGGCTGGAGGAGGCCGGCATCATCCGCGGCTACCGCGCGCTTCTCAACGCCCCGGCACTGGGCATGGATGTCGTGGCCTTCTGCCTGATCGGCCTGCATCATCAGGCCGATGCCGAACTGAAAGCCTTCGCCGAGCGCACGCGCGGCTGGCCGATCGTGCGCGACGCCTGGATGGTGTCGGGCGAATCCGACTTCCTGCTGCATTGCGTGGCAAGCGACCTCGGCACCTTCCAGACCTTCGTCATCGAGGAGCTTGCTTCGGCGCCCAATGTGGACACCGTGCGCACCGCCTTGACCATCCGTCGCGTCAAGGATGAGGGCCTGGTGGCTTTTCCGACTTAATGTGCCGGCTTCCGGAAATTCACCTGCAAAAACAAGCGGTTTAGCTCGGGGCTTTGAATCAAACCGCGATCAGAGCGACCGTATCGCGGTAAGCAGCGCCTCAAGGTCATGAGCGCCGCGCAACGGCAAAACCGAGAGCCCGTCCATCGTCGAGCCTTCGCCGTCGACCAGCCAGCCACGCGCAAGGCCGGCGCGCTGGCCGGCTTCCATATCGGCCGGCTTGTCGCCGACGATCAGCGATCGCTTGAGATCGAGGCCGAGCCGCCGGCCCGCCTCCAGCAGCATGCCCGGATTGGGCTTGCGCATCGGATGGTCGGCAACCGCTAGCGGATCCTTGCCGGCGTCGTGGTAGGCGCAGGCAAGAACCATGTCGACAAACGCGTTTTGTTCAGCCATGAGGCCGAGCACGCGCTCGTTGACCCTGGCGAACGCATCCCAGCCGAAATAGCCGCGTGCGATGCCGGACTGGTTGGTGACGACAACGACCGGAATCCCGCGCCGGTTCGCGGCCTCGATGGCAAGTATGATATCGTCGCGCAGCTCTACATCGGCCGGATTGTCGGGATAGCCAGTATCGACATTGATGGTGCCGTCACGGTCGAGAAACAGCGCCGGTCGGCCGGCCGCAAAGACCTTGCTACCAATCCGCTCCACCCATAGGCCGGGCTTGACGAGCGGAAAGGCGGACTCGCCCTCAGCCATTGCTGAGACGCGCTTCGACCGCCTCGCACAGATGATGATAGAGGCACAAATGCCCCTGCTGGATGATCGGCGTCGAGGTCGACGGCACGTTGAGCAGGATGTCGGTCAGCGGCCTGAGCTTGCCGCCGGTCTCGCCGGTCAGGCCGATCACCGTCATGCCCATCGCCCTCGCCTGCTCGGCCGCGGCAAGGATGCTCGGCGAATTGCCGCTGGTCGAGATGGCCAGCAGCACCGCGCCTTCCGAACCATGCGCCTCGACCTGGCGCGAGAAGACGGTGTCGAAGCCGTAGTCGTTGCCCCAAGCCGTCAGCACCGCGGCGTTGGCCGGCAGCGCGATGACGTTATAGGCCTTGCGTTCCTTCAGGAAGCGGCCGACCAGCTCGCCGGCGATGTGGATGGCGTCGCTCGCCGAGCCCCCATTACCGCAGATCAGCAGCGCCTTGCCTTGCGACAGCGCCTTGACGACGGTCGCGACGGCGCGCTCCATTTCCGCGGTGAGGTCGCGTTCAACCATCGCTGAGATCGCCGCCGCGGAGCGGACAAGATAATCGTTCAAGTCAGACATGAGATCCTCAGTTTGCGGCACGCAGCTTGCCGATCGTGTTCGTCGTGCTCTTGCCGGCGATGAGATCGACCAGCACCACGCGCCCGCCCGCCTTCTGCACCACATCGGCGCCGACCACGGTCTCGACCGTGTAATCCGCGCCCTTGACCAGGATGTCCGGCAAAAGCGCCTCGATCAGCTTCAGCGGCGTGTCCTCCTCGAAGACGACGACCGCATCGACCGAGGCAAGTGCCGCCAGCACGCAGGCGCGGTCATGCTGGTTGTTGACTGGGCGCCCCGGCCCTTTCAGCCGGTGCACCGAGGCGTCGCTGTTGAGGCCGAGCACCAGCCGGTCGCACTGGCTGCGCGCGGCATGCAGCAGGCTGACATGGCCGGCATGCAGGATATCGAAACAGCCATTGGTGAAGCCGACGGTCAGTCCCTCTTCCTTCCAGGCGGCGACCATCCTGGCTGCGGCGTTGAAATCGAGGATGGCATCCTGGTGACCGGTCGGCCCATGTGAGCGGAACAGCGCGCCGGACAGTTCCTCGACGTTCAGCCGCGCCGTGCCGCGTTTTCCCACCACGACACCGCCGGCCGCATTTGCAATGACGGCGGCATGCACCCGGTCGGCGCCGGCGGCGAGCGACAGCGCGAAGCTCGCGATGACCGTGTCGCCGGCACCGGAAACGTCGAACACTTCGCGCGCCTGGGTGGAGATGTGGCGGGCATCCTCGGCGGAGACCACGCTCATCCCCTTCTCGCTGCGCGTGGCGACGATGAACTCGAAGTCATGCGCGGCGATCAGATCGCGCGCAGCGGCTACGATCTCGTCGTCGCCGAACACCTTGCGCCCGACCGCCTCGCCAAGCTCCTTGCGGTTCGGCGTCACTGCCGTAGCACCTGCATAGCGCGCGTAATCGCGCCCCTTCGGATCGACCAGCACCGGCTTGCCGGCATCGCGGCAGATCGCGATCAACTCGCCGGCGACGCCGTCGAGCAGGATGCCCTTGCCGTAATCGGAGAGGATGACGATATCGGCACGGCCAAGCGCGGCCTGGAAGTGATCGATAAGCTTCGCCCGCTCGGCGGAAGTGAGCGGTTTGATCTCTTCCTCGTCGAAACGCAGCACCTGCTGGTTGAGCGCGCTGAAGCGGCTTTTCGACGAGGTCATGCGGTCCTGGCGCTGCAGGAGCCCATCGGTGTCGACGCCGATCTCGTCCAGCATGCGCATCAGATTGTTACCCGCCTGGTCGGCGCCGATCACCGAAACGGGGATGGCGGCAGCACCGAGCGAAACGATGTTGGACACGACATTGCCGGCGCCGCCCATGTTCAGCGACTCGCCTTTGCCATGCAGCACGGGGATGGGAGCCTCCGGCGAGATGCGCTCGATCACGCCGCTGACGAAGCGGTCGAGGATGAAATCGCCCACCACCAGCACGGTGACGTCGCCGAACCGGGCGATGGTGCGATGCAAAGGTTCCGGAGAAGGCGGATTGTGCTTGATCATCTCACTCGAGGTCTGCCTGAAGACGGCCGGACTTGATTAGGTTTCAGCGCCGGAATTGTGGCGTGGGCTGCTCAAGGCGATGCCGATATACCGCAATTCGGGCGAGCGCAACGGCAGGCCTGGTGCAGACCGCAGCCGAAGCCGGCTGGGCAATCAGCTCTTCTGCAGGGCGACGTGGACGCCGAGGCCGACCAGCACGGCGCCACCCGCACGCTGCATCAGCCGCTGCGCTCGGCCCGAGCGCCGCAGCCGGGCGATCATCGCACCGGCCAGGAACACGCAGGCGATGTCGGCCGAGGAAAACATCAGATTGACGATGGTTCCCAGCACCACGAACTGCAGCCAGACCGGCAACGCCGCCGAAGCGTCGATGAACTGCGGCAGGAACGCCATGAAGAAGATCGCCGTCTTGGGATTGAGCACCTCGACGGTGATGCTCTCGAAAAAGGCCCGGCGGGCCGATTTCCGCTCGATCGCGGGCAGCGCCGTCTCGCCATCCGCGCGCTTGCGGAAGAGACAAACGCCGAGCCAGATCAGATAGAGCGCGCCGATGAGCTTGACCGCCATGTAGAGCGGCGGCACGGCGTGGAACAGCACGGACAGGCCAGTGGCGGCAGCGAAGACATGGAAATAGCCGCCGAGATGGATGCCCAGCGCCGCCGTCAGCCCCGACCAGCGCCCGCGCGCCATGGTCTGCGCCGCCGCATAAAGCATGGCGGGGCCGGGTATATAGGCGAAGATCGCCGTGGTGGCGAAGAACGCGATGAGCAGTTCGGTCGACGGCATTCTTGGTCCCTCATGGTACTGCGGGTAGCGAATGCCTACTGAAGCGGGAGCTTTTGCGGCTTCACTGTGATGCACCGGAGCGCCTGCTTTATCGACACTCCCGTCCACCTCCCCTATAAGGGCCGGAATCGGCAACGGAGCAAGGCTGAAAAGCATGATCATTGTCACGGGCGGCGCCGGCATGATCGGCTCCAACATCGTCGCCGCTCTCAACGCCGAGGGGCATGACGACATCGTCGTCGTCGACGACCTCACCGACGGCCACAAGATCGCCAACCTCGCCGACCTGCGCATCGCCGACTATCTCGACAAGGACGATTTTCTCGCCCGGCTCAAGGACGGCGCGCTCGGCCGCATCGAGGCCGTCTTCCATCAAGGCGCCTGCTCGACCACCACCGAATGGAACGGCAAGTTCATGATGGAGGTGAACTACGCCTATTCCAAGCGCCTGCTGCATGCCTGCCTCGGATTGCGTGTCCCGTTCCTCTATGCCTCCTCGGCGTCGGTCTATGGCGGCGGCTCAGAATTTCGCGAAGAGCCGGAGTGCGAGCGCCCCCTCAACGTCTACGCCTATTCCAAGAAACTGTTCGATGACTATGTTCGCCGTAACGTCTTCGACACCGATCATTCGCAGGTCGCCGGCCTACGCTATTTCAACGTCTATGGACCGCGCGAGGCGCATAAGGGCGCCATGGCCTCGGTCGCTTTCCATCTGTTCAACCAGGTCGAACGCGGCGAAAACCCGAAGCTGTTCGGCGCTTATGGCGATTTCGGCCCCGGCGAGCAGAGCCGCGACTTCATCCATGTCGGCGACGTGGCGGAGGTCAATCTGTGGCTGTGGAAACGCGGCGCGAGCGGCATCTTCAATTGCGGCACCGGCCGCGCCCAGCCGTTCCGCGCCATCGCCGAGACGGTCATCGACACACTGGGCAAGGGGGAGATCGAGTTCATCCCCTTTCCCAATCACCTCAAGGGCAGCTACCAGAGTTTCACGCAGGCTGATATGTCCCGCTTGCGCGCGGCCGGCTACAATGGCCAATTCCGTACAGTCGAAACCGGCGTCAGGGACTATGTCGAATGGCTGAAGGCCCAACGATCCTCGTGATCGGCCCACGCTGGGTGGGCGACATGGTCATGGCGCAGTGCCTGTTTGCGGCGCTGAAAGAAAAGCATCCGCACGCCGCCATCGACGTGCTGGCGCCGGCCTGGGCGGCACCGCTGGTCAAGCGCATGCCCGAGATACGCAGCCAGATCGACTTTCCGCTGATGCCGGGAGCGCTCGAATTCCGCAGCCGGCGGCGCTTCGGCCGCCTGCTGCGCGGCCGCTACGACATGGCCTATGTGCTGCCGGGAAGCTGGAAATCGGCGCTGATCCCGTTCTTTGCCCGCATCCCACATCGTGTCGGCAATCTGCGCGAGATGCGCTATGGCCTGCTGACCGATGTCGTGCCGCTGCCCGAAGCGCTGAAACGGCGCACGGCGCGCGCCTATTTCGGCCTCGCGCGCGGCGGCACCTTTCGCGCGCCGAGGCTTACCGTCGACGAGGCCAACCAGGGGGATTTGCTGGCGCGCTTCGGGCTGGCGGGCCAGAAATTCGTGGCGCTCATGCCCGGCGCCGAGTTCGGCCCGGCAAAACGCTGGCCGAGCGATCATTATGCCGGGCTTGCCCGGGACATGATGGCAAAGGGACTGGGCGTCGTCCTGCTCGGCTCGAAGAACGATGCCGATGTGACCGGCGAGATCGCAGCACTTGCCCCGGGCGCCGTCGACCTTGCCGGCAAGACGCGGCTGGAGGACGCCATCGACCTGATCGCCGCGGCGAAGCTTGCTGTGTCGAACGACAGCGGGCTGATGCATGTCGCGGCCGCCGTCGGCACCCCGATCGTGGCCGTCTACGGTTCGACCTCGCCGCAAAACACGCCGCCGCTCAGCGACCGCTCCGAACTGATCTGGCTGCATCTGTCCTGCTCGCCCTGCCACAAGAAGGTCTGCCCGCTCGGCCATCTCAACTGCCTGAAGACGCTCGATGTCGCCCGCGTTACAGCCGCGGCCGACCGCTTGCTCGAGGTTCCGGCGGCCGCATGAAAGTGCTGATCGTCAAGACATCGTCGATGGGCGATGTCATCCACACCTTTCCCGCCGTCGAGGACGCGGTGCGCAACCGCCCCGACATAAATTTCGACTGGTGCGTGGAGGAGGCGTTTGCCGGGATCGTGGCGCTGCACCCGGCCATTGGAGTGATCCACAAGGTGGCGGTCCGGCGCTGGCGCAAGCGGCTTCTCGACGGCGCCACATGGCGCGAGATGGCCGGACTGCGCAAAGCGCTGCGCGCCTCCCGCTACGATCTCGTCATCGACGCCCAAGGCTTGTTGAAGTCGGCCCTGGTCGCCATACAGGCCGGCGCGCCGATCGCCGGCTTCGACCGGGCCAGCGCCCGCGAGCCGTCGGCGACGCTGTTTTATCAGCGCAAATATGCCGTGCCGCGCGACCTGCATGCCATCGAGCGCACCAGGCGGCTGTTCGGGCTGGCGCTTGGCTACCAGCCTGACCTGTCGACGCTCGACTCCGGCATCGTGCCGCCGGCGGGCAATCCGGCCGGCATTGAAGGCAGAACCGCCCTCCTGCTGCACGGCACCAGCCGCGAGGACAAGAAATGGCCGGTCGAGGATTGGATCGAAACCGCGCACCAGCTGGCCGACCGGCAGTTCACGCCGGTGGTCACTTGGTCGAACGAGGCGGAAAAGAAAGTGGCGGAAGCCGTTGCCGGTGCCGTGTCAGGGACCGTGCTGACTGCCAAATCGCCGCTCGCGGACGTCGCCGCGCTCCTCGGCCGCTCGACGCTGGTCATCGGCGCCGACACTGGCCTCACCCACCTCGCCAGCGCCTTCGGCCTGCCGACGGTCGCCATCTTCCTGGCGACGGAACCGGGTCTCACCGGCCCGCGCGGGAAGTTTGCGTCGACCTTGATGGCGCCGGCCAGCGGCAAGATCACGGCGGCTGAGGTGATAGCGGAAGCGGAACGGCTGCTGGCGCTCCGATCGAAGGCGCCAGCCTGAGCTGCTAGATAAACTGCACCTGGACGATCTCGTAGCCTCTGGCGCCACCCGGAGCATTGACCTCGATGGCGTCGCCGACTTCCTTGCCGATGAGCGCCCGCGCGATCGGCGAGGAGATCGAGATGCGGCCGGACTTCACGTCCGCTTCCTGGTCGCCGACGATCTGGTAGGTCTTCTTTTCCTCGGTGTCCTCGTCGACGAGCACGACGGTCGCGCCGAACTTCACCTTGTCGCCGGAAAGCTTGGAGACGTCGATGACCTCGGCCCGCGCGATCAGATCCTCGAGCTCGTTGATGCGGCCCTCATTGTGGCTCTGCGACTCCTTCGCCGCGTGATATTCGGCATTTTCCGACAGGTCGCCATGCGAGCGCGCTTCGGAGATCGCCTCGATGATACGGGGACGTTCCTCCTGCTGACGCCAGCGAAGTTCTTCCTTCAATGACGCGAACCCCTCGCCTGTCATCGGGACCTTGATCATATGCCTGACCTTTCCTGCCGCCACCCCCGCTTTTCGGGAGCAACCTTGTCAAATGGGTACAAAAAGAAAACGGTCCGGCAGCCTCGGGCTAACGGAACCGTTTCACCACAATTTCCCTGAATATAGCGATCTTCGCGCGATTTTCACGCCCAAAAATTGAAGTTCGGCAAAATGATCACCGCTTTCGCGGGCCCGCGGCTGACGGCGAGCAACAAAAACCGGCTGTGAGCAATCACAGCCGGTTCGAGAGACGTCGGGCCCTGCTCAGCTCCTCAGGAAATGATCGATCTGCTCGGACAGCATGCCGTATTCGCGCGAGCCCTTGCCGGTCCGCTTTTCGATTTCCTGGAGCTGCTGCTGGGCGCCGGCGAGATCGCCGATCTGCAGATGCGCTTCGCCGAGATATTCGCGCACCAGCGTGTAGTTCGGGTCGATGCGAAGCGCTTCCTCGTAATAGCCAAGGCCGACCGTGACGCGGCCGGAATGGCGATTCGAATAGCCGAGATAATTGAGGATGCGCGGATCCTGCTTGTTGGCGGCGAGCGTCAGCACCGAGATCGCCTCGTCATAGCGTCCGGCCATCGCCAGATCGTGGCCGGCCTCATAGATGCTGTCGTCATCCAGCATGCCATATTGCGGCACGACGCATTTTTTCTTTTTCTTGTCCCAAACCTCGCCCTTCTTGCAGGTGGTGGTCGTCTGGCCACCGCTGCTGCCGCCTTCACCAGCTGCAAAAGCCGGCGCAACGAACAGCGGCAGCGCCGCAATAGCCATGACCTGAACAAGCAAACGTCTGCGCATCGAAGCCTCCATGAGCGTGACAATGCCAGATTAACGCCGTCTTGGCGCGGTTTCATCCCGAAATGCGGGTGGCTGCCGAACTATTTTGGACGGCCGGACAGAAGCCGTTACCGCCGGACGTGACGCGCGTTTTAATTCCGCTATCATCGGGGCCAAGCGCATCACGTGGAGAAGGATCGTGCAGCAGCGCCTCGAGAAGGAGTGGGACCTTTCGATCGATCCGGACACGGTGCGCCTGTTCATCCTCAAGGCCAAGGCGCTGAGCGCCGCCGTAAACGAGGACTATGACGACGGCGCGGAGCACGAGGTCGAGTTCGACGGCGACACCCATGCCAGCCATCACCATGACGGCCTTGTCGAGGAAGCCTCGGAAGACCTCACCGAGGAGGAATTCCGCGAACTGATCAACGATCTCAATATCGACGAAGCGGCCGAGTTGATCGCGCTCGCCTGGGTCGGACGCGGCGACTATGACGCATCCGAATGGGCGGACGCGGTGGCCGCGGCCAGGGAGCGTCCCAGGAAGCGCACGGCCAAGTATCTGCTCGGCCTGCCGATGCTTGCCGACTGGCTGGAGGAAGGCCTTGAAGCCATCGGCGCGTAACGCGCCGGTAACCGATTGTGATCGGCAAGGCGGGTCGGGCAGGCAACTTCGCGACGCGACCGCCGTTTCCGGGCGATGGCAACGCTGAGCCTTTCACGATTTTGCAGACTGGCGCTGCCTGTGGCGGCTGCGATCCTCCTGGTTACGCCGGCCGCCGCCAAGCATCATCATCGGCATAAGAGGCACCTGCCGCCGGCCGGCCAAAGCGCCGCTCCGGCGCCGCAAACGCCTGCGGCGACACCGGTTCCGGGGTCGCGTCCGCGGGATATGGAGAACGGCGCCGATAGGTCCGGGCGAGACAAAAGCCGCCTCGACAGCAATGACGACTTTCTCAACCAGGACAAGTCGCATCCGAAATGGGATGCCCGCCCGCCACGTTCGAAGGGCGCTCAATCCGGGCCGCGGACGCAATCCGAACCGCAGACGCCGGATGTCGTGCCCACGCCCCCGCAGAAGCCCACCGAACTGGAGCCCGAGCCGCCGGAAACTGGGCCGCAACCATCGGAAAAACCCGAACCGCCGGGCGAGGAAAAGATGCCTCCCGATCCGCGTTCCGCCGAGATGCCGGCCGACAAGATGCCGGCGGAGGAAACCGCATGCCGGGAAAGGCTGAAGGCGCTTGGCATCGAATTCGAGGAGCACAAGGCCGAGCACGACGCGGAAATCGGCTGCTCGATTCCCTATCCGATAATTTTGAAAACGCTTGGCAAATCCATCGGTATCAGTCCCGGCACCGAGCTCAACTGCCAGATGGCGGAGGCGGCCGCGCGCTTCATGGCCGATGTCGTCCAACCCACGGCGAAGGCCGAACTCGGGGCCGACCTGAAGTCGATCAACCAGACTTCGGCCTTTGTCTGCCGGCCGCGCCACGGCACGCGCAAACTGTCGGAACACGCCTTCGGCAACGCGCTCGACATCGCCAGCTTCACCTTGTCGGACGGGAGGACGATCGAGGTCGGGCCGGCGCCGCCGGAGAAGGACGCGAAGTTCCTCAACGCGGTGCGCAAGGCTGCCTGCGGGCCGTTCAAGACGGTGCTCGGGCCGGGCGCCGACGCCGACCATGCGCTGCATTTCCACCTCGACCTGGAACCGCGCCGCCACGGCGGCACTTTTTGCCAGTAAGCGCGATATCGAAAGTCTCGGGTCACATCCGGCAAGAACAGCGCCGCAATTCCGCCCCATGCGTGAATGGGGCCGCTGATCTTTCCTTTACTCTTGGCGATTAATCTTGTGCCATTCGGGGACAAGGACGCCTTTCAATGGCTCGAAGACTTGGCGCCATGCTTGGCTTGGCGCTACAGAACAAGCGTGTGCGCGTCACGATCGCCGGGCTGGCCGCGGGCGTCGCCATCGCGACGATATCGGCCTGTACGACGGGCGACGTCTTTGCGCTGCAGCCGGCCGTCGATGTCGGCAGCCAGACGGCAGCCGTGCCGCAGCCCGACGCGCCGCAATATTCCGGAATGCAGCGCCTCGTTCCGTCCAATCCCTACATGACCGAGGCCGCCTATCCGCGCATGGACGAGCCGATGTCGCCCGGCGAGCAGTTGCCGGCCAGCGAGATCGACTGCCGCAACGAGTTGAAGCGGATGGGCGTCGTCTATCAGGACATCCAGCCGATCCATGAAGGCCAGTGCGGCATCGATTTCCCGGTAAAAGTTTCGGCCATCGGCAGCGTCGCCATGAAGCCGGCCGCAACGCTGACCTGCAACATGGCCGCCACCTTTGCCGCCTGGACGAAGAACGAGCTGCAGCCGGCCGCCCGCTGGCGCTATTTCTCCGGCGTCAAGACGATCCACCAGGGCTCCAGCTATTCCTGCCGCAACATCGCCGGCGAAGGCGTCCTGTCCGAGCACGGCAAGGGCAACGCCCTCGACGTCATGAGCATCGAGCTCAACAATGGCGATGACATCGATGTCCGCAAGCCCGGCCTGTTCGCCTTCCGCACGCGCGGCTTCCTCAACAATGTGCGCGCCGACGGTTGCCAATATTTCACCACGGTGCTCGGCCCCGGCTACAATTACGACCACCGCAACCATTTCCATTTCGACATCAAGAACCGCAAAAGCGGTTACCGCGCCTGCCGCTAGATCAGCCTCGGGCTTCGGTGGCAGCGATGATCTGCCGGGCGACCAGATCCTGGATACGCCAAAGGTTTCTGTCGCGGATCCCGCTTTCCTCCAGTTTGGCGACCGTTCGGAAAAGATATTGCGCCGAGGAGCCCCAATGCCCGGCGGCGCGCGCCAGCGTGTGCGCAACCTGCTCCAGCGCCAGCTTGCCGGCATAGGCCCTTCCTTGGGGTGCGGCGACAAAGGCCAGGGCACGCAGCGGTCCGTCCTTGGTCCGGAGCTTGATCCAGCAGGGCACATTGGTCGGCGGGTTCGCGTCTATTTCGCGACGAAGCAGTTGGACGATTTGCCCAAAATGGTCCTCCGACGGCAGCCGGTAGGCGATGCCGTTGCAACTGCCTCCCCGGTCGAGCGCCAGCATCAGCGCCGGCAACTCTCGCGTTCCGCGCCAACGTGTCAGCGTCAGGCAGAATGAGCGATGCCACCCTGGCGCGGTGGCTGGATGCTGCTCTTCATAGATGAACTCCGGATTCCAGATCAGCGAGCCATAGGCAAAGACCCAGAGCGTCTCAGGCCGATATTGCGCAAGCAGCTGTTCGGCCAGATCGTCAAATTCGGCATCGCTGTGTTCGTCAGTTCCGGGCTCGGGACCGGGATCGGGCTCCATGCGCTCGACCCTCGCGACAAGCTCCGCGGTCAGCGCCATTTTCCCGTGGCTTGTCTTTGTCCGCCCCATTCGCACCCCCCTTTAGCGATAACTAATGATAAATGGTCTCCAGATCGCTGGCCATTGATTTCCCATGATTGTAGCGCAACAGATACCATACGGGTCGGGCGGCATTCATGAGCCAACGAAGCTTAAGACGGCGGGCGGCGATCTGGCTGGTGGCGTTTTGCGCCTTCTATCTGGCGCTCGCCTATCTCGCCGCGCCGGAATTTTGGACCTGGCGGGAGCGCGGCTTCCGCACGCGGCCCTTCGAGATGGTGACGCACACGCCGCAAGGCATCCCCGGCGACCCGATCAATGTCGGCCTGGTCGGCACCGAGAAGGAAGTCGTCCACGCCTTCGCCGTCGCCGGCTGGGATACGGCCGATGCCGTGACGCTGCGGACCGCGATCGACATCGGCGAAAGCGTCTTGTTTTCCCGCCCCTACCCCGATGCGCCGATGAGCCGCCTTTTGTTCGAGGGCCGTGCCCAGGACCTCGCCTTCGAAAAGCCGATCGGAGGCAGCGCCGACCGGCGCCACCACGTCCGCTTCTGGCAGACGGATAGGGTCGGCGACGACGGCCGTCCGCTCTGGCTGGGCGCCGCGAGCTTCGATCGCGGCGTCGGCCTCAGCCACGATACGGGCGCCGTCACCCACCATATCGGCCCCGACATCGACGCCGAGCGCGACTTCCTGATCGGCGACCTGAAGGCCGCCGATCTGCTGGCATC
Organism: Mesorhizobium sp. B3-1-9; assembly: GCF_006439595.1. NCBI lineage: Bacteria > Pseudomonadati > Pseudomonadota > Alphaproteobacteria > Hyphomicrobiales > Phyllobacteriaceae > Mesorhizobium > Mesorhizobium sp. B3-1-9. The sequence continues at coordinate 100,136 of NZ_VFTJ01000017.1, forward strand.
CACCAGCGAGATACCGGGGATCGGCGCCACCAAGACTAGACGCAACGGCGGCGGCGATCCCTATTTCACCGACGGCATGGCCGTGATCGGCGTGCTGAAGACGCCGCAATGACGGCGCGCCCGTCACGCGCGCGCTGACGCCTAAGGTGCGCGTCGTCATCGACGCGCTTGTCGGGCATTTCTCGGCGCCGATCTGGGATGCGGCTTGAACAGCGCGCCTGTCATGTTCCAAAAATACCGACAAGCTATTTTCGAATGCGCTGCAGCAATGCTATTGACCGCCCATGCTTTATGTTGAAATCGCCGTCGTTGCCGTCCTCATCTGCGTGAACGGCCTTCTGGCAATGTCGGAGCTCGCCATCGTCTCGTCGCGGCCCGCCCGCCTCAAGGCGATGATCGACCGCAACGTCAAGGGCGCCGGCCGCGCGCTGGCGCTGGGCTCGAACCCCGGCAAATTCCTGTCCTCGGTGCAGATCGGCATCACGCTCGTCGGCGTTCTTTCGGGCGCGTTCTCTGGCGCGACCCTCGGCGAAAGGCTGGCGCAGTATCTGGCCACGACCGGCATCCGCGAAAACATCGCCGACCCTGTCGGCGTCGGCATCGTCGTCGCAATCATCACCTATGCCTCGCTGATCGTCGGCGAGCTTGTGCCGAAGCAGATCGCGCTGCGCGATCCCGAGCGCGTCGCCGTCCGCGCGGCGCCCGCAATGACCATCATTGCCACCATCTCGGCGCCGCTCGTCTTCCTGCTCGACATTTCCGGCCGCGCCGTTCTGTGGCTGCTCGGCCAGGCCGGCGAGGCGGAAGAGAAGGTCACCGACGAGGAGATCAAGATGCTGGTCGCCGAGGCCGAGCATCACGGCACCATCGAATCCGACGAGCGCCGCATGATCGCCGGCGTCATGCGCCTCGGCGACCGCGCCGTGCGCGCCGTCATGACGCCGCGCACCGAGGTCGACTGGCTGAACCTGCAGTCCGACGAGACCGCCGTCAAAAAGCTTCTGATGGATACCCAGCACTCGCGCCTGCCCGTCGGCGACGGCAATGTCGACGCCATGGTCGGCGTCATCCAGACGCGCGACGTGCTGGCCGCCCTTCTCGCCGGCAGGGTGCTGGATCCGCGCCAGCATGTGCGCGCCGCCCCCATCGTGCATGACCAGGCCGACGCGCTCGACGTGCTGCAGAAGCTTAGGGAATCGGACGTGCCGATGGCGCTCGTTCATGACGAGTACGGCCATTTCGAAGGCATCGTCACGCCGGCCGACATCCTCGAAGCCATCACAGGCGTGTTCCGCTCCGACCTCGAGGCGGGCGAGGAAGAGAACGCCGTCAAGCGCGATGACGGCTCGTGGCTGCTGGCCGGCTACATGCAGGCCGACGAGATGGCTGAGGTGCTGGGCATCGACCTGCCCGAAAACCGCGACTACGAAACCGTCGCCGGCTATGTGCTGTCGCATCTCCACCATCTGCCGACGACCGGCGAGTGCGTCGACGCGCAAGGCTGGCGCTTCGAGGTGGTCGACCTCGACGGCCGCCGCATCGACAAGCTGATCGCCACCCGCCTGCCCGGCGGCCATCGCCCGGTGGCGCGCTGAGTGGCCGGAAAGGTTCGATCGGGCGTCGGGGCGGTTGGCGCGGCAGCCAAGCTTCGCTTCCTCACTTAGGATTGACGGTCAGAAAGCTTTGAAGCGCTGCGAAAGCGTCTATATCGGCAACCATGGATGCATCGAGCGAACACGCGCTGAACGACGAGCTTCTTTCAGACATCCAACGTCTGTCCTTCGACTATTTTCTGAAGGAGGCCAATCCGGTCAACGGCCTGGTCGCCGACCGCAACACCGCGGCATCGCCCGCCAGCATAGCGGCCGTCGGCCTCGCTTTGTCGTCCTATCCTGTCGGAGTCGAGCGCGGTTTCATGACGCGCGCCGCCGCGGTCGAGCGGACGCTCGCCACGCTCCGCTTCTTCTGGAATGCGCCGCATGGGCCGGAGCCCGACGCCACCGGCTACAAGGGCTTCTATTATCATTTCCTCGACATGCGGACCGGACGCCGCGTCTGGAACTGCGAATTGTCCACCATCGATACCGCGCTTCTGCTTGCCGGTGTCCTGACGGCCGGCGCCTATTTCGACGCCGACGACGAGTTCGAACTGGAGATCCGCCGGCTCGCCGATGCGCTCTACCGCCGCACCGACTGGCGCTGGGCGCAGAATGGCGGCGCCACCGTCACCCATGGCTGGCGGCCCGAAAAAGGCTTCCTGCGTTACCGCTGGGAAGGCTATGACGAGGCGCTGATCCTCTACATGCTGGGCCTCGGCTCGCCGACTTTCCCATTGTCGCCCGAGAGCTACGCCGCCTGGTTGTCGAGCTATAGATGGAAGAAGATCTATGGCCGGGACCTGGTCTATGCCGGTCCGCTCTTCATCCATCAGTTCTCGCATATCTGGATCGATTTTCGCGGCATTCGCGATGCCTTCATGCGCAATGTCGGCAGCGACTATTTCGAGAACAGCCGGCAGGCGACCTTTCTCCAGCGCGACTATGCCATCCGCAATCCCAAGGGCTTCACCGGCTACGGGGAGAATTGCTGGGGCCTCACGGCCAGCGACGGCCCGGGCCCGCAACAGAAGCAGGCCGGTGGACGCCGCTTCTTCAACTACCTGGCGCGCGGCGCGCCTTTCGGTCCCGATGACGGCACGCTGTCGCCATGGGCGGCGATCACGTCCTTGCCGTTTGCGCCGGAGATCGTGCTGCCGGCGCTGCGCTACTTCCACGAAATCGACCTGCACGACGGCAATCCCTACGGCTTCACCGCGAGCTTCAATCCAACGATCGCCGCCATTGAAGGCCGGCCTTGCGGCTGGGTGTCGCCGGACCATGTCGGCATCAATCAGGGGCCGATAGTGTTGATGATCGAGAATTACAGGTCCGATTTCCTGTGGCGGCTGATGCGAAGCGTGCCGGCAATTGCCACGGGCCTGCGACGGGCCGGATTTTCGGGCGGCTGGCTGTAAGGATGAGCCTACTCTTCGTATGGCAGGGCAGCGTCCGCACCGGCCTCTGCCGGTTGCGCTCAATGGGCATCCGGCGGCGGCGCCTTCGGCGTCACGTTGGGCAGGAACGGCACCAGCGCCGTGGCGATGACGAAAGCCACCATGATGACCAGGAACGTATCGGCATAGGCCATCGTCGAGGCCTCCCGACTTCCGCAAACCAAAAAAAAGGGCGGCGCAAGCGCCGCCCCTCGGGAGGATAGTCCACGCAGGCTCTTTAAGCGGCCTGGGCTTCGCCGGCGATCGCGTCGGCGGCGCGGGCGGCCTTCAGCACCTTCGCCCACCAGGCGACGTCGTTGACCAGCGCGGCGGCGGCCTGGTTCAGGTGCTCGATGTCCTCGAGCTTCTTCTCGCCCTGGCGGACCGCAAGGAAATCGCCCCAGGCGATATGGACGGCCGACTTGACCGGCGCCATCTGCAGCTCGACGGCGATCAGGCGGAGCTGTTCGACCGCGCGCGCACCGCCGACCGAGCCATAGCCGACAAAACCGGCCGGCTTCTTGTTCCATTCATTGGCAGCATAATCGATGGCGTTCTTCAAGACACCGGTCGGAGCATGGTTGTATTCGGCGGCGGTGAAGATGAAGCCGTCGAACTCGGCGACCTTCTTCTGCCAGCGCTGCGCCACTTCGTTCTGCGACGGCGCCCAGGCGGAGGAAGCGACCTCGTCGAAGAAAGGCAGCGGCCAGTCGCGCAGGTCGACGATCTCGACGTCGATATCGGCGTGCGACTTGGCGATCTTGGCGATCCATTGCGTCGGAACGTCGGCGAAGCGGGCGGCGCGCGTCGAACCGACGACAATGGCGATTTTGGGTTTGGACATAAGGGGCTCTCCTTGCGGGAATTTTTGGTATCGTTTGGATACCGGCGCTATATGTGATACTGACAAATCGGCGCGCAAGGAGGCACGTTTTTGTTACTGAGGCACCCGCACATCACCGAGGACTGCCGCGCCGTGTCGGAGATCCTGCAACGGGTCGGCGACAAATGGACCGTGCTCGTGGTCGGCAAGCTGGGCGACGGGGCGATGCGCTTCAACGAGTTGCGCGCCGCCGTCGGAGGCATTTCGCAAAAGATGCTGACCACCACCTTGCGCGGTCTGGAACGCGACGGGTTCGTGACGCGAAAAGTGTTTCCGACCATTCCGCCACGTGTCGATTACGAGCTGACCCCGCTCGGCCACGAGCTGCTCGTGCCGGTCGGCGCGCTCGGCGAATGGGCGCGCAAGAACACCAATCGGGTCCGCGAAGCGCGCGCGAAATTCGACAGCCAGCAGGCTTGAAACCCTTGTAGTTCAATGGTTTCTGAACCATTGGATGAACCGTGCGGCTCGGCGCCGGCCCTGTCTCGTGTTTCGCTTCGATCAAATCCGCCGCGGCCTCGCCGCTAGCCTCGCTGGCGTCTCCGCGCAACCGCCTCGACAGGATGGCTGTCTTTAGCCGGCCACGCATCAGGCGTTTGGATTGGTGCTGCCGCAACACGCCGTTGAGCAGCGTTCCGATTGCGCGGCCCTCTTGCCGGCCACGGTGCGATCCCGCATGCAGGCGACGCGTGGAAGGTCTTTCCTGACCTCCATATAGGCCGTTACGCCGAGCAGGCAGACCAGAGCAATAAGGGCTGCCACGAGCCAGCCGTTCAGCATATGTTGACGCATTGTTGTCCCCTCGCGACCTCAAAGTGGGGCGCGAAGGCAACCATTGGATGTCGCGACGCGCATCTCCCACGCGGGCGTTGTTACAAAACGGCAAGCCTGGGGAGAATCGGGTATCCCGTCAGATCTCGGCCGGAACCGGCTTTGGCTTGCCTTCGCCGTCGAGCGCGACCATGACGAAATCGGCATGGGTGACCTTCTCCATCAGATCGGAAAGGTAGCGCTGCGCCCAGGCCTCGACCTTGAGCACCATCGAGGTGCGGCCGACGCGCTCGACATGGGTGTAGATGCAGAGCGTGTCGCCGATCTTCATCGGCTTGGCGAAGGACATCTCCTTGACCGCGGCGGTGACCACCCGCCCCTTGGCGCGCTCGGCGGCGCGGATGCCGCAGGCAAGGTCCATCTGCGCCATAACCCAGCCGCCGAAGATGTCGCCGGCCGCATTGGCGTCGGAGGGCATGGCGAGCGTCCTCAAAGTGAGATCGCCGAGAGGTTTTCCGTCCGCGTAATGCACCATGGCGAAATCCTTGGAGGTCGGTTGCTGTTGCGTAGCAATGCGACCGCCATGTCGCAAGCTTTGGTGAAAGCGAAATGCACGCCGCTTCGCCGGTCGCTTTTTTCACAAGCCATGCCGGAAGCCACGGCGACGCCGCGAGCCGGCAATGTCTAGGGTAAGCCTGACATTGCGGAGCCGCCCACACCATCATGCAGACTTATGATTTCATCGTCGTCGGCTCCGGTTCGGCCGGTTCGGTCGTTGCCGACAGGCTGTCGGCGTCGGGCCGCTTCTCGGTGCTGGTGCTGGAGGCCGGCGGAACCGATCAGCGGTTCTACGTCCAGATGCCGCTCGGCTACGGCAAGACCTTCTTCGATCCGGCCGTCAACTGGAACTACAAGGCCGAGCCGGATCCCGGTCTCGCCGGCAATGCCGACCACTGGCCGCGCGGCAAGCTGCTCGGCGGCTCGAGCTCCATCAACGCCATGGTCTTCATCCGCGGCGCGCGCGAGGATTTCGACGCCTGGGCCGCCGCCGGCAATCCCGGCTGGGGCTATGACGACCTCCTGCCCTCCTTCAAGGCGATGGAAGACAATGCGGCCGGCGCCGACCGGTGGCGCGGCGTCGGCGGTCCGCTGCGCGTCACCGACTGCACGAACGCGGTGCATCCGCTGACCAAGCGCTATCTTGCCGCCGCCCAACAGGCCGGACTGCCGTTCAATCCGGACTTCAACGGCGCCTCCCAGGAAGGCGTCGGCGTCTACCAGATCACGACGAAGAACGGCCGCCGCATGTCGGCGGCCCGAGCTTTCCTGCGGCCCGCGATGAAGCGCGGCAACGTCCGCGTCGAGACAAAGGCGCTGGCGACGAAAATCCTGTTCGAGGGCAAGCGCGCCGTCGGCGTCGAATACGAGCAGAACGGCGAAACGAAAACTGTCCGCGCCGGCCGCGAGGTGATCCTCTGCGGTGGCTCGATCAACTCGCCACAGCTGCTGCAGCTTTCCGGCATCGGCCCGTCGGCGCTGCTCGGCAATCTCGACATCCCGGTCATTCACGCCAACGACAATATCGGCGCCAACCTGCAGGACCATGTCGGCATCAACTATACTTTCAAGGGCAAGGTCCCGACGCTCAACCAGATCCTGCGCCCATGGTGGGGCAAGCTGCTGGTCGGCATGCAATACATACTGACACGCTCAGGCCCGCTGTCGCTGTCGATGAACAATGCCGGCGGCTTCTTCCGCACCGACCCGTCGATGGCGCGGCCGAACATGCAGCTCTATTTCCAGGCCTTCTCGACCGTCATCCCGAAGAGCGGCGAGCGTCCGATCCTGACGCCCGACCCCTGGCCGGGCTTCTCGATCGGTTTGTCCAACTGCCGGCCCTCGAGCCGCGGCGAGATCATGATCCGCTCGAACAACCCGCGCGACTATCCCAAGATCACAGCCAACGCCTATTCGACCAACGCCGATGTCGACGAGATGCTGGCGGCGGTGAAGTTCGTGCGCAAGATCGCCGCGATGCCGGCGATGGCAGAGATCATCGAGGAAGAGGTGCTGCCCGGCCCCTCGATAAGGTCGGACGCCGACTTGATCCAGGATTTCAGGAAACGCTCGGGCACCGTCTATCACCCGGTCTCGACCTGCCGCATGGGGCCGGACGCATCGCGCGCCGTGGTCGATCCCCGGCTGAAGGTGCACGGGCTGGACGCCTTGCGGGTCATCGACGCTTCGATTTTCCCCGACAACATCACGGGCAACACCAATGCCGCCTCGATCCTGACCGGATGGAAAGGCGCCGATCTGGTTCTGGAGGACCACAAATGAAAATCACCGACGTGAAGACCTGGGTTGTCGGCAACCCGCCGCCCGGCATCGGCGGCAAGTATTTCATCTTCGTCAAGCTCACCACCGACGGCGGCGTGGCCGGCTATGGCGAAGCCTACAACGCCACCTTCTCCGCGCATGTCACCGCCAGGATGATCGAGGACATGGCCGAACGCTATCTCGTCGGCCGCGATCCGCACGACATCGAGAATTTCTTCCGCCGCGCCTATTCCTCCGGCTTCACCCAGCGCCCCGACGTCTCCGGCATGGGCTGCTTCTCGGCGCTCGAAATGGCCTGCTGGGACATCGTCGGCAAGGAAGCCGGCAAGCCGGTCTACAAGCTGCTCGGCGGCCAGGTGCATGAGACGCTGCGCTCCTACACCTATCTCTATCCGCACACCGGCAGCGTCCATTCGGAAGATGCGCGCGGCAAGAACGTCTACAACGACCCCGACATGGCCGCCGCCTGCGCGCTCGAATATGTCGAGCAGGGCTTCAACGCCGTGAAGCTCGATCCGGCTGGTCCCTACACCGCCTATGACGGCCATCAGCCGCGTCTGATCGACATCGACCTTTCGGCGCGCATGATCAAGGCGATCCGCGAGGCGGTCGGCACCAGGGCCGACATCCTATTCGGCACGCATGGCCAGTTCACCGCATCCGGCGCGCTGCGCATGGCGCGCGCCATCGAGCCATACGATCCGCTCTGGTTCGAGGAGCCGGTGCCGCCGGACATGCCCGAAGTGATGGCGCAGGTCGCCCGCGGCACGTCGATACCGGTCGCCACCGGCGAAAGGCTGACGACGAAGTTCGAATTCGCCCGTGTCATCGAGAACCGCGCCGCCACCATCCTGCAGCCGGATCTCGGCCGCTCCGGCGGCATCCTCGAAACCAAGAAGATCGCCGCCATGGCCGAGGCCTACCACATCCAGGTGGCGCCGCACTGCTATTGCGGTCCGATCGTCGGCGCCGCCAACATCCAGCTTGCGGTGACGCTGCCCAATTTCCTCATCCTGGAATCGCTGAAGCAGTGGGACGGTTTCCACGAAAAACTGCTCAAGAAGAAGATCGAATGGCAGGACGGCAACGTCATCCCCTCGAAAGAGCCGGGCCTCGGCGTCGAGCTCAACGAGGAAGTCTGCGACGCGCATCCCTATAACGGCAAGGACCTGCATCTGCAGATGATGCAGACCCCGTTGATGCCGTGACCCTCGCCTACGCCTTCATCGGGCTTGGCCATCTCGGCGGCAACCTTGCCGCCAGCCTGCTGCGCAACGGCTTTGCCGTCACCGTCGTCGACCGCGACCCGGCGGCGGTCGAGCGGCTGGTCGCGCTTGGCGCCACGGCGGCGGCGAGCCCGGCGGAAGCCGCTGCCCGCGCCGGCAACGCGATCACCTGCCTGCCTTCGCCGAAGGTCAGCGAAGCGGTGCTCGCCGGCCCCGACGGATTGCTCCAAGGCTTGCCAGCCGGCGGCACCTGGATCGAGATGTCGACCAATGGCCGCGACGAGATCCTGCGGCTGGCGGCCCTCGCCTCGGCCAAGGGTATCGAGACGCTCGAATGCCCGGTGACCGGCGGCGTGCATCTGGCGGCGTCGGGCAGGATCACCGCGCTCGTCGGCGGCGACGCCGCGCTCTACGAACGCCATCGACTAGCCATCGAGGCGATGTGCGCGAAGTCGTTCCTGATGGGACCAGTCGGCTCGGCGGCGGTGATCAAGGTCATCACCAACATGCTGGCCTTCATCCATCTCGTCGCCGCCGGCGAGGCGCTGATGCTCGCCAAACAGGGCGGGCTCGACCTCGCCCAGGCCTATCACGCCATCGTCGCCTCATCCGGCAACAGCTTCGTCCACGAGACTGAGAGCCAGCTGGTGCTCAACGGCTCCTACGACATCGGCTTCACCATGGACCTGGCGCTGAAGGACCTCGGCTTCGCGCTGGCCATGGGCAGGGATTTCGGCGCGCCGCTCGATCTGGCATCGCACGTCAACGCGATCTTCGAGGAGGGCAAGCGCGCCTATGGCGGCGATGCCTGGTCGACCCAGATCGTCAAGCTTCTGGAGGATGCGATCGGGACGGAGCTGCGCGCACCGGGCTTCCCGGCCAAGCTGGAACTATAACCCCGCAAAAAACAGCCAGCTATTTCAACCATCTGGCCGTGTCAACGGAATCAAGCTCTCAGCCAGTTGATTTAACCTCGCAGCGTCAGCGCACCGGGCAGGATCTCGAAGGTCGCCGGAATCCGCCCGGGCGACTCGCCGTCTATGTCGACCAGCGCGCCATTCTTCTCGACATCGCCGAGCGGCTCGACCAGCACCTTGCGGCCACGCAGGATGGTGATTGCCGGATGATTGCGATGCCGGCCGCCATAGAGCAGGCGGAGGTCGCGGATCAAGCCGAGTTTGCCGGCGGCCCGCAGGATAACGATGTCGAACTGGCCGTCGGCGAGCTCGGCGTCCGGCGCGATCATCATGCCGCCGCCGAAGAATTTGCCGTTGGCCACCGCCACCAGCGCCATGCGCGCCTCGACCGGCTCGCCGTCGTCGATGGTGATCCGGACGTCCTGGAAGCGGTAGCGGACGAACTCGAGCACCGTGCGCCAGAAGAACAGCGCCTTGGCCGACACCCTGCCCTTGCGCTTGTCGGCATTGACGGCGCGATCCGTCGCGCCGGACAGGCCGAGGCTGGCGATATTGATGAAGTGGCGGCTGGCCAGCGCGCCGTGGTCGTCGATGTAGCAGATGCGGCCGGCGTCGATCTTGCGGCCCTCGGCATCGGCGATTTGCTTGACCGAGGCGCCTATGCCGCGCGGCAGGCCAAGCCCGCGCGCGAAGTCGATGCCGGTGCCGCAGGGCAGAAGCCCAAGCGCGCTTTCGCAGCCGCTCTCTTGCCGTGCCTGCAGCAGCCCGTCGGCCACCTCGCTGGCGGTGCCGTCGCCGCCGGCCGCGATCACCAGGTCGCATCCGCCGGCGGCGAGGTCGATCGCCAGCCGCTCGGCGTCGCCGCAGGCTTGCGTCTCGCGCAGGTCGAAATCGCCGAAATTCGTCTTGAGCGACGCCGCCGCCTCCGCCCAATGCCGCTTGAGCCTGCCGCCTCCGGCAATCGGATTGAGCACCACCCCGACCTTCAAGCCGACCTCCCCGAGGCACGTCGCGCAAAAATGCGCGGCGGAGTCCGCGCTGGCGCCCAAAGTCTTTTGCCGGCCCAAACTCTTTTGCCGACATTGAAACGCGGACCGGGCGGCGGAGCAAGGCTCGAACATCCAAGGTCGTTAAAAAAGCGGGGCAGGCTGTCTAAGGGGTTCGGCCGGCAGCTTCCGAAGCTTTTGCCATTGGTCCCCGATAATCCCGCTATCCACAGGCACGCCGGCATTCCCCAGACCCCTTATCCGGCGTACATTCAACCCATCTCAGGCGGCCACTGAACGCCCCAGCCGAAAGGCAAAAGCGCAAGGCGGATTTCCTGAGGCCCGTACGGCCCAGAACGAGAGCAGGCTTGCCTGTTGGAGGGACGGATGCCGAGACCTACGGGTGCCGCGGAAAGCGTGCCAACGCCGACGGCGGACCGATGCTGCCATGAAGGCCGGTAAAAACCTTCGATGGCACGCTGGGCGAAGCCCGCAAGGGTGGAGATCGGCGTGGTCTGGAACGGGAGCTGCCCTCGGGTGGCGACTGGCAGGACCGTCAAAATCAAGGCTGGCCTGGCGCGACGACTTTACAGGAGTTGCTGCCTTAACCGGTTCCTGATCTGACAGGGAGGCGCTGGGAGAAATCCCAGCGCCAACTGTCTTTTTGGGAATGGCTTTCCAGGCAGTTTGGCGCGATGCCTCGCCAGCGGGGGAGTGCTGCCGGCGGAGATCGCCGGCGCCGGTAACCTGTTTTGCGCTTTGTGCGGAGCCGGGCTGTTCGCCGCGCCAAAATCGGCTAACGTTCAGCGTGACGTGAAGGGGGATGCTTCATGCCGCTGATCCGCAAGCTTGCCGTCGCCAGCATCTTCGCCGACCGTGCCGGCTTATGCATGGCGATATGCCGGCCCCTCGACCCGGGCGCGGCCTGACATGTTCCTGCTGCGTTGGCTGAGACGGCTCATCAAGACAATTCTCTGGCTGGTCGTTATCGTGGTGCTGATCCCAGTCGTCGGGCTTGCCTACGGCTTTCTCACCACCACCACACTCGACAAGATTCCATTGCCCGGCATCACCGACGGTGCTCCGCCGGCACAACTCGCCGCGAAGGTCCGGCAAGCCATACCGGGCTATCAGTCGCCCGCGCCGTCGACCTGGCTCGCTTATCCGAAATGGGCAACCATCCATGCCGCGCACGATTACGCCGCCTTTGTCGGCAAGGATCAGCCCAGCGGCTTTCCCTATTGGGCCTATGTCGGCCATTATTGGCAGGACTACGCAACGATCATCCGCGTGACGTCCGCTCGCCGCATCGACATCCTCGACTACGTCGTGCCGACGCTCATCGGCACCGGCCTGACGGTCGACCACGCCATCCAGTGGGCCTACGAGAACACGGTTGGCCAAGTGACCGAGGCGACCGCCGGCAAGCGCGTCGCGGCCGACATCTACCAGACCAGGGTCGCCGCCGATTACGCCGGCTTTCTCGACAGGGCGCCCTGGTACGCGTTTCCTTATGCCGAAAAGCGCGCTGGCCTGTTTGCCGTCGAACCGGCAACCGGCGACGACTCCATCCGCACCAGCGAACGCAAGCTCGCCTTCGGCCTGGCAGACACGGTCAAGCAATGGTGCGCCGATCTCAGCAAATCGGTGTTGGCCGCCGCCGGCGATCCGAGCCCGCCCGACCTCCATGTCTGGGCCAAGGGCCCGGTCGGCGAGGCGGCGCGCAACGAGCCGGATACGCTTCTCGAGCGCGATCTCGGCGGCGACGGCACCATCTTCGTCACCAGCCGCTCGCAAGCCTTTACCGGGATGGTCCCGCGCCTGATCGACAAGGGAATCTCCTTCGTCGAGATCGGCGGCAAGGACGAGATCATGATCACGGCGACCTCGGGCGCGGAGGATCACCGCCCCCGACGGCTCGCGCATCCTGTTCAGCCAGCCGATCCCTGTATCGCCCGACACGCGCCGCACGGCGCTGACCGTCGCCGTGCGCAAGCTGCATTTGGTCCTGCCCGCTCTGGCCAAGGCCGGTGCCGAATTGGAACATGTCTACGCCGACGACTGGAGGCATTTCGGCCACAGTCGCCGACTGAGCAACCTTCGGAAACGCCCCGTCATCCACATTTCACAATGGCGGCCAAATCCCGCCTTGTTCGGCGCGGATTGATGCAAGCGGTTGGGGAGGCAATTTCGAAGGGACAAGACCGTGATCAAGACCGCCCTTGTCGCCATGACCATCGTCGGCTGCGACTGCGATGCCAAGCTGTGCGAATATATCGGCGAGACGCCGGCCAAATGGACGACGATCGCCGACTGCGAGGCAGCGATGAAGAGCCAGATGCTGCACCAGCGCAATTTCAACTATCCGCTGGTTTCAGGCATCTGCCGCGTCAAGGGCTCGGCCTCTTCCTCCGAGCTTGCCGCGAAAGCCTCCAGGCCGGATCTGAAGCCCAAGAACCGCGTCGTCGAAACCATCGCCCCGCTGCCGCCCGAGCTCGACCATCGCCCGAGCGCCCCGGTCGGCGCAACGGTGACCGCCAGCGAAACGGAATCGGCAAAGCCCGTCGCCTTCGATAGGTCGGTCGATGGCGGCCGCGCGGTGCTTTACCGCACCAAGGCCGGCTATGCCGTGGTCAAGACCGATCTCAGCCGCGCCGCTGGCGCAACGGTGGACGCGGCGAAGCGCTCGGCGAATTGGCTGGCCGGCCTGACGGGTCTGTAAGCCAGTCCAAGGCGTGTGGAGATTCAGGGCGGGCCGGCCTCACCTGAAGATCGGACATCTTACAGCTTGATCTTCAAGGTCTCCCAGAACTTGTCGATCAGCGGTTGTTCGGTCGCATTGTCCTGATCGCCGATGCGCGTGATGAAGAGCAGTCCCCGATCGGCGGTGCCGAAGCCGACGATTTCGAAATCCGCACTGTCTGTGCGCGTCTTGACGGTGGCCTTGAGGCCCGTCAACTCCTTGCCGTCGGCCAGCTTGCGGCTCGTCGGCTGCTGCGTCAGCTGCCCACCCGCCTGGACCGTTTCCTTGGTCATCTCCTGCAGCATCAGCTGGTTGAGGGAAACCGGGTTCATCCTGTCGTATTTCTGTACCACGACGAGGGTGCCGAGCGCCGAAGCCATGAGATACTGGGCGATGCCGTCGCCGAGATCGGTCTTGGTGACCGAATTGCTGCTCGAATGGACGAAGGAGAATGCGCCGCCGGAGAAGGTCGCGAAATCATTGTGATCGATCCGCACCTTGCTGGTCCTGCCGCCGGGCAAGGTCACGTCGACATCCTCGCCCGGATCGATATCGACGCTCACGCCGTCGATGGTCAGCTTGAATGCCTTCGGGTCGTCGGCACGGGCAAGCCCTGCGCAAAGCACGATCGCAGCGAACGCCGCTGCCGCAAATCTCGGTCGCATATCCTGCCCTCTCCGCGCAGTTCCATTCAACGTATTCGATTTCTTCGGCAGCCGGGTCCCGCTTATCATACCCGGCTGACGATCAGCGTGGGCCACTTCGCAAAAACCACGGATGATTGCCGCAATGGCAGGCGTCCGCCCATGGCTTCAATAGCTTGGCGGCGAACCGCAGTTCGATTGATAATGCCGACATATTACAGGAAGATAGTGGCCTTGACTGGGGTTGGGGGGTGTCATGACAATTGCCAATCGTATCGCGCTATGCCTGCTGCTGGCGCTCGCTCCTTTGCATGCCTGGGCGGAAGGCGACGACAAGGCCATGATGATCGCCTCGGACGACGCCGAGATGGCGGCGGCGATCGCAAAGGCGCGATCCAGCCTGGATGAATTCCTGAACCTGTCCGACGCTCCGCCGCCGGGAACCGACAGGTTCAAGCTGAAGGTGATGATCGTCGACGGCAATGCGACAGAGCATTTCTGGGTCATTCCCTTCAAGCGGACGGCCAACGGCTTCGTCGGGATATTGGCGAACGAGCCGGAAATCGTCCGCAACGTCGTCCTCGGCCAGAACATCGAATTCACCAGGGACGACATCTCCGACTGGGGCTACACAAGGAACGGCCGCCAGGTCGGCAGCTTCACCGTCTGTGTGATGTTCAAGAAGATGTCGAAGGAAGAGGCGGATTACATGCGTTCTGCATACGGCTTCGATTGCTGAACCCTATCCGGCCGCTTCGTCCTTCGCGCCGATCTTGCGCACCAGCGCCGCCGTCGCCAGCATGGCGCCGAGATCGGTGATCATCGGCGCGACATGAATGTTGTAGTCGATCGGCTGCGAGATATCCGGAAGCTCGAAGAAGTTCTTCGACCGCGGCATCAACAGAAAGCCGTCGCTGCCGCCGAGCGCCACCCGCGCCTGGTCGTAGGGCCATGTCTCGCGCAGCCAGGTCAGCGCCCGCGCCATCCGGCCGGTGACCAGCGGCCGCGCCGCCTCGACATTGTCGGTGCGGAATTCATAGGCGGCGTCGAGGTCTTCGACGCCGGAGGACAGCTCCTGCATCTTGCTGGCGAACATGCCGCGGAAGAAATGCGCCACCTTGCCGGCCTTGCGCGCGGCAACCAGCGTGCCCGGGAACGGCTCGATGGTCTCGAAGGCGACGATGACGCCCTTGAATGCGGTCGTCTCGCTTTTGCCGGAGCCTTCCCAGAGCTTGGCCTCGTAGAGCTCGAAGGGAAAATCCTCGTAGCGCCCGGAAATGACGTCGTCGAAGCTCTGGCGGTTGAAAGCGCCGACGGTTTCGCGCGGCATCCTGTCGAAGGAGTTCGGTCGCGTTCCGTGCTGGTAGCGCACGTCGCGCACGAAGCCGAAGATCATCGGCAGCAGCGTGTCGCGGAAGGATTGCTGCAGCCGGGTCGCCGGCCTCAGCGCCTGGAAATAGAGCACCACCGCCGCGGCCATGCCGCCAAGATAGAGAAAGACATGCGGCGTGGAGAGCCACTGTTCGTGCGGATCGGCGGCGGCGTTGAACAGCCAGGCAATGAGTGCGACGAAGACGACGACCAGGCCGACGAACACGGGCACCCGCCAGCGGACCTGTTTTTGGGCCCACGCCCGTTTCGCCTCATAGTCCTCGATGCCGCGCCTGATGCCTGCGATCACCGCTTCGCTCGGCATGAAATCCACTGCTTCCATGGCCACCCCCGGCCGCCGCTGAGATGCGGCCATGATAGCGGCTTTTGCGCGAAAGTCGCCTGCGCTCGCGGCGATCGGCGGCCAGAGCAATTCCAGGAAAAGTGTGAAACGGTTTTTCCGTCCGGAATTGCGTCAAAACAAATAGCTGGGGCAGTTCGCCGTTTCCGTGAAACTAAGAACTGCCCTAGTTCCGCGAGGCTGGGAAAATCGTCGCCAGCCGGTCCGTTACCCGCGACTTGAGCGCCCCGTCGAGCGCCTCCACCGGCACCAGCCGCTCATGGCTGCCTGCCCGCAGCCGCATGAAGAAGTGCATCTTGTAGGCGACGATGGCGCCGCGCGTGGCCGGATCGGCGCTGACATCGACAACGAATATCGAGCCGACGCGTGCCGGCCATGGCAGTCTGGTAAAGGCAGTGCCGAGAAAATCGCCGAGCCCATAGGCGACGAAGCTGTCGCCGATGCGCTCGATGGGCTGCACGACATGCGCGTGATGCCCTGCGATCAGCCGGGCGCCGCGATCCGCCAGCCGCCTCGCCAGGGCCCGCGTCGCCGGCCGTGGAAGATGCCGGAACTCCCAGTCCCAGTGCGGCACGGCGCAGATGAGATCGATGCCGGAAACGGCGTCGCTCGGCCATTCGGCGGGATCGCTGCGCATCGAGATGTGTTCCTCGAACGGCGCGGCGTCCGTGTTGCGCCACAGCGTGAAGGCCGCAAAGCCGATCGTCAGCGATCCGGCCGCATGACGCTCGACCGGTCCGCCCGCAACCGTGCCGATGGTCCGGATCCCGAGCCGGCTCAGCGCCGCGCGTGTTTCCTCGAAACCGGCAATCCCCTGGTCGAGCACATGATTGTTGGCCAAGGACAGCACGAGCCTGTCGCGCGCGATGCCGGCGGCTGCAAGCGCATCGGCCAGGAAACGCTCGCGCATCGCATGATGCGTGCCGAGCCACGTGCCGATCGCCGCGCGTGGGCGTTCGACGATCGGGCTTTCGCAATTGCCGACCACGAGGTCGGCGGATGAAAGCAGCGCGGCGATCGCCGGATCGCATTCCGGCGCATCGCGATTGGCGACTGCCGAAATGTCGCCGACGAACGCCAGCCGCACCTTCCGCATGGGCTGCGGATCGATCAACGTCGCCGCGGGCGCCGCGAAACCGTCCCGGTCGCCGGCAAGCGACGGTCGCAGCAGGCGCGGCAGCCACGACAGTTTGTAGGAAAGCGGATAGTTCGACACGGGCAGGTCCAGTTTCGCCCTGTGTAGACTGTCTGACGGGCCGGTTGAAGCCGGGCGCCATTGCGAAAACGAACTCGCTGATCTGCAAGACCGGAGAACGCCTCGAGCCAAATACGTGTATGCTCGCGGCATGAGTGGAGGGCAATGACGATGCGTAGAGCGACCCTTGCAGCAGCCTTGTTTGCATTCCTGCCGGCATCCTTCGCGTGGGCGGAGATGCCGGACGCGGCCAAGTCCATGTTTGAGGCGAAGAGCGTTGCCGACCGCAACGCGGCGCTGTCGATGCTGGAGGCGACAGCGGCCAGGGACCCGGCAGCGGCCTATGCCGCGGGCGCCGGCGAATTCTTCACCGCCCTGGAACTCCTCGCCACCGGCCTGCATCGCCGCGGTTTCGAGAGCCCGAAATCCTTCATGCTGCCGCTGATGCAATTGCCCGTGCCGGACAATCCCAACCCGCAACCGCTGACCTATGAAGAATTCCGCGCCATCCTTGTCGCCTTCCATGACCGGCTGGAAAAATCCGCTGCAACGCTGGGCTCGGTGCCGGCCGATGCCGATATCGGCATGGTCGTCGACCTCACCCGCGTCGGCATCGACCTCAACGAGGATGGCAAGCTCGCGCCCGACGAAAGCATCGCCGCCATCATGGCCTCGCTCGCCCGTGGCAGCATCGATACCAGCGATGCAGCACCCTCGTTGACCTTCCGCTTCGACCGCGCCGACGGCTTCTGGCTGCAAGGCTACGCCGAATTCCTGATGGCGCAGGCCGATTTCTGGCTGGCGCATGACTTCAAGGGCATGTTCGACGGCTCCTTCCACATGCTGTTCCCGCGCGCGAAACTGCCGCTGCAGGATGCGCTGGTACCGCTGGACGGCGGCATGAGCGGCAACATCTTCGCCTCGGAATGGCGCTTCGCCGACTTCGTCTCACTGGTGCACCTCGTCAACTGGCCGGTGGTCGAGCCGGAGCGCCGGCAGGCCGCGCGCCGCCATTTGCTGGAGATGATCCGGCTGTCGCGCGAGGACTGGAAAGCGATCCTGGCCGAGACCGACAATGACCGCGAATGGCTGCCTGGACCGCAGCAGAAAGGCGTCAATCCGCTGACCGGCCTCGAGGTCGGCGAGCAGCAGGTGACCGCCTGGCTCGCCGCGCTGACCATGGCCGAGGACCTTCTCGAAGGCCGCGTGCTGCTGCCGCATTTCCGCGTCACCGGCAGGGGCATCAACATGAAGCGCTTCTTCGACGAGCCGAAACCTTTCGACCTCGTGCTCTCGATCACCGGCCCCGGCATCGCGCCTTATCTCGAAAGCGGGAGGATCCTCGCCGGTGACGATTTCGACCAGATCCAGCGCGAATTCGGCGGTGCCGGTTTTTTGACCTTTGCGCTGTGGTTCAATTGAAGCCCGCGGTTTTAGGTTCCTCGCCCCCATGAAATGGGGAGAGGTGGCTCGGCGAAGCCGAGACGGAGAGGGGGCGCCGGTCCGGGCGGCGAAGGCGCTTTGAAGAGAAGGGCTTCCGCCTTACGAAACCCCCTCTCCGTCCGCTTCGCGGACACCTCTCCCCCGCCTCTGGCGGGGGCGAGGAACCGAACCTTCGAGGTCGACGCCGTCCCCCTGGCTATCGTCAGAAAATTGCCCCCTGGTAAAGCACCGCCTGTGCCTCTTGCGGCGCGAAGCGACGGGCCAGCGTGCGGAACGCGCTGTGGACGCCGTCACGGTCGAGGTTGCTGCTTCTGAGGTGGCGGACCGCCAATGTCGGATCGAATTCGGTGCGCCCGTGCAGGACCCGCTGATTGTCGAAGACCAGCACCTCGCCTGGCTGCAGCTGATGCCGGAACTGGTTCGCCGGATCGCAGATCAGCCGCGTCAGCTCGGCAAGCGCCTCGATCAGCCCATCGATCTCGTCGACGGCGCCGGCCTGTGGTGCCAGGCAGCGATCGTTGAAGCGCATGCCGGTGACGGCGCCGGTCGCGTCTAGGCTGATGACATGCGCCTCGGCGCTGAAGAACACGTCGCCGGCGTGCTCGCGATGGAATGTCACGCCATGCCGGGTCAGCAGGTCGAACAAATGAGGCGTGTTCGTGCGCATCTGTTCGGCGACCTGAAAACCGTCGACCATCAGCGATGTGCCGCCGCTGCCGGCGCCGGTCCTGATGGCATGGAAGAAGATGAAGCCCGGCGGCGAATAGCGGAACGGCTCGTCCGTGTGCGGGATCTGCGCCCGCGCCGTCTCTCCGGCCACCCGCGCGTCAGGTCGTGAGACAAGGTCGAAAACCTTGCCGTAGCTGGTCTCGCGCACGGGCCCGTAGCGGCCGGCGACACGCAGCGTCGCCTCGGGCTCGGCCGGAACGCCGGTCAGCATGGCGATGCCGTGGTCGCGTAAGGCGCGCAGCGAGCGGAAAAGCGCCTCGTCGTCCTCGACCACCGCATCGAAGGCAAAGCGACCGAGCCGCCTCGATAGATCGCTGTTCCACAGTTCCGGATGGAAGCGTGGCCCGCCGAAATCGCCGACCCGTCCGGCATAGACAGCCAGAAAGCCAGCCGCGAAACGGGAGGCATGGCCGTCCTGCCAGACCACGTCCATTGTCCCGTCGGACGAGATTTCGACCGACGTTGCCCGGATATCGGCGGGAACGTCGGCGGGCGTCAGCCAGCGCTTTCCGGAAGCGGTGTCGCCGCATATCTCGCATTCGCAGGCAAGCCTCAGCCAGCGCATCGACAGCCGGCCGGCGCTACCGTCGTCGAATTCGACCGCGATGCGTGCTCCCTCGTTGCGCATCGATCGGAACGAGCAGGGCGGCGCAAAAACCTGATTAACGGGAATGGACTGCGTTTGCATATCGAGCATGACCTGGCATCCTAAATTGAGCTGGCTTCAACGCTAGGTCGGCGGTAGCCCACATAGCAAACGAGTTTGTTTTCGTAGATTTTGAGGTAAACTCAATCCATGACGTCCCTTCGCGACCTCCCTTTGTCGGCTTTGCGGGCGCTGGCCGCCGCCGCGCGCACCGGCAGTCTCACGCGCGCCGCCGACGAGCTCGGTGTCACGCCGGGCGCCGTCGGCCATCAGTTGCGGCAGTTGGAGGATCGGCTTGGCGTCAAGCTGGTCAGGCGCGAGGGCAACGGCATCGCGCTCACGCGCATCGCCGAAGCGGCGCTGCCCGACATCGACCGCGGCTTCGACGCACTGGCGTCCGGGCTGCGGCGGCTGCGTTTCGAGCGCCGCGCCGATACGTTCACCGTCGCGGCCGATCCGTCCTTCGCCTCGCTTTGGCTGGCGCCGCGCCTTGGCAATGTCCGCGCGGCTCTCGGCAGGCTGGATGTGCGCGTCGTCGTGTCGATCGCGTTGGATTCGATGCTGGACGAAGGCATCGACCTCGCCATCAGCTACCGCAACAGCTCGGCGAAACATCTCGCTTCGGCCGAGCTCTTCACCGAAAGGGTAGTCCCGGCCTGCGCCCCGGCGTTGATCGGGAACCGCTCCGACCGGGACGGCGCCGGGATGCTCGACCGCCTGCCTCTGCTGCATATCGATCAGACCATGGGCGACGACGTCTATCCCACATGGGAGAACTGGTTCACCGCCGCCGGCCGACAGCGCAAGAACATCGACCACGGACCGCGGTTCCCCTTGACCGTACTGGCCGCGCAGGCCGCGATCTCCGGGATGGGCGCGCTGCTCGCCAGCGAACTGGTACTGAGACAGCATTTCCGCTCCGGGCAGCTCGTCGAGATTGCCAGCGAGATTCCGGCATTGACCATCAGGCGCCGTCTGGTCTGGCCGGTGGACGGACCGAAGGCCCGCCGCGCCGCCGCCGTCGCCGCGGCGCTTGCCTCGACCGCGACAGCGGACGCCAGCGATCTCCGGCTCACTACGTCATGACGCCTCTCCTGACAGCCTTCTGTCAGCAGCGTCCGCGCGCGGCCGGCGCCGTTTCACTCGGCTCTTTCCATTTTGGCCGAGTCCACCCATATTCCGGTCATGGCCAGACATCCTGACAAGAAGACGCCTTCGTCGGCGCAAGATGACGCGCCGAAGCGGCGCAGCCCGCTGACCGAATTCCTCGATGCCGCCGAGCCGCTAAAGCCGGGTGGTTTTGGCGAGGCGCCGCAGGCCGACTTTTCCGGCGCGCCGCTGACCGGCTCGATCTCCGATTGGGCCGGGCAGATCGAGCGCGAGGCGGAAAAGCAGCCGAAGGCGAAGGCCCCGAAGAAGATCCCCGAGCGCTCGTCGGCGCCCGGCCGCACGGCGCGCGGCACCTCGATGGGGGGTGCTGCATCGGCGCGCGAGCGCACCGCGGCCGGCCTCAATCCGATCGCCGGCCTCGACGTCTCGCTGGAAGAAGCCGAGACGATGACGTCCAGCGGCGTCACCGCCACGGTGGCAGCCCTGTCGGCACTGATCGAATCCGGCAATCCCCTGCACAAGGACGGCGTGCTTTGGACGCCGCACCGCCCCGAGCGCCCGGAAAAGTCCGAAGGCGGCATCGCCATCAAGATGGTTTCGGATTTCGAGCCGGCCGGCGACCAGCCGACGGCGATCAAGGATCTCGTCGAAGGCGTCGGCAGCAACGACCGCACACAGGTGCTGCTCGGGGTGACCGGCTCGGGCAAGACCTTCACCATGGCCAAGGTGATCGAGGAAACGCAGCGTCCTGCCCTGATCCTGGCGCCCAACAAGACGCTGGCCGCGCAGCTCTATGCCGAGTTCAAGAAATTCTTCCCCGAAAACGCGGTCGAGTATTTCGTCTCCTACTACGACTATTACCAGCCGGAGGCCTATGTGCCCCGGACCGACACCTTCATCGAAAAGGAATCCTCGATCAACGAGCAGATCGACCGCATGCGCCATTCGGCGACGCGTTCGCTGCTCGAGCGCGACGACGTCATTATCGTCGCCTCGGTGTCTTGCATCTACGGTATCGGCTCGGTCGAGACCTATACGGCGATGACCTTCCAGATGCAGGTCGGCGACCGGCTCGACCAGCGCGCCCTGCTCGCCGATCTCGTCGCCCAGCAGTACAAGCGCCAGGACATCAATTTCGTCCGTGGCTCCTTCCGCGTGCGCGGCGACACCATCGAGATCTTCCCGGCCCACCTGGAAGACCGCGCCTGGCGCATCTCGATGTTCGGCGACGAGATCGAGTCCATCACCGAGTTCGACCCGCTGACCGGCCAGAAGACCGGCGAGCTGAAAAGCGTCAAGATCTACGCCAATTCGCACTATGTGACGCCGCGCCCGACCTTGAATCAAGCCATCAAGTCTATCAAGGAAGAGCTCAAGCTTCGCTTGCAAGAGCTTGAAAAGGCTGGCCGTTTGCTGGAGGCGCAGCGGCTGGAGCAGCGCACCCGCTTCGACCTGGAGATGCTAGAGGCGACCGGTTCCTGCGCCGGCATCGAAAACTATTCGCGTTATCTAACCGGACGCCAGCCGGGCGATCCGCCGCCAACCTTGTTCGAATACATTCCCGACAACGCGCTGGTCTTCATCGACGAAAGCCACGTTACCGTGCCGCAGATCGGCGGCATGTATCGCGGCGACTTCCGCCGCAAGGCGACGCTGGCCGAGTACGGTTTCCGCCTGCCTTCCTGCATGGACAACCGGCCGCTTCGCTTCGAGGAATGGGACGCCATGCGCCCGCTGTCGGTGGCGGTTTCGGCGACGCCGGGCGGTTGGGAGCTCGACCAGTCCGGCGGCGTCTTCGCCGAGCAGGTCATCCGCCCGACCGGCCTGATCGACCCGCCGGTCGAGGTGCGTCCGGCCAAGAGCCAGGTCGACGACGTCGTCGGCGAGATCCGCGACACGACCCGGGCCGGCTACCGCACGCTGGTCACCGTGCTGACCAAGCGCATGGCCGAGGACCTCACCGAATACCTGCATGAGAACGGCATCCGCGTCCGCTACATGCATTCCGATATCGACACGCTGGAGCGCATCGAGATCCTGCGCGATCTGCGCCTCGGCGCCTTCGACGTGCTGGTCGGCATCAACCTGTTGCGCGAAGGCCTCGACATTCCCGAATGCGGCTTCGTCGCCATTCTCGATGCCGACAAGGAAGGTTTCCTGCGTTCGGAAACGTCGCTGATCCAGACCATCGGCCGCGCCGCCCGTAACGTCGATGGCAAGGTCATCCTCTACGCCGACCAGATCACCGGCTCGATGGAGCGGGCGATGGCGGAGACCAACCGCCGCCGCGAGAAGCAGATGGAGTGGAACGTCGCCAACGGCATCACGCCGGAATCGGTCAAGTCGCGCATCGCCGACATTCTCGACTCGGTCTACGAGAAGGACCATGTCCGCGCCGACATCTCGCAGTTCACCGACGATGCCGGGGCGATGATCGGCAACAACCTCAAGACCCATCTCGAGGCGTTGGACAAGCAGATGCGCGATGCCGCCGCCAATCTCGACTTCGAGAAGGCGGCGCGCGTCCGCGACGAGATCAAGCGGCTGCGCGAGATGGAACTCGCCATCTCCGACGATCCGCTGGCGCGCGAGGTGGAAGGGCAAAGTCCTGCATCGGGCCGCGAAAAGGGCAAGCACAACAAGGGCGTGGCCAAACATCGTACGGTCGAGGAACAGGAGCGGTTCCGCAAGCTCGATGAAGCGCGTGCCGCCGAGGAGGCGGCCAAAGCTGCCCGGCCCAACCTGTTCCGCAAGCCGCATCTCGACGAGATGGGCGCCGACGGTGCCGTGCCGGTGAAGAAGCCGCTTTTCGCCAAGCCGTCGATCGACGACATGGGCCCCGGCACCGACATGACGACCCCGGCCGGCGCCGTCTCGCGTTCGCTGTTCAAGAAGCAGAGCGCGCAGGAAGCGCATGATTCCGATTTCGGTATTCCCGGCGACCGCAGCAAACCGCTGTTCCGCAAGAACTCGCTTGACGAGATGACGGTGCGCCGCACCGAGAAGCCCGTCGAGGGCAAGAAGCCGGCTAAGCCGCAGCCGATCTCCCCCCCTGGGGGCGAGATGTCCGGCAGGACAGAGGGGGGCGCGAAGGAACGCGACGACAAACCCATCGTCCGCCAGCGCGCCGGCATCGGCTCATACGAGGATCCAGCCGACGAGCGCCGCCAGAAACGCCGGCCGGGCAAGACTGGTCGGCCGGGGCAGTAGCGCCTTTTCCTTCTCCGCTTGTGGGAGAGGGCAAGTGCGGCCCACTTGCCCTCACCCTCGCCTTTGGTGTAGTCGCTCAGCATACTCGAACATCTGGAAAGGAGGGCTGCGTGAACTACTGTCACCATCGTCAGCGTGGCCCGATTTGTGCCCTGCGAGCTTGCTTGCAGGGCTGACCAGGACGGTCCGGGTTTTCCCGCTTCGATTTTTGGTCTGCCCTTCGTGGTGCCGCTGAGCGTGGCCTGATGGCCTGCCGGCGCACCGTCAAAGTGCATTGAGCCGCTAGAGCATGATCCCGAAAATGGGAACCATTTTTCGGGATCATGCTCCAACAAAGCGTCGGCAAGACCAGAGATATCGACATGGCCCTGATCAGCCTCAAATCCCTCGGCGTCACCATGAGTGCGCCGCTTTTTTCCAATCTCGACCTCATCATCGGCGCCGGCGACCGGCTCGGCATCGTCGCGGCCAATGGCCGTGGCAAATCCACCTTGCTCAAATGCCTGGCCGGCGAATTCGAAGCCACCACCGGCGACATCACCCGCTCGCGCGGCTTGCGCGTCGGCCATGTCGAGCAATCCGTCCCCGACGCGCTGCTCGACCGCAGCTTCCATGACGCCGTCGCCGATGCTTTGCCGCCCGAACAGCGCGACAGCGAGCTCTGGCGCGTTGACGTGGTGCTGGATTCGCTCGACGTGCCGGAGGACATGCGCGAGCGGAGAATGCGCGCCTTGAGCGGCGGCTGGCAGCGGCTGGCGCTGATCGCGCGCGTCTGGGTCACCGATCCGGACGTGCTCCTGCTCGACGAGCCAACCAATCATCTCGACCTTGCCAGGATCAGCCAACTCGAGACATGGCTCAACGCGTTGCCCCGCGAGGTGCCGGTGATCATCGCCAGCCACGACCGCGCCTTCCTCGACGCCACCACCAACCGCACACTGTTCCTGCGTCCGGAGGACTCACCGGTGTTCGCCTTGCCGTATTCGCGCGCCAGGCAGGCCCTCGACGACGTCGATGCGGCGACGGCGCGGAAGTTCGAGCGCGACATGAAAACCGCCCAGCAGCTGCGCAAGCAGGCCGCCAAGCTGAACAATATCGGCATCAATTCCGGCAGCGACCTTTTGACGGTGAAGACCAGGCAGCTCAAGGAGCGGGCGGAGAAGCTGGAAGATGCGGCGGTGGCGGCTCACCGCGAACGCTCGGCCGGCGCAATCCGGCTCGCCAACCGCGGCACCCACGCCAAGGTGCTGATCACGCTCGAGGACGCGGCGGTCGAAACCCCTGACGGCACGCTGCTGTTCAGGACCGGCAAGCGCCATATCTGCCAAGACGATCGCATCGTGCTGCTCGGCCGAAACGGCGTCGGTAAGACGCGCTTCATCGCGATGATCCGCGACGCCGTCGCCGAGCCAGGTTCGGTCGCGAACGTCAAGGTGACGCCCTCGACCGCGCTCGGCTACAGCGATCAGGCGTTGTCGGGCATCGATGGCGACGACACGCCGCTGGCGATGCTCTCGCGCCGCTTCGATGTCGGCGAGCAGCGCGCCCGTTCTCTGCTCGCCGGCGCCGGCATCGCCATCGAAATGCAGCAGCGGAAGATCGGCCTTCTGTCCGGCGGACAGAAGTCGAGACTGATGATGCTGGTACTGCGGCTCATCCATCCCAATTTCTATCTGCTCGACGAGCCGACCAACCACCTCGATATCGACGGTCAGGAAGCGTTGGAGGACGAATTGCTGAAGCATCAGGCGAGCTGCCTGCTTGCCTCGCATGACCGCTCCTTCATCCGCGCCGTCGGCAACCGCTTCTGGCTGATCGACAGGCGGCGGCTGACCGAAGTCGACGACCCGGAAGCGTTCTTCCGCTCCGTCGCCGAAACGCCGAACTGAGAGACGATACATCTGCCGGGCCGGCATTCGAAGCAACGCCGGCCCGGCAGGCTTTGCTGCCGGCCCGGCAATACTTTTCCATCTGCTAAAAAAGGAGCATCTTGAATTGCTCAGCCATGGAGGGAACGGGCCATGCGTGCAGTGGAAATCATCAGCAATCTCTACAAAGCCTATGCGGACCGCGACATCGAGGGCGCCCTCGCCCATTGCGCCGAGGATGTCGTATTCCGCTGGATTGCCGATCCCCGGCAATCGCGTCATGCCGGCACCGCGCATGGCAAGCAGGAATTCCTCGCCAGGCTCCTGGCGCTCGACGATGACTTCGAATACCGGCACTTCGTCCCGGTCGAGATCATCGACGGCGGCGACAAGGTCGCCGCGCAGGTCGAGATCTACATGACACGCCGCGCCACCGGCGAGGAGTTCATCATGCGCACCGCCAATTTCTGGACGGTGCGCGACGGCGAGATCATCGAGATGGTGGAATATTACGACACCGCGCTGGCGGCGTCGGTGTTCTGAAAAGATTGAGGCGATCTGTCGGATCGCCTGTTGCCGCCTCGTCCTTGGGATGCCGACACGGTGATGCCGGCATCAACCAGGGAGAACCAACATGTCGGTACTGTCATCCATCGGCCGCCTCGCCAACCGGTATGCCGCGGCGCGTGCCCGTCATCGCAGCGAGCGCATCCTGCTTTCGCTGCCCGCCGAGTTGCGCAAGGACATCGGCTTTCCGGAGATTTTCGAAACGCGGGAAAGCCGCCGTGCCGCCACCTTCTCGGCGAAGGTCATATAAAGTGGCATATCCAATGCGATTGTTCTCCGGTCGCCCCGGCTGCCGGGAACCGGCCCTTTAAGAAATTTTCGAGAGGCATGTAGGATCGCCGCCGGTTCGTCCGTCCTTGGGTGGCCAGATCAACCCCGTGAAGAGGAACACGAGAATGAACGACCAGACCCCGCCCCGCGCCAAGGTCCTTGGCGGATTGACCCCCTACCTGCAGGTCGACGGCGCCATCAAGGCCGCCGAATTCTACAAGAAGGCTTTCGGCGCGGAGGAAGTGTTCGCCTATCCGGCGGACGACAAGGGCCGCACCATGCACATCCATCTCTACGTCAATGGCTCGACGCTGATGCTGGGCGATGCCTATCCCGAGCACGGCCATCCGCATCAGGCGGCGCAGGGCTACACGCTGCAGCTCCATCTCGGCGGCGACGATATCGATGCCTGGTGGAAGCGCGCGGTCGATGCCGGCTGCGAGGTCGTCACCCCGCTGCAGGTGATGTTCTGGGGCGACCGCTGGGGCCAGGTGAAAGACCCCTTCGGCGTCGCCTGGGCGATGAACGCGCCGGTGAAGTGATTTCCTGGCGAGCAGCGGCGCCCGCCAATGGTGGGCATGTCGCGCTCACTCGCGCCGGGTCGCGCCCCCGCCGGCCCGGCGCCTGATTTCAGCAAAGAGGAGTCCACCATGTCCTATGTCGATGGCTTCGTGCTCGCCGTGCCGAAGGCAAATCTCGATGCGTACAAGAAAATGGCTGCGAACGCCGGCGCCGTCTGGAAGGAGCATGGCGCGCTCGCCTACGTCGAATGCGTCGGCGACGACGTGCCCTATGGCGAGCTGACCTCGTTCCCGCGCGCCGTGCAGGCGAAGGACGATGAAATCGTCATCTTCGCCTGGGTCGTCTACGAGTCCAGACAGAGCCGCGACACGGTCATGGCCAAGGTGATGGCCGACGAGCGCCTCAAGATGGACTGGTCTGCCATGCCGTTCGACGGCAAGCGCATGATCTTCGGCGGCTTCCAGCCGTTCGTGGAGCTTTGAAGCACTCGGCCCTTCGCTTCGTCATCCTATGACGAAGCTGAGAGGCTTCGCCCTGCTACGCTAGCTTATCCAGCAGCGGCTTCAGCCGATCCCCATACCGCTTCCACAGATCGACCGAGCCCTGATACATCGGCTGGCGCACCTGCGCCGCCGATGCGGTACGCACCGGTCGGTCCGTCTCGTGGAACGACAGGACCTTGTCGTCCCAGGGCAGGCCGAGATGCGCCATCAGCGCCCGCGTCTGCCCTTCCTGGTCGGCGACGAAATCCTCGTAGCGCACATCGTGCACGACGCCCGGCAGCACCTTGTGCCAATGCGCCATAATGTCGGTGTAGAGGTTGTGGAAATCGGCGAGCTCGCCGAGATCATAGCCGTAGCGATGGCTGTCGCCGCGGAAATGCACCTTGAAGATCGACAGGCACGTCGCCGCCGCGTCGCGCGCGCAATGGACGATCTTGGCCTTCGGCAGCATCATGTGCAGGAAGCCGACCAGAAGGAAGTTGCCCGGCATCTTGTCGGTGACATGGCGGTACCCCGGATAGCGGGTATGCAGCATGTCGAGATAGGCCTGGCCGGCTTCGGCGAACGCCTTGTAGGGCATGTCGGCGATACCGGCGGGGAAGCCGCCCGGCATGTTCATCGGAAACTGCTTGCCGACGGCCGTCTTCAGGATGTTCAACTCGCCGGCGCCAAGGACCTGCGGGTGGCTGGCGATGATCTGCTCGACCAGCGTGGTGCCGGAACGCGGCATGCCGACGACGAAGATCGGCGTGTCATCGGAAATGCCGCTTGGCTTGTGCTTCTCGAAGAAGACCGTGTCGAAGGCCTCCTTCATCGCCTCGAATTCGCCGCGCGTGCGCGCGGGATCGTAGTCGATCGCCTTGCGGCGAATGGCATTGCCCTCGGCGAAATAGTCGAAAGCGCGGCCATAGTCCTTGAGGTCGTCATTGACCTTGCCCAGGCCGAAGGAGAGCTGCATGCGCGCGAGGCTGCCCTGCGGCGCCTTGGCGTGCTCGGCCTCCATGCCGGAAAGCTCCTTGTCGCGCTCGGTCTGGCGCTTGACCTGCGTGAGCAGCAGCCAGGCCCTGGCCATGTTCGGGGCGATCGCCAGTGCCTGGCGGGCGAGATCGGTTGCCTCGTCGAGCTTGCCCTTCTCCATCATCGCGACGCCCAGTCCGTAGAGCAGCTCGGCGTCCTTCGGCCGGATCGACAGCGCCTCGCGGAACAGCTTGATCGCCTCGTCCAACCGCCCGGCTTCCTGCAGCGTTTCGGCGAGACCGACACGCGCGCGGACATGGAACGGATTGCGGCCGATCGTGCCGCGATAGATCTCCTCGGCGGCGTCGAACTGCCCGAGCTGCGTCAACGACGAACCGAGATTGTCGCGCGCGGCCAGTTGGTCGGGCCGGATATCGACCGCGCCGCGGAAGAAATCGATCGCGGCGGCGACGCGCCCGAGGTCACGCATGACCGTGCCCATATTGTTGAGGAAGTCGGCATTCTCGGGTTGCAGCGTCACCGACTGCTCGAGGAGATCGAGCCCTTCCTGGCTCCTGCCGGTCTGGTGCAGCAGCAATCCGAGGAAATGCAGCGCGGCGGCATGGTTCGGCTGCTGCCCCAGGACCTGCCGGTAGAGCGCCTCGGCCTCCTGGCGGCGTCCCGCCTGATGCAGTTGCAGCGCCTTTTGCACATACGGGTCGAGCGGGCTGGCCGAGCCACCTGGCCTGCCGCCGGCGTTTGCCGCTCTTCTGTGATCTTTGCTAATGGGAAACCTGCCGTATTTGTTGGTCCGCCGGACCTAAGCCATGCGGGCAAGAGATTCAAGACAAAGCGTCAGCGCGCATCGCGGTGTCCGTTTGCGCGGATGGACACCGCGGTTTTCTCAGCACGGCCCGTCGCCGACGATGCGATAGTCCGCCGCGCGGGCCTCGCATGCGTTCGGGAAGGTGCGCACTTGCCCATGTCGCCTGGCGCAGACCGGCGCGTATTCGCGTGTGCAGAACGTCTGCTCCCCGCCGCCACCGCCTCCACCACCACCATCGCGGCAAGGACCGTCGCGCACGATGCGGTAGCCTTCCCTTTCGGCCAGGCAGGCATTGGCGAAGGTCTGGCGGTCGCCGCCGCGCCGCGCGCAGACCGGTTCGTATTGCATGGTGCAGAGCTGCGGATGTGGCCGGGGCGGCCGGGGGCGCGGCCCATCGTCGACGACGACGGTACAGGCTGCCAGCAGCGCGGACAGCATGAAAATGACGACGCCCTGCCGCCAGACCGCAAGAAACCGCATAAGTCCCTCCTCCATCCCGACGCGTGATGCCGGCTCGCGATATCCTCGCATCCCGCGCGGTAAACGCAACCATCGTTTGTGGAGCGCACGACCCATGGTCGCCACCCTCATGCTGGCCCATGCTTGGCCCGTCTCTGGCCGATGACCGGTGATGAGGCCGGGTCTATCGAGGCCCCAGCGTTGGACGCGCCGCGGGCCGCCCGCGAGCGTCGTCTTGCAAGCATCACGTTTCCGTGTAATAAAAATCATGTTCGGGCATTTGCGACCCGGAGAGCGGAACGTTTTGGACGACCTTTCCCCGACAAGTGTGAATCTCTGACAACCCCGTTTTTCGGCGGGGGGTTTGACCATGCGCGAATGCATGACCGCCGAAGCAACCACCGGGATTTGCCCGAGGCGCGAGGCAGCGGGCGAACCACAAGACTGACACGGGTGAAGGAGTTTCCCCAATGGCCCAGACCGGTACCGTAAAGTTCTTCAATGCCACCAAAGGCTTCGGCTTCATCACGCCGGATGGTGGCGCCAAGGACGTGTTCGTCCACATTTCCGCGATCGAGGCCTCAGGCCTGCGCACGCTGGTCGACGGTCAGAAGGTCACCTTCGACGTCGAGCCGGACCGCATGGGCAAGGGCCCGAAGGCGGTCAACCTGCGCGCCGCCTGATCCCCGCAACAGCCTTATCCTTGCGGATGCAATGGTGCGGCAGGATCATGAACCGGCTTCTGCACAGGCCTGAAATTGCGAAGGCGCGACCGAGACGGTCGCGCCTTTTTTGCGCGCAAATGCTTGGATCGGCAGGCGAAAACTTTCTCTTGCCGATAGCGCTAAAATAAAGGACAAATTTCCTCTCGGGCAGTTTGCCGGCCCGAGACTTGACTTGATGGGATCAAAGGAGTTTCCCATGCCGCAGACCGGCACCGTCAAATTCTTCAACCATGCCAAGGGCTTCGGCTTCATCACGCCCGATGATGGCGCGAAGGATGTCTTCGTCCATATCTCGGCTGTGCAGGCGTCGGGCCTTCCCGGTCTTGAGGATGGGCAGAAAGTGACATTCGACACCGAGCCGGACAAACGCGGCAAGGGTCCGAAGGCCGTCAATCTGTCGATCGGCTAAGCCGGCCCACGACGGATCCGACGGAGGCCTTTCAGGCGGGACCGCTCCCGCCCGGAATGGATCGTGCCCGGGCCCGGAAAAGTCGCCCCGGCTTCAAAAAATTGCCTAGGCGGTGGTGACGATTTAACTATTTGAGCCAGATGGCGATAGCGGCGAGTTTGACGAAGCCCATGAAGTTGGC